>CAKTXO010000017.1 GCA_934630985.1 uncultured Oscillospiraceae bacterium | reverse complement strand
AAGCCCTCCATTGCCGAGACCCTGGACTGGGCGGCGGCTCTGGACGCTCTGGGCATTCGGGAGCTGACCCCGGACGCACTGCGGCAAACCGCCGGTTTTGTGCTGAAAAACAACGAAGACCTGGACGCCATGGACTTGGAGGCCGATCCGGAGCCCGGTCACACCTGCACCTGCGGCGGCAGCTGTGGAGGACATCATCATGACTGAGCCAGGGGTCTACCTGGAAAAGCTCTCCGCCTTCTCCCGGATTCTGCGCATGGAGGGGCTGGCCGTCAGCCCCAAGGAAACCGAGGACGCCGGACGGCTGCTGATTGCCCTGGGGCTTGCCGATCGGGAGCAGGTAAAAACCGCCCTGCGGACGGTTTACGCCAAGTCCCGGGAGGAGCAGCTGTCCTTCGACCGAGCCTTTGACGGTTTTTTCCTCTCCGAGGAGGCCATGCGCCGCCAGGCGAAGGAGGCCATGGAGCGGGAGCAGGAATTGCAGCAGCACCAACAGGAGGCTCAGGAGGAATTGCAGCTTTCCGGCAAACCCATGGACCTGAGCGACGAGCAGCGGCAGACCTATGCCGCCATGCCCGAAGAAGCCCGGCAGCGGCTGCGGAATTTCATGGAAAAGTACCGGGGCACCGCCGAGCGGAACCCCCAGCTTTACAGTGAGTTCATTCACTCGGTCTTTGCCAAGACCCTGATGGAGCAGCAGATGCTTCTGGAAAACGCCGGGGCGGGAGCCCAGGCCTTGGATCCGGAAATTGGCATTCTCTACCGGGACATTTCCCAGTTTAAGGACACGGAGATTCCCAAAGCCATCGATCTGATTCAGAGTGTGGCCCGGCAGATCAACGGAGAGCTTTCCGCAAAAAGGCGAGCCGGAGGCCACACGGGGAAGCTGGATTTCCGGCGAACCATCCGGAAGGGTCTGGAAACCGGCGGCAGCTTCTACCGGCTGCGCTACCGGAAAAAGCGGGCTCATCGGCGGCATCTGGTGCTGCTGTGCGACGTTTCCGGCTCCATGGTGCAGTTTTCCGAGTTTGCCCTCCGGTTTATCCAGAGTCTGAACCAGGTTTCCGACAATTCCCGCACCTTTCTGTTCTCCGAAGCCATCACCGAGGCGGATGCCTTCCAGCTGCAAAATATGGATTCCTTCCGCTCCTTTGTCCGGGATTCCGGAATTTACGGCAAGGGCACGGATTTAGGCACCGCCCTGGAATATCTGTGCAGCCGCCGGCCGCCGGTGCTGAACGGAGCCACTACCCTTCTGATTCTATCGGACACCAAGACCATCGACCAGCCCCGGGCTCTGGCGGCTCTGGGGGAGGCCAAGCGGCAGTCCGGCCGGGTGATTTTCCTGAACCCCATACCCAAGGGGAAGTGGAAGTATGTACGCAGTATCCAGAGCACGGCCGCGGTGTGCCCCATGGTGCCATGCAGCACCCTTCAGGAGCTGGCTTCTGCCTGCCGGAAACTGACGGTGCAATAATGGCATTGCGAGCCAGTGCTCACACTGCCGTGGCAATCCGTCTCCCCATGCCTTCCCCTCCGGGTGGTGCTCCGCGCAGCGAATCAAAATCTAACAATTGCCAGTGGCAATTGCTCCATAATGTAAAGGTGGCTCGTGCGTCCCCCGCAAGCACAAGACGGATGAGGGTCACTTGCCTCTCCCTCTGGGAGAGGTGCCGGAGGCGGAGAGGGCTTGTGACTACCCTCTCAGTCACTTCGTGACAGCTCCCCCAAAGTGGGAGCCAAGAGGAACGGATTGTGACCGGAGGGAGCCACACCAGTGACATCGGTCACTGGTTCGCAATGACATTGATGGAATAATCGTTGTACATGGTGGTTGGCGAATAGTCCTTGTCCGCCTTGTTCAGCGTCACAAAGAACACGTCAATGTTTTTCTCCGGCAGCCATTTCACACCCTCACGAACGGTGGACGGTTTCATAAAGTCCATTGCCACCAGCAGTTGGTCACGGGTATAGGTGCAATGTAAATCCAGCGGGCAGTCGAAGCCCAGATCAACCGGTTCGTCAATAAAGTCGATCTGCTCAAAACGATACTGAAGCAGGTTAATCAGCTCACTCAGCATTGTAGTGCTGTCTGACAAGGCATAGAGATTGTCCAGCACTTCTTCGTCGTTCCAGTCCTCCACCGCCTTGCCCCAAACGGTGATATAAAACATTTGCATCATCCGCTTTTCGACATCCGAAATCTTCCCAAGTAACAAGTTTTATCTTGTGTTGGTCCTTTCTCCCATGTAGTAGATTCCTCCACTCCGCTGACGCTTAAGGTCTGAATGACACGTCGATAGGTGGTTTCATTCAACCACACAGGTGCTGCCTTACGTTCTTTGGACTCTTTTTTTCTCCCACTGCCACAGGACCAGAAAACCCACTCCCGCGGCGATCCAGGAGGCAATGTAAATGTCAATGATGCATTCCATGGTATGCTGCCTGGGAAGCAGCAGCAGGATGCCCAGCACCCGCAGCAGGCAGATGGATAAAAGGGTCAGGATCATGGGTCTTACCGTATCCCCCGTTCCGCAGCAGGCTCCGGAGAAGCTTTCGGCCAAGGCGTAAAAGAAGAAAAACGGAGCCATGCGCCCCATGAAAGCCACTGCCAGAGGCACCACCGCCGGAGCGTCCGTTACGGGAACGAACAGGCCGCCCAGGGGGGCCGTCAGGAAATACAGGCCCAGGCTCACCGCGGCCACTGCTGCCACGGACATGGCCGCGCCGATGCGGTTGCCTTCGCAGACCCGATCCCAGCGTCCCGCGCCCATATTCTGGGCGGTGTAGGTGGTCAGCGCCGGGCCCATGGCATCCGCCAGGAGCCAGATGAGCATATCCAGCCTGTCACAGATGCCCCAAGCCGCAATGGTATCCGTGCCCATGGTGTTCACCGCTGCCTGAACAATGGAATTGGCCACCGGGAACAGTACCGATTGCAGCGCCAGCGGAATGCCCAGGCGTATCATGGCCCACAGGTGCTCCAGCCACCGCCGGAGCCGCCGGAGGCCCTGCCGGTTCGGAAGTATTTTCCAAACCATCCACACAGCCACAGCCGCGCTGACCGTCTGGGCAAACACTGTTGCCACGGCCGCGCCTTCGGTTCCCATCCCCAGCGTTCCCACCAGCAGAAGGTCTCCCACAATATTGATCAGCGAACTGACCAGCAGAATATACAGAGGGCTTTTGGAGTTTCCGAAGGCCCGCAGGACGCCGGAGGCCATGTTGTATAAAATCATGGCCCAGATGCCCCCGAAATAAATGCTCGTATAGCCCCGGGTCTGGTCAAAAATTTCTTCCGGCACCTGCATGAGCTGCAGCAGCCCAGGGGTCAGCAGCACACCGCCGACGGCGCACAGAATTCCAAGCAGCGCCGCCAGGGCGCCGGCGGAGAGCACACAGGAGCGCAAGCCGTCCCGGTTCTCCGCCCCAAAGTGCCGGGAAATCAGGATCGTGGCCCCGGCAGCAAGGCCGTTCATGAAATTGATGGGAAACCGGAAGAGGGTATGGACGGAATCAATGGCCGCCAGCGCGCTTTTGCCCGCAATGCGCCCAACGATCACCGCATCCGCCGTCACATACATCTGCTGCACCAGAGAACTTAGCATCAGCGGCACCACAAAGGCCAGCAGCGCCGGACCGATGGGGCCGGAAATGAGACTTTCGTTTTTCTTCACGGCATCCTACCCTTCTTTGGAAAACAGATGACAGGCCACTCCGTGGTCTTTGGATAGCCAGCGCATCTCCGGTTTTTCCCGGGCGCAGCGTTCAAAGCACCGGTCGCAGCGGTCCCGGAAGGGGCAGCCCGCCGGAACATCCAGGGGGCTGGGAGGCTCCGAATCCATGACGGTAATGGGCTTCCCCGGGTCTGTATCCAGGTCCAGCACCGCGTCGATCAGCGCCCGGGTATAGGGATGCCGGGCCTGCTCCCGCAAATGCTCCCCGGGCAGCACCTCTACAAGGCTCCCCAGATACATGACCCCCACCTGATGGGCCACGCTCTGCACCAGAGCAATGTCATGGCAGATAAAGCCCATGGTGAGCCCCTGCTCCCGCTGAAGCCGGACGATGAGCTCCATGATGTTTTTCTGTACGGACACATCCAATGCCGCCGTTGCTTCATCCAGAATCAGGATTTCGGGCCGGAGGGCCAGCGCTCGGGCAATGGCGACCCGCTGACGCTGGCCGCCGCTCATGCTGTGGGGATACCGGTCCCCAAAATCTCCCGGCAGCTCCACCGTTTCCAGAAGGCCGCGGCATACCGCATCCTTTTCTTTTGGGGAGATCAGGCCAAAATTCAGCAGGGGCTCACAGACAATGTCCCGGACCTTCATTTTGGGATTGAAGGAGGCACCGGGGTCTTGAAAAACCATCTGAATATGCCGCCGGGTCTGCCGCAGCTGCTCTCCCCGAAGGGCTGTAATATCCTGGCCCCGATAGAGGATCTGCCCGCTGTCCGGCCGGTCCAGGGCCACCAGGAATCGCATCAATGTGCTTTTGCCGCAGCCGGACTCCCCTACCAGGCCCAGGGTTTTCCCCCTCACCAGCTTCACGGACACATCATCATTGGCCCGCAGCCATCGGCCGTCAGAAGCGGGATAGTTTTTGCAAACATGCAGGGCCTCCAAAATCACTTCCGGTTCAGACATAACGCGCACCTCCCATGGTGGGAACGGATTCCAGCAGACTTCTTGTGTAGGCATTGGAAGAAGCGCGGAGAATGGCATTCCGGTCTCCCGCCTCCTCGATTTTCCCCTGACGCATCACCAGAATCCGGTCCGACAAGTAGGCGGCAACCCCCAGATTATGGGTGACCAGCAGAATGGCCGTTCCATAGTCCCGGCGGAGCCTGGCCATTTCCCCCACGATCTGGGCCTGGGTCGTCACATCCAGGGCAGAGGTGGGCTCATCCGCCAGCAGCAGCTTGGGCTCATAGCTCATGCCCATGGCAATGCCCACCCGCTGCTGCATGCCGCCGGAGAGCTGAAAAGGGTAGGAGCGCATGATATTTTCGGGGCTTGGCAGCCGCATTCTGGCAAGCATCCGGGTTCCTTTTTCCCAGGCCTCTTTTTTTGTCAGTTTCTCATGGGTCTGCAGATACTCCGCAAAAATGGAGCCGATTTTCCGGGTAGGGTTCAGCATGGCCCCGCTGTCCTGAAAAATCATGGAGATTTCCCGGCCTCGGATGCTCCGCCACTGCTCCGGCGTTACATCCAGCAAATCCTTTCCGTCAAATCGGATTTCTCCTTCGGTAACGGCACCGCCTCCCGGAAGCAACCCCAGGATGGCGCGGATCACGCTGGTCTTCCCGCTGCCGCTCTCGCCCACCAGGCTGACGATCTGGCCGGGCTCCATATGCAAAGAAAAATCCTCCACAGCCCGGGTTTCCCCATAGCCGATGGTAACATGGTCCAGTTCCAGCATTGTTTACGCCTCCTTGGGGTCAAGAATATCCCGGACGGAATCTCCCAGCATGTTAAAAACCACCACCACCAGGAAAATGGCCAGCCCCGGGAAAATCATCATCCAGGGTGCGGACTGCATGCAGGCACGGCCTTCATTGAGCATATAGCCCCATTCCGGTGCGGGGGGCTTGGTGCCGAAGCCCAGAAAGGACAGGGCCGCCAGCTCCAGCATCATGCCGCCTAAGTCCGTGGTGGCCGTAATGATCAGCGTGGGCAGGGCGTTGGGGAGCATGTAGGAAAACAGCATGTGTCCTGTTTTGGAGCCCGTCACAATGGCCGCCGACACATAATCCCGGTCCCGGATTTTCAGAACCAGGCTTCTGGAAAGTCTTGCGTACTTGGTCCAGTTGACCAGCACAATGGCGATGATCGCATTCCGGCTGCCAGCGCCCATAATACCGGCAACGGCCAGGGCCAGCACCAGGCCGGGGAAGGCCAGCATCATATCGGCGATACGCATAATGACCGCATCCACCCAGCCCCCAAAATACCCCGCCGTCACACCTGCCGCGGTGCCCACCAGGAAAATCAGCGCCACCACGCCGAAGGTCGCACTGAGGGATGCCCTTGCGCCGTAAATGACCCGGGTAAAGATGTCCCGGCCCATTTTGTCGGTGCCGAAAATATGGGCCCGGCTGGGGGCCTCCAGAGCCTCCGTCAGGGAGCCCTTCAGCGGATCTGCGCCGCCGGTCACCACCTGGGCAAAGACCGCCCCCAGGATGATCAGCACCGCCAGGATCAGAAACACCGTAAACTGCTTATGGGCAAGGAAAAAACTTTTCTTTTTCATTTGTTTTGCTCCTTTGCCCGCATTCTGGGGTCTACGGCCCCATAGGAGGCATCTACCAGAAGATTGATGACCATGTAGATCAGGGCCAGCCACAAAACGTAGCCCTGGATCAGATTATAGTCGCTGGAGGTGATGGCCGAAACCGCCAGATTGCCCAGGCCGGGATAGGAAAAAATCACTTCCACCACGCTGGTGCCACCCAGCAGACTGCCAACGGAGAGCCCGAACATGGTGATGAGGGGCAGCAGTGCGTTGGGAAACACATTCCGCCACAGAATCACCGATTCCCGAATCCCTCTGGCCCGGGCCCCTACCACATAGTCCTGGTTCAGCTCCTCCAGCACCGCCGTGCGGACCTGCCGGGTATATTTGGAGGACATGGCCAGGGCCAGGGTCAGGGCCGGCAGGAAAATACTGCGCAGATCCCCGGCAGAGCTGATGACGGGAAAGGCCTTGATATGGACGCAGAAGGCCAGCATCAGCAGCAGCCCCACCCAGAAATTGGGCATGGCGCAGCCCACAAAGGTCAGCCCCCGGACCAGATAATCGATCCACCGATCCTTATAGACCGCGGAGAGCATCCCAAGGGGCACCGCCAGCAGCAGCATCAGCCCCATGGAGAGCAGCGTCAGCTTCACCGTGGGCCATAGCCGCCCCAGAAGCAGCTCCGTCACCGGCTTGTTCAGGGTATAGGATTTTCCGAAGTCCCCCCGCAGGCAGTTCCGCAGCCAGCGGAGATACTGGGTCGGCAGCGGATCATTGAGGCCCAGCTCCTGCCGGGTTTCCGCCACCAGTTCCTCCGTGGGCATGATCCCCGCGGCGGTATACATATTGCGCACGGGGTCGCCCGGGGACAGGTAGGTCAGCAAAAAGGTCACAAAGCTGATTCCTACCAGCACCACCAGGATCTGCGCCAGCCGAAGGGCCAGTTTTTTCTTCTTCAAGGCCCAGCCTCCTCTCTTTTACATACACTGCATACACAGCCGAGACCGAAGCCCCGGCTGTGCGAGAAACGTTTTTTTCTTTAAGCAGGTGTGATCTCCGTGGTCAGCCAGTAGTAGTCCGCCGTATGGATATGGGCGTAGCCCACGTTCTTGGAGTAGATCATGGAGGAGTTGTAGTAGCCGTCCACAATGACCAGGGCGTCATCGATGACGATCTGCTGCATCTGCCGGATCAGCTCTGCCCGCTTCTCGGCGTCCATTTCGCCCTTGAGCTGCTCATAGAGGGCATCATACTCGGGATTGCTGTAGCCGCAGTAGGTGCCGTCCGTGGTCCAGTTGGCCATATACTCAAAGGGATCGCCGGTGCCCACCGTGGTCCAGTTGTTGTTATTGAGATCGTATTCTCCCGCGGCCAGCTTGCTCCACTGGTCGTCCGAGCTGCCGAAATCCGCGGTGCAGGCAATGCCGAGCTCCGCCAGATACTGCATGTGGGCGTTGGAAAAATCATTGAGCATCCGGTTTTCATAGGAAACATAGTGCAAATCGATTTTCTTTCCGTCCAGCTCCCGGAAGCCGTCGCCGTCAGAATCCACGATGCCCGCGTCGTCCAGCAGCTTCTTGGCCCCCTCCGGGTCATACTTATAGGGGTTTACCAGCTTGTCGTAGCCATAGTTCAGGGTCGAGGGCAGAACGGAGAAACCGGCGGTGTAGAGCCCGCCAATGGTCTTGGAGGAGCAGATGGTGTCATAGTCAATGCCCATGAGAATGGCCTGCCGGAGGGTCTTGTTGCCAAGAACCCCATTCAGGTTCATCCAGCTGAAACCGCAGCGCACACCGGAGGCAATGTCCACCGTGTAATTGGCGTCCTGCTGGAAGTTCTGGATGTCCGAAACATTGGTGATGTTCTCCACCAGGTCCACCTGGCCGCTCTGCAGTGCCATGGTCTTGGCAGAGGCATCGCCCATAAAGAGAATATGGATCTTGTCATAGGGTACTTTTTCCCGATAGTTGGGGTTGGCTTTCATATCGTAACCCACACCCACGCCGTTGAATTTGTCGATCATATAGGGACCGGTACCGATGGCACCGTTGTCAAAATCCGTGGTATGCTCCACATCCAGGATCGCCATGACAGGATAGGCCAGCTGGCCCGGCAGATTGGCGTAGGGCTTGGAGGTCACAATGGTGACGGTGTTGGCCGCGTCATCGGCGGAGACCTCCGCCTCATACTCCAGGTATTTCTGGGGCTTGGCAGAGCCGCCGGGGCCCACTTCCTTCAGATAATCAAAATAGGCCTTGACGCTGGAGGGGGTCAGGGGGCAGCCGTCGGAGAATTTGATGTCCTTTTTCAGGGTAATGACCCACTGAGTGTGCTCGTCGTTCACCGTATAGCTCTCCGCCAGCCAGGGCTCCACATCCATATTGTCGTCGAATTTAAACAGTGCTTCACTGATGCCATAGCGCATACAGTTCCAGGAGGAACTGATGGCCATGGCCGTGTTGACAGAGCCGTCATCGTACATCTGACAGCCGAAATTCAGTACCTTTTGGGATGCGTCCCCTTTGGCCTCTTCCTGCTTCCCGGCACAGCCGGAGAGCACCAGCGCGGCGCACAGAGCCAGCGCCAGCCATGTTTTCCGATGTTTCATACCTGTTCATCCTTTCGTAATTTGTCCCCAAAATACGGCGCAAAAAAGCCGGACTTCCGTCCGGCTAAAAAACATACGCAAAGGAGACGCCACCAAAATGGCAACAGCTTCATTTTGCAGAATGATCCCTGTCCGACGCAAGTGCATTCTCAAAAATAAGCAGGTCTCCTGACTGAAGTTACGTTTACGGCGCCTTCCCAAAAAATCAGTGGCATATTGCCGCAAACTAGCTATCACAGTGACGGGATCGTCCCGGATTCTCACCGGCTTCCCTTTTCATCGGGCAACCGCCCGAACTTATTTTCAGCGGCCAAACGGCCGACTTTGTGAACTTTTTATTATTATCGCACAGTATTTTCGTTCTGTCAATAAAATTATAGTAGGATTAGGGTCTATCTGAAAACCGGAAATATGACCAACGGCGAGGGATTTTCCGCCTGATGAAGCCATTTTTTTGCAGGAATACTCTGGGTATTGCAAGAAAAAATGGTGCCCAGCAGGTGGAAAAGACCCGCTGTTTGGGCGTGTTGACGGTTTTCAGATAGACCCTAAATACATCTTTATTTGAAAATGTCAAAATGCGGGAGCCCCTTATGGCGGTGGATGAGGGGCGGTACCACGTTCCGCATTGTAGAAACAATAGGCGCAGAGGGGTTGCGCATGTAGGGGCGGCTATTACCATGCCGCCCGTGACATTTTGAATATAACCCGTGCGGTTAAACGGTACTACCCCCAGCGAAACCGTAGGGAACGGCACGCAGGCCGTTCCCTACGGTTTCGCTGGTGGGTGTTTTTTTGAACCAACGTGTTTTAAAAGCGGCCATGCTCGTCGTCCTGAGACAGCTCCTTCCTTTATTCCTGCTTTGTTTTCTCCTCCGGGAATTCCACCGTGGGAATAAACCGGTTGGCAACCTTGCCCTTGCCCTCATGCTTGACGTAGAAGTAGCCGATGCAGGAGAAGACCACCGCGCCGATGAAATTCACGAACAGATCCTTCATGGTGTCGATGATGCCGATGTCCAGATAGCCCCCCAGACCCAGTGCTTCTTTCGTGCCGTCGGAGTGAACGATGATCACGTCCTGAATGTCCCGGACGTGGACGACGATGTTGGACATGGTGGGATCCAGATTCACGGAGTTGATGGCGTGAATGACCGTGTCCTTCTGCATATCCATGCCGAAGAAATAGTCGCCGCTGAATTCAAAGAACTCCCACAGAACCCCCACGGTCATAGAAAAGCAGAAGGAGACGATGGCCAGATACAGGGGCGACAGCTGAATGGAGAACCGCTCGTTCCGGTTGAGCATATCCACCAGGGAGAAGCCGATGGCGGCGCACAGAAAGCCGTTGATGGTGTGCAGCATGGTGTCCCAGTTGGGCACCCGGACGTAGAAGCTGTTCAGCTCCCCCAATATTTCCGCCGCGAAAATGAACAGCAGAATGATGATCTCCAAGGTGTCCGGCAGGACGATTTTCAGCTTTTTGGAGAGGATGCTGGGCATGAGCATCAGCACCAGGGACAGGGCGCACAGGAACACGCTTTCATATTCTCTTCTGAACACCGCCCGGACAAGGATAAAAATAATCAGGGCGCGCAGAGTCAGGTAAACCGCCAGAGTGGTTTTGTTTTTGTAGATCGGGTGAGCCGGATGCTTGCGCTGCTTCATGCTGATTCCTCCATTTCCCGCTTCAGCCGGGACAGAAGCACTTCCCGGGCAAAATACATGGTCTCATATTTTAAGTACATCAGGGCGTTTTCATCCCAAAGAAGCCGTAGACTGGCGGGGAAATCCTCATCCCCGAACCAAAGCTGAATCATCAGGGGCAGACCGTCAAAGACTTCAATGGAATAAGCGATATCCCCCGTGGGCATGGGCTTGCCGCCCAGAGCCTCGCACCACCGGCGAAACACTTCGGGTCTTTCCTGACAGCGTTCGGCCAGAGGATCCCGCTCTTCCAGCAGATTCTGATGAAAGGCGTGGCCGAATTGGGCCATATCCTTCCATTTTCCGCTGAGGAACCGGTCTTCCCGGCTGTCGCAGATCAGATCGAGAAGGGTCATCACCTCACCGTGGGTGTTGGCATCCTCCCAGCCACGCTTTCCCTGACGCGCTAAGTCCCCGGTTTTTCGGCTCAGCCGATAGGTTTGGGAGAAGAGCACCGGGTAGAGATAATCTTCGTCATAGGCGAGATTCAGCTTGCGGATTAAGGCTTCCTGGTCGTAGGTCAGAAAGTAGGCCTTTGCCTGGGCGGCCTGCTTGAGGTAGTTGTCAGTGCGTGCCACGGTCTCCCCTCCAATCGATACTGAATTATTTATAGTATACCACGGTTTGACAGGAATCGCAAGGAATCCTTAAACTTTTTCGTGTTTACTTTTCCCCTCCGCTGTGATAGAATGGGGAAAACGCTGAAAAAGAGGACTGATTTTCGTGGATTTTGATGCTACCCGAGTGGTCATCGACCTGGATGCCATCTCGGACAATATAGATGCCATCCGGGAAAAGGCCGGAGTGCCGGTGATGGCAGTCATCAAGGCCGACGCCTACGGCCACGGGGCGGTGCAGGTGGCGCGGCTTCTGAAGGATAAGTGCGCCTTCTTCTGTGTCAGCTCCATTCTGGAAGCCCTGGAGCTCCGGGACGCGGGGCTCACCACCCCCATTCTGATTCTGGGCTACACCCCCACGGAGGCCTTCCCCACGGCGATTTTGCAGGACATTCGCCCCACTATCTACCGGTTGGAGGACGGAAAGGCTCTGTCCCAGGCGGCCTGCTTTCTGAATCTGACGGCAAAATTCCACTTTGCCGTGGACACGGGCATGAGCCGGATCGGCTTCCAGGTCACGGAGGAAGACGCGGACATCTGCGCGGAAATCGCCGCCCTGCCGGGTATTCAGGCCGAGGGTATGTTCAGCCACTTTGCCACCGCCGACTGCGCGGACTTAAGCCGGGCGGAGGCTCAGGCGGCTCGGTTTGCGGAATTTGACAACATGCTCAAAGCCCGTGGGGTGAACATCCCCATTCGCCACCTGAACAATTCCGCGGGGCTTATGAATTTCCGGACACCCTATGAGATGGTTCGCTCCGGCATCATCACCTACGGCATGTACCCCAGCGACGAGGTTGACCCGGGACTTCTGAATCTCCGGCCTGCTCTGCGCTGGCTCAGCCGGGTGACCCATGTGAAAACCCTTCCCGCCGGTCGGGAAATCAGCTACGGCGGCACCTATGTGACCACCCGGGACACGGTGGTGGCCACCATTCCCGTAGGCTATGCCGACGGCTACCGCCGGAATCTTTCCGGAAAATTCTATGTGCTCATCCATGGGAAGAAGGCCCCGATTTTAGGCCGGATCTGCATGGATCAGATGATGGTGGATGTCACTGGCATTCCCGGAGTGAAGGTAGGCGACCGGGTCACCTTAGTGGGCACCGACGGGGGCGAAACCATCACCATGGAAGCCATTTCGGCGCTGGCTGACAGCTTCAACTATGAATTCGTCTGCGGCATCAGCCGCCGGGTGCCCCGGGTGTATTTGCAGGGCGGCAAACCCGTTCGCTCCGTCCACTATCTGCTGGACGCGTTTCTGTAAGGAGGAACACAATGTCTCAAAAACCCAAGGGCAGCCATTCGGCTCTGACCGTGGTGCTCACCGTTCTGATCGTTCTGATGCTGGCGGCGACTGTCTTCCTGGTTTACCTGTGCATTGACCTGGTGAACAAGGAAGCGGATGTGAAGCCCAGTCAGGACAGCTCCCTGGTGCTGCCCACCCAGCCCTCTCAGCCTGAGACCACCACCGTGCCGGAGACTACCGTTCCGCCTACCACGGAAGCCCCGGAGCCGGAGCATGTGGTGGCCACCGCCAGTGTTGGCATTATCGGTGACCTGCTGATGCACTCCCCGATTTTCAAGAATTGCCAGCAGGCGGATGGTTCCTATAACTTTGAATCCGTATTCCGCTATGGCAAGGATTTGTTCACTTCCTATGACTATGCCATTGCCAATTTGGAAACGACCTTTGGTGGGCCTTCTCATCCGCACATCCCGAATCAGGCGTATTGCTGCCCGGATGAGCTGGCAACGTCGGCCAAGGAAGCGGGCTTCGATATGTTTCAGACCATCAATAACCATGCGGGCGATTCCAGCAGTGATGGCCTAATTCGTACCATCGAGACCACACGGGCCGCAGGCTTGGCTACGCTTGGCACCCAGCTACCCGGCGAAAAGCGGTACTCCGTGGTGGACATCAACGGCATCAAGGTTGGCATGGTGGCCTATTCCTGGGCGTTTGGCATTTCCGGAAATAGCTTCTCCTTGAATGGCTACGGATATATCAAGGACGAGGGTCAGGCGAATTATTTCTCGAAGAGCAACCCGGATAAGCTGTACAATGAGCTCAAGCCTATTCTGGAAGGAATGAAGGAAGACGGTGCAGAGGTCACGATGATTCTGATTCACTGGGGCGAGGAGTACGAGATCAAGGAGAACGCCGCCGAGGACAAGATGGCCCAGAAGCTCTGCGACCTGGGCTTTGACGTGATCGTGGGCGGCCACCCTCATGTGGTGCAGCCTATGGCATTGCTCCAGAGCACGGAAAACCCGGAGCATAAGGCCTACTGCATTTATTCTCTGGGAAATGCGGTATCCAATCAGAGAATCGGTATGTTCAGCAAAACATCCCGGTATACGGAATCCGGTGTGCTGTTCAATGCAACCTTTGAGAAATATTCCGACGGAAAGGTCTATGTGGCGGGCATCGATGCCATTCCTACTTGGGTGAATATGCACTCCAAGAACGGCAAGCGGGAATACAATATTCTCCCCCTGCTCAAGGACAAGGAAAACCAGTGGCAGACGGACTTTGAGCTGACGGACAATGAGCTTGCCGGTGCTCAGGATTCCTATGCCAAGACCATGAAGATCATCGGCGAGGGCCTCACTGCCTGCCAGGAGGATCTGGCGCAGGCGAAAACCGACCGGGAGGCCTACTACCAGAATCTGGCGGAGCACCCGGAGCTGGCCGCTCAGGCGGCAACCCAGCCCGTGGCTACCGTCCCGGAGACCACCCCGGAAACCACCGTGGCAGAGGCGGCGTAAGCAAAAATCCAAAAAAGGCTTGACAAAAGCCGAATCTGCATGTATACTAATCAGGCGCTTACGAAGCGCCTATGGACGATTAGCTCAGCTGGCTAGAGCATCCGCTTGACGTGCGGAAGGTCATAGGTTCGAGTCCTATATCGTCCACCAAACATAAGAAATCCGAACTTCTTCCCTGTGGGGGATGGGTTCGGATTTTTTGTTTATATCAGAGATATTTCATATTGAGTTTTGTGCCAGCAGTGCCGGTTTGATGCCGGGATGCTGGCACTTGTTTTATTACCTGTTCTGGTTCATCGAACTTTTGTGCGGAGTGGTTCGCAAACTGTATTACAATTTATCCGAATACCGATAAATTGGAGGCTTGTAGTATGGAATATGGGTATATCCGTGTTTCCACGAGAGAACAAAATGAACAAAGGCAGCTCATTGCGATGAGAGAATTTGGAATAGACGAAAAACAGATTTATATGGACAAGCAGTCCGGAAAGGACTTTGAGCGGAGGAACTACAAGAAAATGGTTCAGAAACTAAAAAAGGACGATACTCTTGTGGTGAAAAGTATCGACCGTCTGGGGCGGAATTATGATGAAATTCTGGAGCAGTGGCGCGTAATCACAAAGGAAAAACAAGCGGCTATTGTTGTGCTGGATATGCCCCTGCTGGATACCAGGCAGAGCCGGGACTTGACGGGGACATTGATTGCGGATATTGTTTTGCAGCTTCTATCCTATGTGGCCCAGACGGAGCGGGAGTTCATTCGTCAGCGGCAGGCGGAGGGGATTGCTGCGGCAAAAGAACGGGGGGTGCAGTTCGGACGGAAGCCACTGCCTCAGCCGGAGGAATATGCGGATGTGTATCAAAAATGGGAAAGCGGCCGGCTCTCAGCCAGAGCCGCCGCAGTTGCATTGGGTGTGTCGCACAGCACGTTTCTAAAATGGGCGCGCGGATAAATTGGACAAAAAAGTACACTTTCATTTCCAAACATTATTATCCTGAAAATATCCTAATTATTGGCATATTTCCCTGCATGAGTATAACACATGAATACTTTATATGCAAGGGTTTACATGGCACCAAAAGTGTACCTTTGCATGCAACCGACAAAGGTATCAGGAATGGAGAAAGAGAATTTGACTGAACAAAATCTGACCGGCTATCCTTCCATCGACAAACCGTGGCTGAAATATTACTCCGAGGAGGCGCTGAATGCGCCGCTGCCGGAGGGGTCGATGTATGATTACATGACTGCCTGCAACGCCGGACGCATGGACGAGACAGCGCTGAACTATTTTGGCAGGAAGATCTCCCACCGTCAGCTGCAAACCGAGATTGACCGCTGCGCCCGGGCGCTGGTCGCCAGCGGCGTAAAAGCGGGGGACGTGGTGAGCCTGTGCATGCTGGCCATGCCGGAGACGATGTATCTGCTCTATGCGGCCAACAAAATTGGAGCGGTCGTGAATTTCCTGGTAATGGGTGCCACGCAGCAGGAGCTGCGGGATCAACTGGCTACCACAGAGAGCAAGCTGATCATTACGCTGGACATAGCAATGCCGCAAATCAAAGCGGCTGCCAGTGCTGCGCGGGTCATTCCCGTTTCACTTGCCCAATCAATGCCTTTGCCCGCGGCCTTGCTGTACCGGCTGAAGGCAAAGCAGCCACGGGCGGAATCCACCGCATGGCAGGAATTCCTTGCGTCCGGCAATCGGGTATCTCTGCCCTCCTGCACAGTGAAAAAAGAAGACCCGGCGGTCATTGAATACACGGGCGGCACTACCGGCAAGGCGAAAGGCGTACTGGTGTCCAATGGTGCAGCCAACGCCCTTGCGTTTCAATACCGTGTGTCAGACAACATTCTCGATTTCGAGCCGGGTCAGAGGTTTATGAACATTATTCCCCCATTTTTGGCCTATGGTGTGTTTTTTGGGGGGCACATGGCGCTGTGTACGGGGTTGGAGGAGGTGCTTTGTCCTGACCCTGCGCCGGCACATTTTCCTGCGCAGTTTGCGCGCTATCGGCCTAACCATTTCAGCGGAGGACCGCTGCACATCGAGGCACTGATGAAAAGTAAACGGGTGCAGCGAATGAATCTGTCCTTTCTGCGGGTGGCGGCCTATGGCGGTGATGCGATAAGTCAGGAGTGGGAGCAGGCGGCAACCCAGTTCCTAATGACGCATCATTCTCCGTACGGTTTGCTGAAGGGGTACGGCATGACAGAAACTGCCTCGACACTCTGCTCCAGCACGAATCGCGTACCGGAGATGATTCCGCTGCCCAGAAACAATATCAAGGTGCTGGATATCGACACAGGGAAGGAACTGGGCTATGACCATGATGGAGAAATCTGCGTTACCGGCCCCACATTGATGATCGGCTACTACAAAAACGAGGACGCTACCAAAGAAATCATTTTTGAGGAAAATGGTACCCGCTGGCTGCGAACGGGAGACCTTGGACATATCACCCCGGAAGGGTACTTTCATCTTACCGGACGGATCAAGCGGATATTCTGGGGCATTGGGCCGGATCACACACCGCAGCGTATCTACCCGATGGAGATTGAGCGTGTTCTGTGTACCTGCCCCGAGGTGGAGAACTGCGCCGTTATCGGAAAGCCCAACGGTGAGCGCGGGTATTTGCCCATTGCATATGTCGTTCCGGCTCCGTCAGCAGATCGAAGCCGTCTTGAGGAACAGCTCGGACAGCTCTGTGAAAAGGAACTGCACGGAAACGCTGTGCCTTACGCGTATCATTTTGTGGACAGGCTGCCCACCACTCCGGCGGGGAAGGTGGATTTCCGTGCGCTGGAGCGCATGGCAGCGGAGGAAGACATCAAATAAAATTTGCACAGGCATCCGTAAAATGGAGGTAAAAATGGAAGAAAAAACGCTGACTGGTTATCCGTCCATAGATAAGCCTTGGCTGAAATACTATACCGACGAAGCAATAAACACTCCTCTGCCAGAGTGTACGATTTATGAATATCTATGGCAGAATAATAGACATCATCTGAGCGATATAGCACTTAATTATTTTGGAGAGAAAATTACATACAAAAAGCTGTTTGAGAGAATAGACAGCACAGCAAAGGCGTTTATTTCTATCGGTGTCAGACCTGGAGATATTGTGCCGATTATTTCTATAGCAACGCCGGAAATTATATATTCCTTCTACGCGCTCAACAAAATTGGCGCCGTGTCAAATTGGCTTGACCTGAGAAAGCCTGCGGCTGAAATTATTGCCGCAATAACGGACAGCCGCACACCTGTTTGCCTTCTGTTCGATGAAGCAGACCCGCTTCTCTGTTCAAAAATACTGTCGGCTGGTTATAAATGCGTTCTGATCTCTGCTGCCGACTCACTTCCGTTTCCTAAAAACGTGCTGTATAAAGCCAAAAAATCTGCAAGCAACACAGCGAAAGAATCTATACACTGGCACGAGTTTTTGAAAAGCGCAGAGTCATGTGAATCTCCTCGTGGCAGTCAGAGTCCGGATGCCCTTGCCATACTTGAGCATACAGGCGGAACTACCGGCACATCAAAGGCTGTAATGCTGACAAACAAAAATGTCAATTCTGTTGTGGCACAGTATCGCATTGGTGGCACTCGGTGGAGCCGACAGGATAAATGGCTGTCTATCGGTTTCCCATTCATTGCGTATACCCTTGTTTGCAGCATTCATCTGCCCCTTTCGCTGGGTATAACAGGCGTTTTGTGCTTTGATATTGATGTCGGCAAAATAAAGGAGACTGTTTGGAAACACAAATGCAACCATATGTCCAATGTCCCCGCCACATGGGAAGAACTGGCATCCGACAAAAATGAAAAAGCCGATTACTCATTTCTGAAAAATCCTGTCGTAGGTGCTGACGCGCTTCAACCGTCGAAGGAAGCGGAGATAAACAGCTTTTTGAAACAACACGGCGCAAAATGCGAAATTGCCAAAGGCTATGGCATGACCGAAGTCAGCTCGGCTGTTTCTGTCTGTTCGCCGTCTTATAATAAAATCGGCAGTGTCGGCATACCATTTGTGAATACCGTTATTGCAGTCTTTGACACGGATACTGGCGACGAGCTTCCTTATGACCGGCAGGGTGAGATCTGCATCTCTGGCCCCTCGGTGATGCGTGGGTATTTTGGCAATCCCGAAGAAACAGAAAAGGTGTTGAAGCAGCACAAGGACGGTAAGTTGTGGATGCACTCCGGTGACCTTGGCCACATGGACGCAGACGGTTTCCTTTTCGTTGACGGTCGCATCAAGCGGATGCTGATCGACCATATGGGATTCAAAACCTTTGCACCACAGGTGGAACAGGTGCTGTCGCAATGCGCCTGCGTGGAAAAGTGCTGCGTGGTAGGCGCACCTGATCCGGATTACAGCGTTGGTCAGATCACAGTCGCATACGCCGTTGTCAAGGGAGATGAAAAAGCAGCAATAACAGAAATGAAACAAGCTTGTAGTGTTGCACTGCCGGAACATTCCGCGCCTGCAAGATTTGTTTCTGTCAAAGCGTTGCCGTACACATCGGCGGGGAAGGTGGATTTCCGTGCGCTGGAGCGCATGGCAGCGGAGGAATACGTCAAATAAAATTTACGCGGGCAACTGTAAAACGGAGGTAAAAATGGAAGAAAAAACGCTGACCGGTTATCCGTCCATAGATAAGCCTTGGCTGAAATACTATTCCGACGAAGCAATCCACGCCCCGTTGCCGAAATGTACGGCATATGAGCTGATTCGCCGTGGAAACGCTGGGCATCCCGATGATATTGCCCTGATTTATTTCGATCGAAAGATTACCTACGGTCAGATGTTTGATGGAATTGAAAGTGCAGCAAAGGCATTTGCGGCATTGAAAATCGCGCAAGGGGATATTGTGATTCTGTGTGTAGTCAATATGCCCGAAACAGTTTATGCTCTGTATGCGCTTGATCGGCTTGGTGCTGTCGCAAATCTGGTCGACCCGCGGACAAACGCAGAACAGCTCCGGAATTACATCACCGAATGCGACGCAAAATTAGTCGTTACCGTCGATCTTGCTTACCCGGTCATACAAAAGGCTGCAAGAGAGACGGCTGTCGAAAGAATCGTTACAGTATCTCTTGCGGATTCCCTGCCGCCCGTTAAACGGATCGCTTACCGACTGAAAAACAAAGCGCCTGCGCTGGCATCAGGTGATATGCGCTGGGCAGATTTCATTGTGCACGGGGTCAATACCGTGCCTGAATATGCTCCATATGAAAAGGAGCGTTGTTTTGTCATTGCGCATACCGGCGGTACAACGGGAATCCCCAAAGGCGTCATGCTCTCGGATGACAATATCAATGCTGTTGCACATGGATACCAATATTTTGATATTCCGTTTGAACGACAGCACAAGTATTTTGACGATTTACCCCCATTTATCATCTATGGCCTGACGCTCGCCATCCACACGACGCTCTGCTATGGTCTGCAAGTTATCCTCTATCCCAAATTCGATTCCAAGGGCTTCCCAAAGCTTTTTGCGAAATATAAACCGAACCATTTTTCCGCGCTGGCAGACCACCTGAAATATCTCGCAGAAGACCCATTGACAAAAGGCATGAACCTGTCCTTCCTAATTTCAGCCGGTGTTGGCGGGGATACGCTAAATGCAGAAATGGAGCGCACAGTCAACGAATATCTAAAAAGAAACGGCTGCCTTTATGAAGTGGCCAAGGGTTATGGAATGACGGAGCTTTGCGCTACAAGCGTATGTTCATTCCGTGGTGCAAACGCAATCGGAAGTGTGGGCGTTCCGCTTGTTTCAAATACGGTCAAAATCGTTGATATGGATACCGGTAAGGAACTTAGCTATAACCAGACCGGAGAGATTTTAATTTCCGCGCCGTCGGCTATGCTGGGCTACTATGAAAACCAGAAGGAAACAAATGAGGTTCTGGTAACTGATGAAAATGGGACTCGTTGGGTAAAGACCGGTGATCTTGGCCGGATGAATAGTGACGGCCTTCTCTTCCACGAGGGGCGCATCCGCAGAATTTACCTGACAACATTTGAAGGGCAGCCCGCCAAGATATTCCCCGGACTGATCGAAAGCGCAGTGAAAGAACTGCCGGATATTTTTGATTGCACGGCAGTTGCTCGTTTCAGAGCGGGTAGCGCCTACTATGAACCTGTCGCTTATGTAATACTCCATCCAAATCATAAACCATGGGATGCTCTTACAAAAGAGCTGCAACGCATTTGCGCCAAGAGCTTGCCCACCTATATGCAGCCAGTAGAGTACCGCTTTGTGACAGAATTTCCGCATACACCTATCGGCAAGGTGGACTACCGCACCCTGGAACGAATGGCGGCAGAGATGCAGCTTTGAATGACATAGAAACGAGTTGGGTAAATGAAGCTGATTGAACATATCACCGCTCGAGAGACAGTGTAAGCCGCAAGGACTACACGGCCTATACTGGTGTCCGGGTAAAGCAGTATGGCCTGTTGACAGAGCAGCAGCTGCGCGCCTGGGTGCTGGAGCGGAATCCCGCGCCGCGGGATGTCTTTGCCCATTTGAAAGAGTTGAAGATATCCGGAAATAACGTATTTTTACTGAGGGAGAATCCATATGCAGAAAACTTCTTTCAAGAGAATAAGCATTCTGAAACGCCTGACCATGCCGGTTTCCTCCCTTGAGACATACTACTGCGAGCGGCGGAAATACCTGTTTGCGCAGGGAACGAAGCTGCGGCATATCCGCTCCCGAAAAGCGTTGTATCCGCTGTTTTCCGCATTTCTGAAAATCGGCCGTCACTTCCAAAAGCAGACGATTCAAGTTCTGGGAGAACCCCGAAAGAACTACGGACAGGCCATTTTTGCCTGCACACACATCGACAGCGGCGACCTTGAAGGAATATATGAAGTCCTTGGTCAGAGCAGCTGGTGGTTCGTCGGTGATCCGTGTATCTTGTACAAGGACATTTCCGGCTTGCTGCTGTACATAAACGGGAGTATTTTTCTGGAAACACTGGACAAAATCGACCGGCACATTGCCTACCTGCGGGCGGTGGAGCTGCTGAAGGGCGGCGGCTCGCTGATGATCTTCCCGGAGGGCGCCCGCAACGGGTCGGAAAATCGGCCGATATTGCCGCTGTTTCAGGGTACGGCAAAAATGGCGATGGAGGCGCATGTGAAAATTGTTCCGGTTGGAATCGAGCGGTATGACAGGCGCTTTGTCATCAAATTCGGGCAGGCGCTGCTTCCGGAGGATTACGCCAGCCATGAAGCACTGACCCAGGCCTTGCGTGACGCTATGGCGACGCTGAAATGGGACATCTGGGAAAGGGAGGGCGTTTCATCCCGCAGCGCATTGCCGAAGGACTATGGGAAAAAGTTTTCCGAAGCGTTTGCAGGGCAAATTGCTCCGTGGAACACACTGGAATCCATAGAGGCCACTCGCTTCCACGACAGGGCGGAGCTTACACAGCGGGAGGCTTTTGTCCATCTGGACAGGCTGATTCCCAACAGGGAGAACGCCTTTTTGTGGAGAAAACAGTAGGAGCAGAGAATGAAAAACATTGGTTTAACGCGCTGCATTTCGGCGAAGGCGGAGAACTTCACGACGGATAGGGGGATTAAGCTGCGCCGCAGGATAAGCCCGATGCTGCGCGGCTGCCTGCGGCTTGCGGCCAAGCACAGGATTGTTGTGGAGCAATATCCTGTGCTGGCCCCGGGGCAGCCCTATATTTTTGCGTCTACCCACTACTTTCAGGAGGATATCATCGCCAACCTTGCGGCCATAGACAGAAGCACATGGGTGCTGGTGGGGACGACAGATCAGCTTGAGCATAATCCGCAAATGTATGCGGCATGGCTGAACGGGATGATATATGTTGACCGCATGGATGATTGCAGCAGAAAAGAATCTGTCAAAAAGATGCTCCGAATTTTGAATGCGGGGTCGAGTATTTTGCTTTTTCCGGAGGGAGGATGGAATAATTCCGAAAACCTTCTGGTAAACCCGCTGTTTTCCGGGCCGTGGCTCTTAGCAAAGCAGACGGGCGTACCCTGCATTCCGGTCGCTGTGTTTTGTGAGCATGAATCGGACGTGATTTATATGCGCTATGGAGAGCCAATTGAGCTCGGCAAGCTGGAAAAGAGTACAGCATTGGATTTGCTGCGTGACCGGATGGCTTCTCTGATGTACGAAATGATTGCGCAGCATGGAACACCGCTATTCCGAAGCTCACTCACAGGCGACCACCATCTTCACCATATGGAGGCACGACGCAGGGAGTATCTGCGGGTCAACTGGACGCATGATACATGGGACGAGGAACTGACAGTCCATCGGCCGCGGGGTATCGTAACAGAGAAAGATGTATACGCTTTTGCTGACTGCGTAAAACTGACACCGGAAAATGCGCGAATCATTCTTCCGGATGTGGAGTGTTATAAGATGCATTGCAAGTATGACTTTAAGGCTTACATGCACAGAAATTGGGACAAATAGCGCAGATGTGGAACAGCAATCCGAACAACTATTTGCGCTATCTTCAAACATAATCAAGAACATTTATGTGACGAATAGCAAAAATACCCTTGACAAATATCGTCTCAAAATAGCAAAGTGCCCAAATAGAACAATGTCATCGCGAGCCAGTGGTGCTCCGCGCAGCAAATCAAAATCGAAATGACTGCCAGTGGCAGTCATACCTTAACGTAGCTCACACTGGCGTGGCAATCCCCCCGATTTTCAAACATCTACGCTAGGGAACCTCTGAATAAATCGTCTGCGGCTGGATAGCGGATCTTTTTCTCTATCCGTGCGGCTTCAAAAGCGGGCAATACATCCAGTATTCCTCCGCTTTTGAACCCTTCGGCTAAAGAAAAATCTCTCGCTCCCAGCTCTTGCCGATTTAATCAGAGGCTCCCTAGGAAATCTTGGATTTTACGCCTATCCGGGGGATTGCCACACCAGTGACATCGGTCACTGGTTCGCAATGACAGCATTTTTTCGGTCTTAGCATCGACCCCGGTTTGTCTCAATCCAGTGAACCGCAAAGTCTACGAGTTCCCGCTGGCGCATCAGCCGAACATCCGCACCTCCGATTCGCACCCGGCTCACCGGGTGCGCCCGCTCAAAGGCTGCCCCGATCTTCTCAAAATCCTCCCCGTCCACAAACAGGGTCTCATAGGCTCTCCAGACCCGCTTGCCGCCCTCCAGCACCGCGCTGTGGGCGGTGTAGGTGTGCTTTCCGGGATAGGATGCCCGGGCGTCCGCCAGATGCAATGAGGTATTTTTGTCATAGCCCGTGCCCAGGAGCAGCACCTTCCCGTCCAGCTCGTAAAGCTTTCCGATGGGAGAGCCGTCACCGAAAATGTTGGAGAAATCATGATTTTCCGTCAGGTAGGCCGTGTGTTTTCCCCAGGCGCAGACCGACCTCGCCGGGTGGTCGCTTCGGAGGCTGCCGGGATACCTGCGGAACATTTCCGCCACGGCGCCCATGGTGTTGGTAGGAGTCAGGTGCTTGTCATAGGCCGGCCAGTTGTCCCGGATTTTCTGCCAATCCGCCTCGTCCGCTTCCCAGTGAACCCCTTCCTCCGGATCCAGGTTTTTCCAGGACTGAGTGGGCATCAGAATCGTTCCCGTGTCTCCCACTGCCTCAATCAGCGCTTCAATGACGGTCTGAGCCCCGCCGCAGACGTAGCCCATTCGCTTCAGCGACGTGTGCACCATGACGGTATCGCCCCGCTCCAGCCCCACCTTTCGCAGCTGCCGGAGGATGTCCTCCTTGAGAATCACTTCCATATTCGCCCCTCCTTTTTTCTCAGTGTAGCACACCTGTCCCGCCGTTGCAAGGCGCAAAAATTCCTCACAGCCAAATGGCCGTGAGGTTTTTGCATGTCAAGGAATTCTGAATTTTCATGGAACCCACTGATCGCAACCCAAAACATTTTGGAGCAGTTCTGGCGATGCGGCCGGGAGATTCTTAAGGGGGCGGCTTTTCGGCAGCGCCCCTTAAGCCGGCTTCTTATCAATTTTCTTGCCGGGACAAGAAAATTGCCTCCGGAGGAACCAGCGCCGAAAGCTTCTGGAAAGTTGAAAGTGGCGGAAAGGCTGCTTTTATAGAAGCCTGATACTGATTAACCCTCCTGCACCACAATCTCGGAGACTTTCAGCCCCGGATTTCTGCGGCAGGTGAAGTCGATGGCCCAGTAGGAGCTGAACACCATCAGATTCCGCCCCCGGTAGTCCTCCAGAAGCTCCGCGTCG
Source organism: uncultured Oscillospiraceae bacterium (assembly GCA_934630985.1). Classification (GTDB taxonomy): domain Bacteria; phylum Bacillota; class Clostridia; order Oscillospirales; family Oscillospiraceae; genus Faecousia. The sequence continues at coordinate 80 of CAKTXO010000017.1, read as the reverse complement.
CTGCCCAGATTCAGGTCGCTCAGGTCGCCGGGATACTCGTCGATGACCCGGATTTCCTCGTAGGGCAGGGTCTCCATCCG
>CAKTXO010000016.1 GCA_934630985.1 uncultured Oscillospiraceae bacterium | reverse complement strand
CTCACAAGGAACTTGTGATGCAAAGGGTTTGGGATGCTTCCCAACAAGCAGAAAACGCTCAAATCCGCCGGGGCGGATTTGAGCGTTTTTCGCATATGGCGCGCCATAAGCATTGCTTGCTATTTTTATAAATCTCATATTTCCTTGGGAGAAGAGTATGCGAACCTGTATATATTGGGAAAAGAATTAGGAGATATTTGTCGCGCAGCTGTCAGCAATCCCCTTAATCGTTGCCTGCCTGCCATATCCTCTGGTTGAACAAGTAGGTGCTTATATTGATTGATAATCTTTTCTCTTAGCGAATTTTTAATAACCGGTTGTCCAGAAGGATCAATCACTACACCTGTCACCAGCTTAGGATGTAGTTTTGTATATCTCTTTACTTTAGATTTTGAAATCTGATATTCGTATTTCTGAACAATCGAAAAAACTCTTTCTTCGAAGTTGTGTGAAATCCAGCATTCACTAGAAAATGTCACATCGTCCACATAGATTGTCATAGTTATGTGATTCTTATCTGCAACTTTTTGCATCTCATCAAACATATGGTGATTTACCAGATATGACATTATCTGGCTGGTCGGTGCACCTGAAATCAAATGATTTTTGCAAGGCACCTTTTTTGATTCTAAGAAACGGTATATATCTTCAAGGCTATTAGTCTTGGATTTTTCCAAATCAATTGTCGTAAGGTCTGTAAGAATTTGTGCCACATCAGGAGAGCACTGCAAATCTTCGAAAAAGAACCGATAGACTGTCTCTCTGCTGATTGAGGGGAAGAACGCTGTCAAATCAATTTTAAAAAGATTTCTTCGGTTGCTTCCAATATGCATCATTGCATTGTCTGCATATGATCGACCCTTAATACCAGAAAAGACGTTATCAGGAACAGAAATTGTGCCTAACATTTTTTTCAATCGTTTCTGTATGGCTTTGAGTTCCTCACAAGGTGGTTCAATTAACCGTGGCTTCCCTGTTTTATCAATGTAAGGGGAAACCAATGATGCGATGTAATCTTGCTTGAATAGCTTGCTGTCCTCTATGTACAACAAATATTTCAGTTTCTTTTTTGATTGCAGTCCATATAATGGACAATCTGAATATGTCAAAGGCAAGACACCTCTATTCATAAAAAATGTGCTGGTGTTAGCCACCAATTGCTGTACTGATCAGCCAACGGACAAAATCAGCAAGCAATTCAGGACAGCATAGTGATACAGCCAGTACGGCTGCTCCTGCAAAAACGCCAAGCGCAATTGCAATCGCAGCAGGGGTATTAGAAGAAGTATTGGTAACATTAACCTTAACTTCCACTTCGTTGTTGTCACCTTTAACAATGACAACAGGGTTGTCCGCCTTTTTCACGAACTCACCTCCTTTGTTATTATTGGCCCCCATCTGCAGCTGGAGGGACTTCCCATTCCGCCAATAACAAAGGAACTATGCAGCCTTGTATCACATTTTCGCACCAGCACAAATCCGACTTTCCAAACCAAATTGCTCTAGTCTGTTCTGTCTATATCGTTTCGACACTATAACATCTCATACTGACACACACTTGCAACTTATGTCACGACCGAAAGTTGGATGTGTTATGTAAATGCATATCGAGTCACTAGGGGGAGGCATGTGCCGCAAACAAAATCATCCATATCCGAAGATACGATGCCGCCCACATTTCTGTGAACCATTTGAAGTCTGATCTGACTGCTCGTACTGACCTTAACATTATATCTTTTCAAATAGAATTTTGCAATATAAAATCAGGAAATTATCGGATTATTTAGGTAAATCTCTAGCCTTATTTGCAGAATCGTTTTTTTCATATGTCATAATAGCAAGCAATGCATCTGTATATACAAATGCGAAAAAACCATCCATTCCGCGTTTGCGGAACAGATGGTTTTCTGCTTGTTGAGGCGCTGCCCCAAGCCCCGATAAACGCAGTCTTTCAGACTGCGGCTGTGCGATTCTGCGAATCGCTTTTGTAAAAATGAGCCTGACTTCTGGGATTAAAGAAAGTAAGCCCAGTTTTCATAAGCTACCAGCAATCATGCGTATCTGCTCTGTTCGTGGCTGTATCACACCCGCAAGAAAGACTGCTGATAAGATTAGCCCGGAACCCAAACCTTTGCCCCGGCATTGGCGATCATTTGGGTGATACCGTCATTATTCAGGTAGACATATTGATATCCACCGTGTCCATACAAAATCTGGAACTCAACCCGCCACATTCCGGCTGCTTCATCCCGGTAAACAACGATCTTGGTGTACTCTACATTACATTCCTTCACCGCCTGTGTAATGGCCTCCGGGGCGTTGGTAACAGGAGAGACTGTCGTGTTCTGAAAAGCAACGTTCAGGGGCGTCCGTTCCTTCTGATCCTTTTCCCAGGAGAAGTCCCGGTAGAAATTCACATCCTGATCGGCAATTTCCTTAGAAATGGATGCAGCATCGGTATCACAGATTTCGATTGTCATTGTATTGGTAACAGGTACGAAAGCGTTTTCTGCATAGAATCGTTTTTCAACTCTGGTTGACACGATTTTCTTCAGATTCCCCCCATCATCAAACAGGAAGGAAACGGTTTCTGTTTGGTTATCAACGTCATAAGTCTTGCGCTGGAAGGTGATTTCCTCATCGCTGATGACACCGATTCCATCCGGGAACAGGGCGGAGTTTGGTTCATAGTATGCTGCCCACCAGGCCAGCCGTTCATCATCCAAATCCGGCCAGACACTCCAACCCGCGACAGGCGTATTGCTGTCATATTCCGTTTCGTTATCCAGACGGTATTTGACGCCATCCTTTTTCATCATGCCGTCCACAACGAGGCCTTCTTCACGGGCAAACAATTCCAGATAATCCTCACCGGACTTCCAAAATTCCGAATAGGATGTGTTTTGACCATCATCCATCCGAATACCTTCCGGGATCTCACCATATTCCGTAAGCTGGCTCAGGTACACATGATAGCATTCCCGGTTCAGGACCGCGTCAATGGCATCGTTGCATTTCTGAATGGCTTCTGCATTTGTCATATTGGAGTAATCCGCAATGTTGAATTCTACACGAACCTCTGGCTGTCCCTCCACGACAGTTGTGGTGAGGCGATAGGTTCCGGGGTTGAGGCGGCCATAAACCAGGCCCCAGGAGTATCCCAGATCCAATTGACCGCCGGTGATGAATTCCTGCTTTTGCCATGTAGCGTCTCCTATCCGCTTTGGCAGTTCTTCCCAACCGGTTTCTGTCTTTTTCTCCAGATAGAAGGGGCCGTTGATAATTTCAATGGCATTTTGGGCCTCATCCTGGTTTTGCTGCGGAAAAGCCTCGTTCTTAATGGTACACATAAGGGCAATGCCGGTAGGGCTGACACCGCTTATGGTCAGCTCAATATCCTCATAGTGAATATCTTCCCCTGTGAGCCTGGGCAGAGATGTAAAGGGGGATTCTGCCCACACATAATGGATTGCCATTGCGCACCCAGCAAGGGCAAGCAGGGCGGCAACAACTGCCGCAATCAGAAGAATCCTCTTACGCGGGGAAGTTGACTTCGGAATTTCACTGTGTGCATCCATAATATAATCGTCCTGAATCTGCCCAACCGCTTCCAATAATTGCATTGCGTTCTTCATCAGATCCCCTCCCGTATCAAATACTTTTCCAGCTTGCCACGGGTTCTGTGCAGCATGGAACTAACCTTGTTTTCGGAAAAACCAAATCGTTTTGCGATCTCCGCCGTGGAATCCAGATACCAATACCGGCACACAAATACCCTGCGTTCCGTATCTGACAAACTAGCAACAAAATTCCTCACCTGGCGGACAAGTTCTTTCTGCTCATACCGTTCTTCCAGATTCTCTCCGCTTGCCGCACATTCCTGAAGTTCTTCCAGAACAAGGGGCATCTCGCCGCCACCCCGCTTGAGCGCACCATTCTTTCGCCACATATCAATAGAAATGTGACGGACAATCTTCCCAAGGAAGGGAGCAAGAGGATTGGGCTTTCTAGGTGGAATAGAATTCCAGGCAGAAAGGTATGTATCATTGACACTTTCTTCAGAATCTTCCTGATTTGCCAAAATGTTATAGGCAATGCTGTAGCAGTAGCCGCCATATTTCGTATCCGTTTCTTGAATTGCCTGTTCAGACCGGGCAAAATACAGCTCAACAATGCTGCTGTCGTCCATATTGATCTCTCCTTGTGCGTTTATTTGAGGGCCTTCACTTATATAAACGGAAACAAAACGGTTTTCTTGCATCGGATACAGAAAATAATATCACATACCCGGAATGGATACAACCGGGCAGCAGGTTTTGCCTGCTGCCCGGTCTGAATGATCCTCTATACTGACAGGAAACACAACCACCTTCAAGTCACGCATTTAGACCCCCAAAAGTCGTTGCGCCGCAACGACTTTTCCTCTCGATTTTGGGAGGGGTGCTATAGGTATATTCGGAAGCCGAAAATCGGGTTCTAAATACGGAGAAAACAATTCTGTCGACATCAGAAAGACATTTTCCAAAGAGGGGATACAATATCCTTATCCCAATAGAATTGCGGCAAAAAGTGATTGTGGTACAACGGCTTTTTACTCTAAAATGTCGATACCCGACTGCTGCTTCTTTCCACCTCCAATTCTTGCATAGAAGAATAGAAGCCGGATTCTCCAGTGGCTAATACGATTCCCTTACTTCAATGAAATCGCTAGGAAAATCTATTGTGGCACAAGCACTTTTACACAGCTATTTTTCTACATCGCAACCGCTTCCCAAGCTATTGACACCCACTCTCGATATGATATAATATAAGAAAGCAAAATGCAGACGCAATCAAGCCCATGGCTTGACAAGCGCCTGCATTTTCCGTTTCTTGAGAAGGGAGCCATGCCGTCAACACAGATCGTCCGCCCGTCCACAACTGTACCTTAAAAATTTCATATCGAACCGGAGGGAACAACCAGTTTGGGCCGCAAGAAGAAGCTCATCAACAATTCCGGTATTCCGCAACACGAAATCGAGCACATTGCCCGTTGCATCCTTCCTGACATCCTCGCCTACTACGAAAGCGAAGAAGGCCAGCGGGAGTTCCAGGATTGGCTGGCTCAGCGTGAGGCGGGGCAGACGGAAGGAAAGGTAGGGAAAAGCAAGTAAGTAGCCGCACAGGGTGCTGCCAGCTTGGCGGCACCTTTTCTCATGCAAAAAGGTATTTCCAATCACGCATTTCTGGGGTGAAAAAGCGGCTGATAGCAATGCCTTTTGGACACATTTTTGATTCGGGAATACGGCTCCCTTCGGATGCTCAAAAACGACTTTCTAAATGTGTGAATCCTCAAATTCAGTCCGCCGTTTATTCTGTATCCCTCTTGATGGAATGAAGGATTGATAGCTCAGAATAAAGCATTTAGGCTTCCGGCAATACTACCTATGGATTATCTGCTGTAAAGCAATTTTAATCAGCCTAAAAGATCACTCAGATATGGCTTGAGTTCCTTGATAAGCAGATAAACCATGGTGCATGGATCGCATAACGACGGCTTTGTTTTGTTCACATGCAGCTTTTCAACACGGATTGCATTGGTGATCGCAAATTTTAGGCTCCCGTATGTTGTAGCAATCTCAAAAATATTGGGGTTATTTTTTTCATATCCATTATCATTAATCCCCAAATCCTTAAATATTTTGCTCAGCTTACTGACCCAATCATCTCTATGCAATGCTGAATCTGAATAATTAAAATGGAGATATATCCAGTATTCAAATGACTGGTTACTCCACGCCACCTTGAATCCATATTTTTCTGCTAAGGCTACAGCTTCATCGAAATCATCAAAATCGTCTTTGTCAAATACCACCCACACTTGACTATACATGATAGGCGCTCGTGAAGCTATTTTTGCAGCCTCTTCTACGAGACTTACCGTACTCTTTCCCTCGCCTCTTGGCGTTATCAATGGCTTTTCAATGTCAATACTTTTCCCGTATTTTTCATTTATGTGATTTGCCAAGCCTTCAAAATAGAGTGGTTCTGTTTTTTTACCTTCTGAAACAATTAGAAAAGAATTTGGTTTCGGCGTCCTTGTTTCTTTTTTTCTCTCTTGTAATTTGGTGCGTCTCTTTTTAAACAGATCATCAGACCCCATTGCTATTCCCCCTTAAAAGAAAAATCTTTAAGAATGGGAATTCCTCCATAAATACCGCCAAGATAATCTTTCTCAAAGGATTTGTCGTTTCTAATTTTGAATTCAGCTAAAGAATACAACGATGTTTCGCCAAAGTCATTTTTAGAAGTAAACCAAATTTGGTCACGACGCATAAATTGTTTGTCCATTAGTGAGGTATCATGTGTTGTATAAATCAATTGCCCACACTTACTCTCCTCATAAAACAGATCAATAATATACTTTTGAAGCAGCGGGTGAAGTTGATTGTTGAATTCATCAATAATCAGGCCCTTACCATACAAGACAGCAACGCGTACAAAAGAATAAATGGCAATTGCACGCTTGGTGCCATCAGATTCGATATCCAAAGGAAAGCGATATAGCTCTTTGTCTTTTCCCATGTGATAGGTATAAACAGTATTGCTGTTTTTGTTTTTCTCTACCGCAATGTCTTTAATCCCAACATCAATTGCACTAAGGAACGAAAGCAACTTTGGCTTTTCCTCTTCATCGAAATCTTTGTCAAAATAACGTTCAAGCATATAGTCTGCCTGACGGGAACAAGAAAGCGACACAGGTAAAATATCTGCAATACAATAAACTGTTTCCTTAAAAATGTGCGTTCTCAGTTTAAGACTGCTAAAAAAGGACAATGCAAGGACATCCGCATCAATGTCAGCTAAATATTTTTCACATGCCTTCTTTACCGATGAACCTAGGTCGATTCTTTCTGAATTCCGTTCAAAAATCTTACTCTGACGATTTGTAGACAGAGACTTTCTATATAGCCATTCATATTCGATTCGCACACTATTGTAGACATATCCATATCTGTATTCCGATCCATTATAATGATACACAGCTTCAAACTCAGTATCTGCTTCGTTACTTGTGTTGTCAAAAAAGAAAGGATAATAATGTTCCTCGAGAACCGAATCAGATTCTTCTTTATCATTTTTCTTAAAAGAATTTCGAACAATTGATAAGAAGCTATGATATGCATCTACAAAATTTGATTTACCACTTGCATTTGCTCCATAGATTGCCATCACTTTCAATAGTGAGCAGTCATCACAATCGGTAATTAAATTATAGGGATGCTCCTTGTAAGATTTAATTGCTCGCATATCCAAAACTGCCTCATCTTTAAATGAGCCATAGTTTTTTAACCTAAACATAACAAGCAATGAAAACACCTCCTCTACTGTGTAGTATATACCATATGTGTAAATTTAGTCAAGAAAAATGTGAACATCTCGCAAAAACTATGTTAAAATAATCAATATCGTTTCTTCGAATAATCCCTTGGATAGTAATCTCAGATAAATACACTTTATCAACATCTCTCCAGACGAATCAGACAGGGAACTGCAAGCCTTGCCTCTAGAATCAGGACTAAACAGTTGATCCACTCCAGAGGCTTTTTGAGTTTCTTCAGCGTAAGCCTTAGCGATTCACCCCCCGTGTGCAGCTTTCTCAATTGTTGGTAAACAAGTCTTGGTTTTCTAGGTTTTGTTTCACCACATTAGATTTCTGTACGCTAGGTCTTCACGTTGCATTGAGAAGGGCACTGCCAGTACGACAGTGCCCTTGAAGGTTAATTCTCAAACGGATGGTATTCCGTCACATTTTTCAGATACTCCCGAACATCAACATGAAGCAGAAGGTTCACATAGTCAACTGGTGCATGATACACCAGCCACTCCAGCTCGCTGCTCTCGTACACATTCCGTGCAACCTCCGCTTCTACCAGAGTGCAGTCAACGGAGATCATGCTGCCGTCTACAAACCTGACTTCGACACAGGCAGTGTCGATATTGAACGCACAGGAAAAAACTTTCTTATCCATAACAGTGTCCTCCTAAATCTGTTTCTTTTTTCGCGGGCCTCTTGGCTTTGACTCCGGGCGCTTGATGACACCGTTTCGGAAATGGGTTTCCTCGAACTTGCCAAAGAAAACAAATAATCCGAACCCATCTCCCACTGGAAAGATCTGGTTCGGATTATATTGGTTTGGTGCCGGTGACCGGACTCGAACCGGTACGCTGTCGCCAGCGGTGGATTTTGAGTCCAGAAAAGTATTTGGAATCCAGATGTAACCGTCGGAAACTGATAGAAACCTGTAACCAGAAAAAACATCTGCAAATCAATGACTATTTCCATTCCTTCCAAAAATTCAGCTCCAGAAGTCCACCGCCGGTTGTGCATGAAAAAACGCAGTTGATAGAAGTCTGATAGATGGAGGCAGATCATGCACAAATATAAAACAATCAGCGGTCATTACGATACCGCCTATAATCTTGCCCATAACAACCGTCAATTTCTTCCCGGCAATGCGGATGCGGAAAGGGTTTTCCAAAATGATTACTGTGTAGCCGCTGGGCAGACAGCCGGGCCCGACTGGGCTGCCCCGCACCATATTTCCGAATTCTGGAAATCCTACAGAGCACTCAGTGATGCCTATTGGTCTGAGCGGAGCCTTTCCCAATTAGAGTCTGACCGCATTTACCGGGAACGAATGGCACATCTGCGGCGATGCTGCCGTCAATTATATCCGATTCCTCATAGTTTTGCGGAAGCTCTGGTAACGATGCTCCTGCTGCCGCTTCTAATGCTGGTACAGCTTTATCTGGAGAGACAGGAACTACAAGAGCTCTTTGCGCTCCATCTTCAAATCCCTGACAATCCCGGACAGGAAATCATTTCCGGTGAGATTGTGCATTTCGTGTGGGCAGTCGCAGAGGATATCCAGGGACTGCCCTCTGTACAAAACCGGTGAGAGAACCCATCAGCCGTGGGAAGTCCAGTTCGCTCAGATCCGTCACATCCACCTCCAGCACCGGGCCGTTGGCCTGAAAGCGGGTATATCCCCGGGCCGCGATATCGTCCAGAAACTGCTCATAGCTTTTTCTTGTGGGGTTTTCTAGGGGGGCTCCCGGCGGCTCCGGGTAGCAGTCGTTGACCACATGGCCCCGGTGCCGGGTGTTGGACAGATCCCGGGCGGCAAACCGCCGGTAGATGACCTCCGGGTCACCGGTGAGGCGAACCGTCACGGCGGTATAGTGATGGGTTTCCAGCAGTGCCATAATCCCGGGAATGGAAGCGTCCTCAAAATTATTTTCCAGAACAAACGGTTTTCCCACTTTCATCAGCTGGGCCGCGGCATAGTACAGAATGTGCATGGCCGCTGTGCCCAGCTGAACCTTTTCTGCCCGGCTGTGAAAGCCCAGATCGTCAAACAGCACCTCCTTGATGGAGTCCTTGGACAGCATTGGAATTCCCAGAGACTCCGAAATCCTGACGGCGATGGTGCTCTTGCCGCTGGCGGGCATACCGGCAACCAGAATGCAGTACATGGCGTTTCCTCCTAAAAACGAAATGAAAGACTGTCCTGATACTCCGAGGGTGTTTTCCCGGTGATTTTCTTGAAGGTGTTGGAAAAATAGCCAATGTCCCGGTAGCCCACCTGTTCCGCCACCTCGTAGACCTTCACCCGGCAGTCCTTCAGCAGCTCCGCCGCCTTGTGGATGCGGTAGCGGGTCAGATATCCCAGAAGCGTGCTGCCGGTTTCCTTCCTGAAGGTGTGGCTCAGGTGACCCTCGCTGATGTTCAGGCTCTGGGCCACGGAGCTGACGCTGATATCCGGCTCCTGATAGTGGTTCTTGATGTACTGGATTGCTTCGGAGACATAGCGGTTGCCGCTGCCGGTTTTCGGCTCCGGCAGCACTGTCTGCTTCGGTGCCAGCTTTGCCTGCACCCGCTGCACCGCCTTTTCCAGATCACCGTCATGGAAGGGCTTGAGCAGATAGTCCACCGCTTCCAGACGCAGGGCGGTCTGAACGTAGGAAAAGCTGTCGTAGGCGGTCAAGATGATGACATGAGTGGTTTTTCCTGCCTGTCGGAGCCGTTCCAGCATTTCGATGCCGTCCATCTGGGGCATTTTCAGGTCGGTGATGATGAGGTCCGGGTCGCATTTTTCTGCCTTCTCCAACCCCTCCGCGCCGTTGGCGGCTTCGCCCACCACCACGCAGTCCAGCGTTGCCCAGTCCACGGTCAGCGCGATGCCCTTGCGGATGAGTTCTTCGTCCTCCACGATGAGTACTTTCAGCATTCTTCTTCCTCCCTTCGGCGCAGGGGCAGCCGCGCCCGGACTCTCGCGCCGCTGCCGGCGGGGTTGTTGTCCAGATACAGGCCGTAGCGCTCCCCGTAGTGCTTTTTCAGAATGGTGTCCACGTTGAATAGTCCCAGATGGTGCCCGCTGGGCGCGGACTCCCGGCGGTAAGGATGGCCGATCATATCCGGCGGCAGGCCGTGACCGTTGTCCGTGACGGTAATGAGCAGGTCTTCCCCCTCCTGAGCCGCCTCCACCCGGATGACGCTGTCGGAAATCCCTTCCAGGCCGTGGAGAATGGCGTTCTCCACAATGGGCTGCAAAATCATTTTGGGAACCATGCAAGTTTCCAGCTTCTCCGGCAGGCTGACCAGAAAGCTGAACTGGTCGGACAGCCGGATTTTTTGTATTTCCACATACCGGTTCAGCACCTCCACCTCCCGGCGCAGAGGCACAAATTCCTCGGCAGAGATACAAAACCGCAGAATATCCGCCAGATTCGTGGACATCAGCGCCACCTGCGGCACATGGTTGATTTTGCTGATCCACTTCATGGTGTCCAGCGTGTTGCACAGGAAATGGGGATTCAGCTGAGCCTGCAGCATCCGTACCTGGGCCTGATTCAGCTCCCGTTGATTTTCCACCAGCTCCTGCCGGTTGGCCTTCAGGGCCAGAACCATGTGATTAAAGCCTGATGCCAGCTGACCCAGCTCATCCTCTCCGTTCCGGGAGACGTGGACGTCCAGATCGTCCTGTTCCAGCCGGGAGAAGGCTTTCAGCAGCTGCCCGATGGGCTGGGAGATCCGGCGGCTCAGAGGCAGGCAGAGCACCGCGGAAATCACAATGCCCATCAGAACACAGAAAAAGCTGGCGGCGTGGAGCAGCTTCATGGTGCTCTGAGTAAACATCTGGGGCTGACGCAGTACCAGATACAGGCCGGTGGGCGGATGCTCCTGAATTAGCAGGCGGTATTCCTCCGTCTCCGCGCCGGGATTGCCGTTGCGCAGCAGTTGGCCACGCAGAGAATCCGCCAGCTCCTCCTTCATGCCGCTCTGGCTGGCGTAGACCGGGTGCCAGTACCGATTTAGAATCAGAACCTCATTGGAACTGCCGTATTTGCCGGCGAAGAGCTTTTGAAAATTCTCCTCGGACAGTTCCATCACCAGATAGCCCAGCGGTTCTCCCTGAGGATTTTTCAGAAGCGCCGCGCCCTGCAGCAGGGTTTTGCCGTCGTCCATGGGCGCCTGATACACCGCCTGCCTGCCGGCATTTTTCGCCGCGAACAGGACGCCCCATCGGGTGGAAAGGGTGGTGCCTGCTGTAACGCTGCCGGTGGAATAGCGCAGACTGCCCCGCAGATCATACAAAGAGTAATCCGCCAGATCCCGGCTGCCCTCAGTGGCCAGGAACAGGGCGGTATTGATTTGGGTGTCCTCCCGGCTGGTAAAAGCCCGGGGCAGCAGGCGGCTTTCTTCCAACGCTCGGGCTGCCCCCGGCAGGGCGTCGCTGATCCGATCCAGGGCGGTCATCAGGTGGGCGGTCTGGGTCTGAGCGTCGGTGTCCAGCTGCTTCGTCATCTGAATCCGGGAAATTTGGGACAGCATGGTGGAGCAGATGATCATGGGTGCCAGAGAGGCGATCAGGAAGGATAGCAGCAGCCGGTTTCGGAAGGAACAGTTCTGATGTCGGGTCATGACGGCACCTCCCCAAGCAGGAAGGACCATTCCGACAGCAGCCGGTCCCGGTTCTGGCTGGCCCATTCCACATCGTAGGACACCATGTTCAGGGTAGACAGCGGCGGCAGGGAGGGGTCCGCGGGAATGTCCGCCCGGACCGTCCGGCGGCAGAACCGCTGACCCACCATGGACTGTACATCGGTGCTGACGGTGAAATCCAGAAACAGTCTGGCGTTGTCCCCGTGGGGCGCGCCCTTCACCAGCGCACTGCCGTCGGGGACACAGGAAGTGCCGTCGGACGGGTAGACCAAAGCGATGTCCTCCCCGGCGGCGATATGTTGGAGGGCAGTCTCCTCCAGCGTGATGCCCACCAAGGCGCTTCCGTCAGCGACTGCGGTCAGCACCGCGCCGGAGCTGTCCAGCTGCTTTCCATCCAGCGCAGCGCACAGCCGAGTCAGGCTATCCTCCATCTCACCGCCCGTCTGAAGCCGGGTCACCAGCGCCGTATAGGAGGAACCGGATATCTGGGGGTCGGCAAAGGCGATTTTTCCCCGAAAAGCCGGGGATTCCAGATCCTTCCAGCTCCTTAAGGACTCCGGGGCCACCAGTTTGGTATTGTACACCAGCACCACGGGCAGGGCGGAAAAAGGCGTCCAGCAGCCGGACTCCGCCTGAAACTGCTCGGAGATACCGGCGGCCTCCCGACAGATATAGGGGCTGAAGCAGTCCTGATAGGACTCGAGGCTCTCCACACCGCCGCCGAACATCACGTCCGCCTTTGGCGCGTCCGCTTCCTGCTGGATGCGCTGGAGCAGCTCATTGGTGCCGCCGCTGACCACGTCCACCCAGATGCCTGTGCGCTCCTCAAATTCCCGGATAATGGGAGTGTAGACCTCCTCTTTATGGGAGGTGTAGACCACCAGCCGCTGAGCCTCTCCGGGGGTACAGGGAAGCGGCTCCGGCTGCTTTGCGGTGCAGCCTGCCAGCAGGGGAAGGAGCAGGGCCAGAATCAGAATTTGTTTTTTCATAGGCATATCTCCGCTATGCTTTGAATGAAGTGACTAAATTATAGCACATAGGTCTTGCAATTTCATCATATTTTACATAGAAATCAGAAATGTGCAAAAAATATCAGTTTTGACCGGTTTATTTTTGTTTGTTTTGCCATTAGACTATAAGCACAGCAGGGAACAAGACCTGCCGCCGAATAAATCTTTTGAGGAGGAACTGAAATGAAACGTATCGTCGCAATGCTTCTGGTTCTGTGCATGGCGCTGGGCCTGGCCGCCTGCGGACAGAAGGCCCCCGCTCCCACGGAAGCCCCCGCTGCTTCCGCCGAGGCCGCTCCCGCCGCTACGGAAGCCCCCGTCGAGGAAAATCTGACGGAAACCCAGAAAATCATCAAGGAAGCTCAGACCATGACCCTCGAGGAGTTGGCCAAAAAGGCCATCGAGGAGTCCAACGGCAAGATGTTCTACGGCGTGGGCAACTCCAGCCGCGGCAAGAGCGCCCTGCCTCTGTTCATCGCCTACTTGCAGACCATCGACCCCAGCTACAACATGGATTTCGAGTGGCAGCAGCCCAAGAACAACAAGATCTTCGATCAGCTCACCGCTGACTCCCTGAAGGACACCGGCACCTTCGCCATGACCCTGATTCAGGACGGCAACCAGATCGAGAGCAAGATGGTTCAGACCGGTATTCTGGACACCTTCATCCCCAAGGACTGGGCCGATGCCAACGGCACCACTGCCGAAGAGTACAAGGGTTTCCTGGCTCTGCAGACCCTGAACAAGGTCTTCATGTACAACAACACCGGCAGCAAGACTTATGACAACTGCTGGGACTTCGTCGCCGAGGGCGAGCATGGCCTGTACATGGACATCGACTCCGAGATCGTCGGCAAGAACTTCCTGTATATGCTCACCGAGGACACCTACGCCGGCTGGCTGAAAGAAGCCTACAACGCCCTGCCCGCCGAGGAGCAGGCCTACTTCCAGCCCACTATCAAGGCCATGGAGTCCGAGGCCGCTGATCTGGGCCTTGGCCCCGACGGTGCCTACGCGCTGGCTTGGATCAAGCTGTGGGTAGAGAGCTACAACGCCCAGACCGATGACGGCCCCATCTGCAACACTCTGGTCGATAAGAGTGCTACCGATCAGTTTGGCCTGCTGGTTTACTCCAAGCTCCGCTCCGTTGAGGAATCCAACTCCGTCTCCGTGAACAACGTCAACGTTGCCGCTTACACCGACGGCTATCAGGGCATCGGCGGCTACGGCTACTGCCACTACCTGTTCGTCACCGACAACAGCCCCCTGCCCTGGACTGCCTGTGCCTTCATCGCCTACATGACCTGCACCGAGGACGGCTTCTCCGCCTGGGGCAAGGACATGGGCGGCTACTCCTCCAACCCCAAGGTTGCTGAGGCTACCGAAAACACCCGTCACCATCAGACCGGCGGTTACGTGGACGGCGTCAGCGTCTACGAGGCCAAGAACGACCGGGGCTACGACTGGTGGACCACCGACGGCAAGCTGGTTCTGGAAGATCCTGAGTACTGCGCTTCCGTTGCCTTCACCGTAGGCAGCTGGATCGAAATGCTGACCAAGTACAGCGCAGGCTAAATTCCAGAGAAATTTCAGTCAAGTAACAAAGACGGCGCCTCTGGATCTGCCCAACGATCGATCCGGAGGCGCTTCCCTTTCCGGAAGGAGGTTCCATGAAAACAACCGCCAATCCCCCCGCCAGCCGCCTCACCATCGGGCTGAACAAGACGAAAACCTTCTTTTCCAAGCCCTATAACGTGATCCTGCTGCTGATGGGCATTGTCTTTACCGTTACCACCGTCGCCCCCATTTTGGCCATCATTCAGGACACCCTGAAAATTCACCCCGGCACCATCGATGCCCACCTGACCGGGCAGGTGTCCGGCTATACCCTCGTCAACTACATCGACCTCTTTACCAGCCGGATGGCAAAAACCAACCTGTGGACGCCCCTGCTGAACACCCTCCTGCTGGCAGTGGGCACCTGCATCGTGTCCATTCTGTTCGGCGGCATTGTGGCCTTCCTCGTCACCCGCACCAACATGGCATGGCGCAAGTACATCAGTTCCATCTTTATTTTCCCCTATATCATGCCACAGTGGACGCTGGCCGTGGTGTGGCAGAACCTTTTTAACTCCAACGCCGTCACCGGCACCTCCAACGGTCTTCTCGCAGCCCTGTTCGGCATCGAGATGCCCATGTGGTGGTGCAAGGGTCTGTTCCCCAGTATGGTGGTGCTAGGCCTGCACTACGCCCCCTTTGCCTACATTCTTATCGGCGGCATTTTCCGCAACATGGACGCGAACCTTGAGGAAGCCGCCACCATTCTGGACACCCCCAAGTGGAAAATCATGACCCGCATCACCCTGCCCATGGTCAAGCCCGCCATTCTGTCCACCATTCTGCTGGTCTTCGGCAGTGCCATGGGTTCCTACCCCGTGCCCCATTATCTGGGCCTCAGCACCCTGTCCACCAAGTACGTCTCCATGAACTCCAAGTATACCGGCGAAGCCAGCATCCTTGCCATCATCATGATGATCTTCGGCGTGGCCATCATGATGCTGAATCAGCTGTCTCTGACCAGCCGGAAGAACTACACCACCGTCACCGGCAAATCCGGTCAGATCTCCAAGATCAATCTGGGTAAATCTGGCAAGTACATCATCGCCCTGATTCTGGTGATCCTGACCTTCTTCACCAGCATTTTTCCCATCGTCTCCTTCACCTTCGAGACGTTCCTGCCCAACCCCGGCGACTACTCCTTCCTGTACACCAGCGATACCAGCAACCTGACCGCCAAGTGGTGGGTCACCAGCGAAAACGTCACCGAGAACGGTATGTACGGCCAGAAGGGCATCCTCCACAACGAGACCATCTGGCACGCCTTCCGGGGTACCATCTTTGTCAGCGTGTGCTGCGCACTGCTGGCGGGCACCATCGGCACGCTGGTTGGCTACGCGGTGTCCAAGAACCGGCGAAGTAAATGGGCGAATTATGTCAACTCAATGGCCTTCCTGCCATACCTGATGCCCTCGCTGGCAGTCGGCGCGGCCTTCTTCATTCTGTTCTCCACGGAGAAGCTGAACCTGTTTAACACCTACACCCTGCTGATCATCGTGGGCACCATCAAGTACATCCCCTTCGCCAGCCGCAGTTCCCTGAACTCCATGCTGCAGCTGTCCGGCGAGATCGAGGAAGCCGCCATCATTCAGGACATCCCATGGATCAAGCGCATGACCCGCATCATCATCCCCATCCAGAAATCCTCCATCATCAGCGGCTACCTGCTGCCCTTCATGACCTGCCTGCGGGAGCTGAGCCTGTTCATGCTGCTGTGCGTACAGGGCTTCATCCTGTCCACCACGCTGGATTACTTCGATGAGATGGGCCTGTATGCCTTCTCCAGCGGCATCAACCTGATCCTCATCATCACCATTCTGGTGTGCAACACCCTTGTCAACAAAGTCACCGGCGCAAGCCTGGATAAAGGAATCGGAGGTTAAATCATGCCTGAAATCAGATTAGAGCATATCACCAAGCGCTGGGGCAAGTTCTATGGTGTGGACGACCTGAATCTGGTCATTGAAAATAACGCGTTTGTCACCTTGCTGGGCCCCTCCGGCTGCGGCAAGACCACCACCCTGCGGATGATTGCGGGACTGGAGACCCCCACTAGCGGACGCATCACCATCGGCGACACGGTGGTATTCGACAGTGAGCTGGGCATCAACATCCCCGCCAACAAGCGGAAGGTGGGCTTCCTCTTCCAGAACTATGCCCTGTGGCCCAACATGACCGTCTACCAGAATATTTCCTTCGGCCTGTCAAACATCAAGGAGGAAATGCCGAAGATCAGCTTTGAGGCGAAAAACGCCGCCCGTCTGGCACAGATCCTCAAAAATCCTCAGGATGTGGTAAAGACTCTTGAGGAATGCCGGGATAAAAACGGCAAGCTGGACGAAAAGAAGGCCATCATCAAGCTGATCGATACCTACACCATTTCCCAGTACACTGCCAAAAAGCTGTTCGGCTATCATTTGGAGCAGGGTAAGGACGTGTCCGCCGAGGTAAAGGCTCTGGAAGAAAAGGTGGAGGCCGCTCGAAAGGCTCAGCCCTTCAACGAGAACTTTGAGCTTCTCAAGGACGGCAAGGTGGAAACCGCTGTGCGCAAGCTGACCAAAGAAGAGATCGACCTGTCCGTGCGCCGGGTGTCCCGCATCGTCAAAATCAGTATGTTCATGGACCGCTATCCCGCAGAGCTGTCCGGCGGTCAGCAGCAGCGTGTGGCCATCGCCCGGACGCTGGCTCCCGAGCCCAGCGTGCTGTTCATGGACGAGCCGCTTTCCAATCTGGATGCCAAACTGCGTCTGGAAATGCGCTATGAATTGCAGCGGCTCCATGTGGAGACCGGCTCCACCTTCGTATACGTCACCCACGACCAAATGGAGGCCATGACGCTGGCAACGCAGATCTGCCTGATGACCAACGGTGTCCTTCAGCAGTATGCCGCGCCGCTGGAAGTTTACAATCACCCTGCCAATCTTTTTGCGGCAGACTTCGTGGGCAACCCCTCCATCAACTTTGTGGAGGTCAAGGGCTGGCAGGGGCCTGAGGGCAGCATTGAGCTGACGCTGCTGGACGGACACAAAGCAGTTTTCACCCCCGAGCAGCCATTGCAGCTGCCCCAGTGGTTCCACCGGCGGGACGAGGAGCTGGAAGCCCAGGCGCAGGCTCTGAAGGCCCGTGCGGGAGAGAGCGGCTACGTGGAAAAGAGCAACAAGGACGAGACCTTCCGCTACCACATCGCCAGAGTCAACGACGAGGACGACGGCATCCACGAGGAGCCGGTGCTCACCAACGAGGATCTGGTGCTGGGCATCCGCCCGGAGTTCCTGTCCATCACCGGCGGTGGAAATGTGGAGTGCGAGATTTACGGTGCCATGCCCACCGGCATGGAATCCACCGTCAAGGTGCGTATCGGAGAGTATTTGCTCACCGGCGTGGTCTTCGGCAGCACCCTGTTTACCATCGGAAGCAAACACCTGCTGGATATCACCGGCAGCAGCGTGATGCTCTTTGACCGGTCAAGCGGTCGGCGCATCACCTCCGGCACCCTGAAGCTGCTATGATCCGGGGACTGTTATTCGATTTGGACGGAGTCCTGGTGAACACGAACCTCCTCCACGCCCGGGCGTGGCAGGAGCTTGCCGAAGAATTAGGAATTCCCTTCACTCCGGCAGACCAGGAGGCCTTCCTGGGCATCAGCCGGGCACAGTGCCTGGAAATTCTGCTGAAAAAGGGAAACCGCTCCCTTTCGGAATCCGAAAAAGAGAGGCTGTGCACCCGGAAAAATGACCGCTACCGTGAGATGATCGGCACTTTGACCCCGGCGGCGCTGCTGCCGGGCGTGCCGGAATTCTTACGCGCTGCCCGGGCCGAGGGATACCGGACAGCGCTTGGCAGTGTCAGCAAAAATGCGGAGTTTGTCCTGAAAAAGCTGGAAATTACGGTGTTTTTTGACGCCATCATCGACGGCAGGAAAATTGTAAACGGCAAGCCCAACCCGGAGGTGTTCCTCAAAGGAGCGGAGGCTCTGGGACTCCCACCTGAGCAGTGCCTGGTTTTCGAGGACTCAGCCGCAGGTATCGAGGCCGCCCACCGGGGCGGAATGAAAGCCATCGGCATCGGAACGGCTCGGCTGCTCCCGTCGGCAGAACTGACCATCTCAGGCTTCTCCGGCGTAATGCCGGACGCACTTCTGGCGCAGTTGCTATAACACTTTTATCAGATTGATACCGTGTATCGGGGAACCTCTGAACAGTTCTGTTTCGTCTGGACAGCGAGTCTTTAGTCCCAGCTGTGCAGTATAATCTTTCTTGAGCATAGAGATTCTTCCTTTTCGTGATTGGTGGTACTTTTATGATAAAGGATTTTATCTCTATGAACATGCTCTTTGTCTATGTGAGTGGTAAAGAAATCAAAAATGCTCAACCTTTTTCTATAGCTAAGGGGTCAGGCTCATTGCCTGACCCCAACATTTATTATAGAACCCTTTTATTTGCGAATTGCGGTAATGAGCATTCCGCCGCCGAAGACCAGGGTGAACACGGCGGCCAGGATCAAGCATAGAAAGTCCGCTATCATGATCTGCGGCATAGCTGTGCAAGCATTCTCTACGCCAACGGTACAGATATCATTACAATTCAAGAGATTTTAGGTCATGCGCAGCTCACGACGACGCTGATGTACACACACAAGCTCAGTGACCGAAAAGCATCGGCATTGGCGCAGATGAATGCACAGTTTCTTGGCTCGGTCGATGAGGAAACTGAACAGTGATAGAAAATCTGATAGAATTTCTCCACAATCGTGGCGGATTGACAATTGCCGCTGACAAAAGAAAAAGCCCAAAATCCCTGGAGAATCAAGGATTTTGGGCGATGGTGCCGGTGACCGGACTCGAACCGGTACGCTGTCGCCAGCGGTGGATTTTGAGTCCACTACGTCTACCATTCCATCACACCGGCAGGTGTTTACTTAGTATAATATAATTCCGGCGAAAATGCAAGGAAAATTTTCGCCCCGCCGATCGACGGCAACCCCCCGGGGAAATTCCCCCGGGGGGCAATCTTTTATCCTCTCCGCTCGCAGTAGACGCAGCGGTGGATATCCGCGGCCTTGTCCGTGCAGCGGAAGAGCTGAGGCAGCTCCTGCTCGGTCTGGGAAATGCACTTGGGATTCCGGCATACCCGGTCGTATTCCAGAGCGGAGGTATCGATGGCCTCCTTCTCCGGATTCTCCCTGGCCTCCTCCAGAAGCTTGAGAATCAGCGCCATGCGCATATACTTGCCGTTGAGCGCCTGGCGGAAATAGGCAGCTCTGGGATCCTCGTCCACCTTCACGCTGATCTCGTTCACCCTGGGCAGGGGGTGCAGGACGCACATTTTTTCCTTGGCCAGCTTCATCTTCTCCACGTCCAGGACGTAGCTGTCCTTCAGCCGCTCGTACTCCCAGGGATCCTCGAACCGTTCCCGCTGGATTCGGGTCATGTAGAGCACGTCAAGGCTCGGCATGGCCTCCTCCAGGGAGGTGGTGACGGTGTAGGGAATCTTCTTGTTTTCGAACACATTATAGCGGATGTGCCCGGGAATTTTCAGCTCCTCCGGGGAAATCAGCACAAATTTGTTGCCCTCGTACCGGCTCATGGCCTCAATAAGAGAGTGCACCGTCCGACCGTATTTCAGGTCGCCGCAAACGCCGATGGTCAGATTGTCCAGCCGACCCATTTCCCGGGAGATGGTCAGAAGATCCGCCAGGGTCTGGGTGGGATGGTTGTGGCCGCCGTCGCCGGCGTTGATGACGGGCACGGTAGCCGCCCGGGAGGCAACGTAAGGTGCGCCCTCCTTGGGGTGACGCATGGCAATGATGTCGGCGTAGCAGCTGACCATCCGGGCGGTGTCGGAGACGCTCTCGCCCTTGGAAGCGGAAGAGGAGGACGCTTCACTGAATCCCAGCACCGTGCCGCCCAGCTCCAGCATAGCCGCCTCAAAGCTCAGGCGGGTACGGGTGGAAGGCTCGAAAAACAGGGTAGCCAGCTTCTTGTGGGCGCACTTGTCCCAGTAGGCCTCCGGGTGGGCGATGATATCCTTGGCGGTGGCGATGAGCTCGTCCAGCTCCGCCACGTTCAGCTCCAAAATACTGTTGAGACTTCTCATGCTTTCGCTCCGTTCACGGCAAGATAGTTCTGAATCCGTTCCACGTTCTCGGCGTTCTTGGGATCCTCCTTCAGGTACTCGATGATGTCATACACATCCACCACGGAGTACACCGGGAAGCCGAATTCCTCCTCGACCTCCTGCATGGCAAGCTTTTCGCCCTTGCCCCGCTCCTTCCGGTCTACCATGATGAAGGTGGCCGCCACCTTCACGCCCTCCAGCTGGCTCAAAATCGCCATGCTCTCCCGGATGGCGGTACCGGCGGTAATAACATCCTCCACGATGACCACCTGCTCCCCGGCCTGGGGCACATAGCCCACGAACACGCCGCCCTCGCCGTGATCCTTGGCTTCCTTCCGGTTGAAGAAGAAGGGCACGTTCAGGCCGTCCTTGCTCAGCGCCACAGCGGCGGACACGGCGATGGAAATGCCCTTATAGGCAGGGCCGTAGAGGACGGCCTTCTGATTGCCCAGCTTTTCCTTGTAGGCTCTGGCGTAGAACTCGCCCAGAGTGGCGATTTCCTCACCGGTCTTGATCATACCGGCGTTGATGAAATAGGGAATTTTCCGACCGGATTTGGCGGTGAAATCGCCGAAGCGCAGAACCCCGGCCTTTTCCAGAAACTGAATGAATTCTCTTTTGTAGCTTTCCATGAGACACCCTCCTGATTGAAATCTTGGAAAAACGTCGTATATACCTGTCTGAAAATCCGGGGGATTGCCACGCCAGTGTGTATGAATCAAGGTATGACTGCCACCGGCAGTCATTAGGATTTTGATTCGCTGCGCGGAGCACCACCCCCAGGGCAAGGCAGGGGTTAGTCTACGAACTCGGCCAGGCACCGCTCGTAGGCGGCAACCGGGTCGGCGGCGGCGGTGATAGGACGACCCACCACGATATAGTCGGAGCCGATGGCCTTGGCGGCGGCGGGGGTCATGACCCGCTTCTGATCGCCTACGTCCCCGTCGGCAAAGCGAACGCCGGGGGTGACGGTGAGGAAATCACGTCCGCACCGGTCGTGAACCTTCTGGGCTTCCAGGGGGGAGCAGACCACCCCGTCCAGGCCGGCGTTCTTGGCGGTCTCGGCGTAGTGCATGACCACCTGGTCAATGGGCTCGTGAATGAGCAAGTCCCGCTCCATGGCCTCCTGATCGGTGGAGGTCAGCTGGGTCACGGCGATGAGCAGAGGCCGGGTGCCGTCAGGCCGGGTCAGACCCTCCAGGGCGGCGCGCATCATGGCGGTGGTGCCCGCGGCGTGAAGATTCGTAATGTCCACATCCAGCTTACTCAGCACCGCCATGGACTTCTTCACGGTGTTGGGGATGTCGTGGAGCTTCAAATCCAGGAAAATCTTATGGCCTCTGGCCTTCAGCTCCCGGACAATGCTGGGCCCCTCGGCATAGTACAGCTCCATGCCGATCTTCACGAAGGGCTTGCGCCCGGTGAACTTGTCCAGGAAGGCAAAGGTTGCCTCCGCGCAGGAAAAATCGCAGGCTACGATTACGTCCTTACCCATTTACTTTACGCCTCCTATAATCTCACTTAAATTTTCGATTCCGTATTTTGCCATGGTTTCCGGCAGAGCCCGGACAATGTCCCGGCTGGCAAAGGGATTCACCAGATTGGCCGCTCCCACCTCCACGGCGGTAGCTCCTGCCAGCATCATTTCAATCACATCCTCAGCCGACTGCACGCCGCCCATGCCGACCACCGGGATTTTCACCGCACGCGCCACCTGGTAGACCATCCGCACCGCCACCGGGAAGATGGCAGGGCCGGAGAAGCCGCCCATGGTATTGGCAATCACGGGTCTGCGGGTGCGCAGGTTGATGCGCATCCCCAGCATGGTGTTGATCAGGCTGATGCCGTCAGCCCCGGCTTCCTCACAGGCCTTGGCAATGGACACAATGTCCGTCACATTGGGGGAAAGCTTGATGATGACGGGCTTTTTCGTCACCGCCTTCACCGCCCGGGTGACCTCGGCGGCCGCTTCCGGGCAGGTGCCGAAACTCATGCCGCCGCCGTGAACATTGGGACAGCTGACGTTCACCTCCAGCCAGCCCACCTGAGGCTCCTTGTCCAGCTTTTCGCAGGTGTAGGCATAGTCGGCAACGGAAAAGCCGGACACGTTGGCCATCACCGGCTTGTGGAAGACTTCCTTCAATTTCGGAAGCTCCCGGGCAATCACCGCCTCCACGCCGGGATTCTGCAAGCCAACGGCGTTGATCATACCGGCGGTGCATTCGGCGATCCGGGGGGTGGGGTTTCCGAACCGGGCATCCTTGGTGGTTCCCTTGAAGGAGAAGGTGCCAAGCTCGTTGATGTCGTAAAGCTCGGCGTACTCGTAGCCATAGCCGAAGGTGCCGGAGGCGGGAATCACGGGATTGGAAAGTTCAATGCCGCACAAATTTACGCTCAGGCTTCCCATAAAATTTCCTCCTTCCGCATGACGGGGCCGTCCTTGCAGATCCGCTTGTAGCCCGTCAGGGTCTTGCAGGAGCAGCCCATACAGGCGCCGAAGCCGCAGCCCATCCGCTCCTCAAAGCTCATCTGGCCGGAGGTGCTGGTAGCCCGATAGACGGCCTTCAGCATGGGCTCCGGGCCGCAGCAGCAGAAATGGGTGTAGCTTTCCGGCAGGGCGTCGGTGACGAAGCCCTTTTTGCCGTAGGAGCCGTCCACGGTGGTGACGGTGACGGTGCAGCCCAAATCTTTGAATTCCTGCTCGTAGAAAATCTCGCTTTTGGTGTTAAAACCCAGAATTACGGTGACTTTTTTCCCCTGAGCCAAGAGCTTTTTTGCCAGGTTGTACATCGGGGGCACGCCAACGCCGCCGCCCAGCAGCACAGGGGCGTCTCCCGTCAGGCTCAGATCATAGCCGTTTCCGAGGCCTGTCAGGATGTCCAGGGTCTGCCCTGCCTGCATGGCCGCCATCTGCGCCGTCCCCTTGCCCACCACCTTGTAGACAATGGTAAGGGTTTTTTCATCATAGTCGCAGACGGAGATGGGCCGGCGCAGGAACTTCCCGGACAGCTGAATATTCACGAACTGCCCCGGAGCGGTGATGGCGGAGGTGTCCCCGGAAAGCACCATCCGGTACACGCTGTCCGTCAGGGCGGTATTGCTTTCAATGGTGAAAATACCTTGTTTCATAATTTCTCCCGTTTGGTTCCAGGGTGGACGCAGGTCGCGCCCACCCTCAGACTGTCGAAAAACCATGTCATTGCGAGGCAGTGCGCACACTGCCGTGGCAATCCCCCGAATTTTCAAACATTTTAGATACCTAAACCAGTGGCTTTTACTTCTATCCGGGGGATTCCCACACCACTTAAGCGGACTGGTTCGGAATGACAACGTATATTGGGGCTTTTTTGACACGCTGGGGTGGACGCGTTCTGCGTCCACCCTGGAACTTATCCAAGTTTTATTTTGCGTCAATGGTGGAGATGGTCAGCGTGGTCTCTTCCAGCACGTCCAGCAGCACCTTGATGGTGTCCAGAGCCGTGAACAGAGTCACATTGTGCTCCGTGGCAATCTGGCGAATCTGGATGCCGTCATTTTCGTTGGCGCCGGGATCCCGGGTGTTGATGACGTAGGCGATGTGACCCTGACGCAG
>CAKTXO010000015.1 GCA_934630985.1 uncultured Oscillospiraceae bacterium | reverse complement strand
CAAAGGCAAACTATTATGATGACCCCTTTGATACCTTCCTGCACATAAATATTGCCGCAATTATGGAGGAATACAGGAAGAATTTCAGGACTCCAGAGCGTACACAAGAAGTAATAGATGGCACAAGAACATTATTAAGCGGCATAATTCCCGAGGAAAAGCTGGAACAACTCACGGTAAAGAGCGTTCAGGGCTGGTTGGCACAAGGCATATTGCCGGACTTTCAGAGCTATCTGCTTGATATACGAAATGAAGTCAGGAAAAATGTGTGGTCAGTCTGCTTCTCGGAAAATGGGCTTAACGAGACACTCTGGCTGAAATACGCAGACCAATATCGAGGGTTTGTTCAGTTCTATGATATGGAAGACGAAAGTGCCTTCCTGTGCGGCAAACAGGAAAAATGTAAAGAATGCGGGATACGGTATGGAACCCCGATATACCCAATCTACTATTCGGATACGCCCTACGACGCAACCAATTTTGCAGAATTTATTATGATGCAAAAGCTTACTGAATCCGTCGGTAAGACAATTCCTCCTGAGTGGCTGGAAAAAATGAAACCAGTTATGTGGGAAGCTGAGCGAACCACACTTATCAAAAAGAAATGTCACGAATATGACCAGGAATGGCGGATGATTGCAAATGCACAAATGAATGCACCGGTTATGGTAGAGATGATACCATATGGAGTGGTTCTTGGTTTGCGCATGAACCGGGCCGAAGAAGACCTTGTGATTGCAATGGCAAAAGAGGCAGGGGTAAAGAAAATCTACAAATCGTTTATAGATGAGAAAAACGAATTGAATGCATACCCTGTTGAGAAAGATGGTTTATCCGAATAAGAATCTGCAAGCGGTATTCGTGAGGTCACGAATATGATCTGATAGAACGTAAGATTTGACAGGAGTGTACATAATGGCCAATGAAGAAAAGAAAATCTGGGGCATCCACACAACGGATGATTCCCTGTTCCTGCACAATGAAGTCATTGCTATTGGCTGGCAGGACTTTGGAGATTGCGGCAAACTGGAGCCAAATCGGGAAGCCTATAAAGCGCACTATATAGACACATATCCAGACAGCAAAAAGGGGGCCATTGCTACCAGTGCCGGTATGCTGTATCGGTTTGCTGTAGAAGTGAAAATCGGTGATTACGTGGTGTTTCCGTCTAAGGCTGATCGGAAAATCAACATTGGTGTCATTGAGAGCGATTTCATTTATAACCCCGAAGCCGCCCCGTATGTGCAGCAGAGAAAAGTAAAGTGGCTGAAACACTTGCCCCGGACTGCGTTCTCCCAAGGCGCACTGTATGAGGTCGGTTCGGCACTGTCCTTCTTTTTGCTTAAGAACTACGCAGATGAATACATGCAGGCTTTGGATAAAGGTTTCAAGCCTTCGTTAGCCTTGGCAGAACCGGACGAAACCGTGGCAGCTACCGCAGAAGATATTGTGGAGGCCACCAGAGATTTCGTTCTGAAAGAGCTGAGCAAGCAGCTGAAAGGATATGCCCTGGAAGAATTTGTTGCAGAGCTTCTGCGTGCAATGGGATACCGCTGCACCGTATCCCCCCAGGGCGGCGACAGCGGCATAGACATCACCGCATACAAAGACGAACTGCCTCCCCGTATCCTTGTTCAGGTAAAAAGCCAGGACAGCGACATTAAGGAATCCACCATTCAGTCCTTGAAAGGGGCCATGCGTGAGGGGGATTACGGCTTATTTGTTACGCTGTCCAACTACACAAAGAATGCCGCAAGATACCTGGAAAGCACGCCAATCATTCGGGGAATCAACGGTACGGAACTTGTGGATTTAATTTTGAAATATTACGGTCAGCTAAGCGAAAAATATCGGAGAATGATTCCGCTGAGGATGGTGTATATTCCGGTCCCTGAGGAAAAGCTGTAGCGTTAAAACGACATAAGCGAAATATTGCAGCCCACCGGTCAATCGACCGGTGGGCGTACTGTCGTTATTGCCTGATCTGCGTGCTGCATAGGAACGCATGATAGGAGGAATGATTTGTAGCTGATAGCACTTCATCCGCTGGAATGAATCAAATGGTAAAAAGTTCTATAGGAAAATATGATTGAGCCCTATCTGTTGACTACAATCGTATTATTGTATTAAATATTATTAAATAGCTTCAATGCGAAGTTGACTTTTAACATAATGAAGCAGACCATATCTATCTGTTTGCTCTTATACTAGATCGGTCTGCACATAATAAAAAGCTAAGTGTTATCCCGGTGGATGTTAGTGAAACATCTGCCGGGGTTTGATTGCTTAATATATGTTGTACTGCATTCCCCTTTGCAAAAGTGCAATTAGCTAAAATACATAAACAAGCAAGTGCTGCACATGGAGCAATTGGTAATTTCAACGAATGATATATTGACTTTAGAAGCCACGTTGTATTATACTAAAAGTGGTAAATGTTATGTATTCCACGAAAAGGAGCTGTTAGAATGGGAAGTATCTTCTTTGTAGCTGATTTAGAGCAATCGACATTGATAGCAATTAAAAATGCGCATGATTGTGCTGATATCGCCATTGATCTAGCCCGAATTCAAAATACGATTCAGTACGGAACAGATAGTGAAGCTCGTGCTCTTGATCGTGAGATGACGCAAAAGTACCCTGCGATTTATGCTATGCTGCAATTTGCCAATTCTCTGCCAGTGCGACCGGCTCAGCGTACTACTGGAACAAGGAATGAATCTGTTGATAAGAAAAATCTGCGGGCAGATTATTGGGGTATCCTTTGCGATACGGCGATTAAAAAGAATATCAAAAAGAGTTTTGAGGAATGTATCGACTATGTAACTGAATAAAGGAGTGATCACGCAATATACATGAAGCGGCTTCAATAAACTACATAACGTATGGAGGACTGCACAATGTCAACATTTGAGGTTATCCTAACAATCATCAACATTCTTGCGATTATTATAGTTCCTATTGTCGCTGTGTTCGTCGGTCAGAAATTGCAGAGTTATAGTCAAAGAAGGACGGATAAGCTTGAAATATTCAAGGCTTTGATGATGAACCGAGGCCTTGCCTGGAATGTCGAAAGCATTCGTGCCCTAAATGTTATAGATATTGTTTTCTCTGATGATGACACTGTAAGAGCAAGGTGGAAAGAGTATTATAGGCAGCTTTGTATTCAGGAACCGAACGATATGCAGCTCAAGCAAAAACTGGAAGCGCAGGATAAGTTGCTAGAGGCGATGGCAAAGTCACTTGGATATGAGAATCAGGTAACATGGGAGACAATTCAAAATCCGTATACCCCTAGGGGAATGTGGGAAGCTATGCAGCAACAGCAGAATATTTATAACGGTCAGGAGAAATGGGCAGGAGCGGTAGACTTACTCACCAAGGTGCTTGATTCTACAAATTCTCGGGCAATGAACTCATCGGCTGAAAACAAATAGACATTGAAATGCTACTTTGACTGTTATACAGAAACGGAGGAAAATTTAATGAAAGCGGAACAATTAGTGGTGCCTGTGTATATTAACGAAAAAATTGTTTTGGACATGCTCGCCATTATCGAAGACGGCTTTTCAACTGTAAGTCAAGTGAACTACGCCGAACATAAGGAACGGGAAAATATGCAAAAGGTTGATGCAGTGGCTTCGACATCTGCATCAATCTTAAGTAAACTGCTTAAGATTGACTTAAAGGGAGAGGTGTCCCATTCCGGTAACAGTGGAGAGCAAGAGTGTGTTACAAAAGAAAAAGTGCATACAAATGTTTCCCTGCTCTCTAAATTTAGGACGTTGCTTGTCAATGAAAAGATTCTGAAACATGGATTTAACATTCAGAATATGAAAATTGGAGATTTTATTGAAGTGGAAGGAGAACTCCAGAAAAATCCGCTCATAAATTACATGGACATTTTCTTGGATTTATTTCGTATGGTAGATATTTTTTCAACCAATCCTAAACTAGGAGAAAAAACACAAGCCAAATTACAAAAACAACAAGAAAATGAAACTGTTAAGCAGATTAAGTTGTTCGCAGGAGAACTTAAGCACAGCGGTACGATTGACTTTATTTTATCTGATAATAATGGGACGGTTGTGTTATCTGCACAGGAACAGTACCTTTCTAATGATAATGTTTCTGAAATTCTCGGTGGACACTTCAAAGTTCTTGGAAAGATTATTGCCATTTGTAAAGATGAAACAGAAAATATTGATCTTTTAAGAAAGACTTCGTTGTCAATTTTTCAAGTGGACACTCTCACACAAATGCTTTCTGGATTCCGGGATGACAGCACTGCAAAATTTAATCTTCCTGAATTGAAAACACAAATTCCGGGACCTGCAGTGATAGTTATTCCTGTAGCTATATATGCATAGCTTGTAGGTTCACAGCCCACCGATCAATTGACCGGTGGGCTGCTCCACTTCTGTTTCCCTAATTCTCCAACCGATGCTCCGCCGTTCCCTTGAGATACTCCTCAATCCCACTGCTCAGCACCAGCTGCGCATATTCCATTGGCTTATTATAAACCAGCCAATCCAATTCCGAACACTGGCACACGGTCTCCGCAACCTCGTTTTCCACCGCAGTTGTATCAATAGCAACCATGCTTCCATCCGCAAACCGCAGCTCCACACACGCGGTATCCATATTGAACCCGCAGGAAACGATCTTTTCCATCTTTTACCCCTCCCAAATC
Source organism: uncultured Oscillospiraceae bacterium (assembly GCA_934630985.1). GTDB lineage: Bacteria > Bacillota > Clostridia > Oscillospirales > Oscillospiraceae > Faecousia. The sequence goes on along the minus strand of CAKTXO010000015.1, from coordinate 19,875 downwards.
CCCACGGTTCCGCCCCTCATAGTCGTCACTATGTACAACTACCACCCCCGCCTTTTAGCCAAATCCAACATAGAAAAGCAGTATTTTTCCCACCGTGTCAATGATGTCTGCAACGGGTCGCCTTCACGGATACGCAGGGTTCTGCGGATTTCCTTGGGGATGACGATCCGACCCAGGTCGTCCACCCGGCGGACAATGCCAGTTGCTTTCATATTGGTTCTTCTCCTTTGAAGCGCATTGCGCGCATTTTCTGCACGGTAGAAGTATTTGCAGGAAAAGGGGAATTATGTAATGGGATGGAAAATTCATATGGGCTGCATGTTGCAAAACGCAGATGAAACTGGCTCCTGATGGACATTTCCTAGGGTCTATCTGAAAACCGGGATCTGACCGGAACGGTGATTGCGGATATTGTTTTGCGGCTTCTGTCCTATGTAGCCCAGACAGAGCGGGAGTTCAATCGTCAGCGGCAGGCGGAGGGAATTGCGGCAGCCAAGGAACGGGGCGTACAGTTAGGGCGGTGGCCGCGGTTTGAAAATGTGTCGGGCAAAGAAATTTCACCGGATGTTTCGCTCTGAAACGAATTCGGGAGGAACACGCCGGAAGACGCTAGCGGCGCCAGGATGAATGATGGCATTTTGCACAAAACAACAGTTAAAAAACTGTGCGTCCGTAACAAAAAAACAAGTGAGTTTCAAAATGGAACAAAAACGGGGTATTCAAGTTTGCGGGATTCGTGAAAACTGGTTATGATTGAAGCAGAAAAAGGAAAGACACCGGGGAAAATCGGGAGAATCAGGAAATTCTTGGAGGATCCCCTGGCAGTCTGAAGTTCATTTTGAAACAGAAACGAGATGAGAGCAAACCATGATACGATTGCTGATCATAGCGGATGATTTTACGGGAGCGCTGGACACAGGCATTCAGTTCCGGGGAAAGCAAACCGCCCTTCGGTTCGGGCAGAGCCCCGGCAGTTATTTGAAGGGGCTGGCACCGGGCACGAAGGTGCTGATCATCGATGCGGAGACCCGACACCTGTCCCCGGAGAAAGCAGCCGCCGTGGTGGGCAGGATCGCGAAGGATGCCGCAGACACCGGCACGGAATGTATTTACAAAAAAACCGACTCCGGACTCCGAGGAAATATCGGCTCGGAACTGATGGCTGTGCTGCAGGGCACCGGCGGAAAGGCCCTCCACTTTGTGCCGGCCCTGCCCCAGCTGAACCGGATCACCAAAAACGGTGTACAGTATATTGACGGCCTGGAGGTGGCGGACAGCGTCTTCGGCAAAGACCCCTTTGAGCCGGTGACGGCTTCCCGGGTGGCGGACATCATCGGCCAGCAGACCCGGGTGCCGGTGATCTTCCCGGAGGAGAACCGGCTCGCCCCGGTGATCATCCTCCACGATGCGGAAACGGTACAGGATCTGGAGGCCATTGCCCGGGATCTGAAGGAACAAGGCGAAACGGCTCTGCTTGCGGGCTGCGCGGGCTTTGCCCAGATGCTCCCGGAGCTGCTGGACATCCCCACGGGAGAGACGGAGACCCCGGAGCTTCCCCAAAAGCTGGTAACGGTCTGCGGCAGTATCAATCCCATCACCCTGTCCCAGATGGACCGGGCGGAGCAGGCGGGGGTGCCCCGGCTCAGGCTCCGGGTGGCGCAGAAGCTGGACGACGGCTGGCGGGGGACTTCTCAATGGCGGCAGGATGTAAACGCCATGGAGCAGACCATTCTGGCGCATCCCAATGTGATCGTCGAGTGCGACGGCCTGGGAGACCCGGAGGGGCTGGAAGCCTGCCGGGAAAAGCTGGGGATGAACCTGGAGGGAATGCGGCAGCGAATTTCCGGCGTCATGGGCTCCCTGCTGAAAACCTTCCTGGAGGACGGCCTGGAGGCTACCTGGATGGTCACCGGCGGCGACACCCTGATGGCCTTCATGGAGCTGGCGGATCTGCACGAGCTGACCCCCATCTGCGAGTATCTGCCCGGCGTGGTGCTGGCAAGCGTGAAGATAGAAGGCAAAACCGTTTATCTTTTGACAAAATCCGGCGGCTTCGGGGAACAGACCCTGCTGCTGGATCTGGAAGAAAAACTGCATCAGAACACAACCGTTAAAGGAGAATGAACATGCTTACACAATACAGTTTGAAAATGCCCCATGCCGTTTACGGCGGGGAGAACGCCATGGAGAACATCGCCGCCATCATCAAGGCTCGGGGCTCCAAGCGTGTGGCCATGTTTACGGACAAGGGTCTGCGGAGTCTGGGCCTGTTTGACATGGCCGAAGAGGTGGTGAAGTCCACCGGCACCGAATACTATGTGCTGGACGAACTGCCCCCGGAGCCCTCTTACATGGCGGTGCAGAAGATCGTAGACGAGTTCAAGCGCAGCGGCGCGGATCTGATCGTCGCCTGCGGCGGCGGCTCCGTTATGGACGCGGCCAAGCTGGCCTCCGTCCTGGTCACCGACGAATACGGTGTCAAGGAGCTGCTGGATAACCCCGGCATGGCCAAGAAGTGCGTGCCCATCGTGCTGATTCCCACCACCGCCGGTACCGGCGCGGAGGTCACTCCCAACGCCATTGTGGGAGTGCCGGAGAAGGAGCTGAAAATCGGCATCGTCAATGAGAACATGATCGCGGACTATGTGATCCTGGATGCCCGCCTCATTAAGAACCTGCCCCGGAAGATCGCCGCCGCCACCGGCGTGGATGCCCTGGCTCACTGTGTGGAATGCTTCACCTCCAACAAGGCCAATCCCTTCAGCGACATGTACGCTCTGGAGGGCGCGGACCTGATTATCAACAACATTGAAAAGGTCTGTGACGACCCCGCTGCCATGACAGAAAAGAACCGGATGCAGATGGCCGCTTACTACGGCGGCCTGGCCATTACCGCCTCCGGCACCACCGCCGTCCACGCCCTGAGCTACCCTCTGGGCGGCAAATACCACATTGCCCACGGCGTTTCCAATGCCATTCTGCTGGCTCCGGTCATGCGCTTCAATGCCCAGGATCCGGCCTTCCGGCAGCGGATGGCTCTGCTGTATGACCGCTGCTGCCACGAGGAGACCAAGGTTTCCACCGTGGACGAAAAGAGCGCTTGGATGATGGCCAAAATGGAGCACATCGTCCGGCATCTGGACATTCCCACCAGCCTGACGGAGTTCAACGTGCCCAAGGAAGACCTGGAGAGCCTGGTAGAGGCCGGTATGCAGGTTCAGCGGCTGCTGGTGAACAACATGCGCAAGGTAGAGCCCCAGGATGCCCGCGCCATTTATCAGGAAATTCTGTAAAGGAGTACGGATATGAAAAGCTGCGAGATCAAGGGTATTATCCCTCCTATTCTGACCCCCATGAACAACGACCAGGAGCAGACCGTTAACCATCAGGAGCTCCGCAACCAGGTCGAGCGGCTGCTGCGCGGCGGCGTACATGGCCTGTTCCCCTTCGGCACCAACGGCGAGGGCTACATCCTGAGCCTGAAGGAAAAGGAAGCGGTGCTGGAGACGGTCATTGACCAGGTCAAGGGTCGGGTTCCTGTCTATGCCGGTACCGGCTGCATCTCCACCGCCGACACCGTGCGGATGTCCAAGCGGGCGGAGGAGCTGGGCGCGGACGTGCTCTCCATCATCACCCCCAGCTTCGCCCTGGCCAGCCAGAAGGAACTGTATGACCACTATGTAGAGGTGGCCAAGCATGTCAATATCCCTATCGTGCTCTATAATATCCCCATGCGCACCGGCAACAAGCTGCTGCCGGAAACCGTTGAAAAGCTGGCTCGGGATGTGGATGTCATTATGGGCGCCAAGGATTCCTCCGGCGACCGGGAGAACCTGAAGGCCTACATCGACCGGACCCGGGATCTGGGCAAGCCCTTCTCCGTACTGGCCGGAAACGACGGCAACATTCTCTACTGCCTGGAAAACGGCGGCACCGGCGGCATTGCCGGACGGGCAAACCTGTGGCCTGCCACCGTGGCCTCCATCTACGACCACTTTGTGGCGGGAGACCTGGACAAGGCTCGGGAAGCCCAGGAGGCCATTGCCAAAATCCAGCCGGTATTCAAATTCGGCAACCCCAATACCATCATCAAAAAGGCCGTCAGCCTCATGGGCTACCCCGTCGGTGATTGCCGCCGTCCCTTCAGCTACCTCTGCGACGAGGGCCTGGAAGCCCTGAAGCAGGTGCTGGAAGAGACCAAGGAACTGGGCTGATGCCCCAAGATCAACGAAAAGGAGAACGCGACTATGAATAAACCTATTCTCGGCATTTCTATGGGCGATCCCTTCGGCAACGGCCCGGAGATCACCGTTCGGGCTCTGGCAGACCCCAAGATCTATGACCGCTGCCGTCCTCTGGTGGTAGGCGACGCTTCCAGCATGGCCTATGCGCTGAAGGTTGCCAAAAAGGTCTCCGGTGTGGACCTGGGGCTGCATGTTTGCAAGGATGTAAAGGATGCGAAGTTCTGCTACGGCACCGTGGATGTGCTGGACATGGGCCTGGTGCCCGCCCAGTCCATTCCCGATACCAGCGACTTGGAGGTACCCAAGCCCTTCGGCGTAGGGGCCTGCGCCCTGGGCGGCGAGGCGGCCTTCCAGTATGTGGTGAAGGTCATCACCCTGGCCATGAACGGACAGATCGACGCCACTGTAACGAACGCCCTGTCCAAGGAGGCCATCAATATGGCGGGGCACCACTACTCCGGCCATACGGAGATCTACGCCGACTATACCCATACCAATAAATACACCATGATGCTGGCTCACGAAAATCTGCGGGTGGTTCATGTTTCTACCCACGTCTCCCTGCGGGAGGCCTGCGACCGGGTGAAGAAGGATCGGGTGCTGGACTGCATCCGCATCGCCAACGCCGGGTGCAAGGCTCTGGGCATCGAGAACCCCAAGATCGGTGTGGCGGGTCTGAACCCCCACTGCGGTGAGAACGGCATGTTCGGCACCGAGGAGATCGAAGAGATCCAGCCCGCCATCGACGCGGCACTGGCCGAGGGCATCAACATTCCCGAGAAGAAGCCCACGCCCCCCGACACCGTCTTCTCCAAGGCCTTGGGCGGCTGGTATGACATCGTGGTGGTCATGTACCACGACCAGGGTCACATTCCCCTGAAGGTCAAGGGCTTTGTCTACAACAAGGCCGAAGGCCACTGGGATGCCGTGGCCGGTATCAACGTGACCCTGGGTCTGCCCATCATCCGAGCCTCCGTAGACCACGGCACCGGCTTCGGCCACGCAGGCAGCGGCCAGGCCAACGAGCTGAGCCTGGTAAACGCCATGGATTACGCCATTACGCTGGCGAATCACAAGCAGTAAAGAAAGGGAGAAGCTGCTCAGAACCGGGCAGAGGCCTGCGACAGGAGATCACCATGAACAAACTTGTACAGGGAATCATCACTCCGATCCTCACGCCCATGTATGAGGATGAGAGCATCAATTTTGACGAGCTGCGCAATCAGGTAGAGCGTCTGATCCGAGCCGGTGTCTCCGGACTGTTCTGCTTCGGTACCAACGGCGAGAGCTACATCCTCAGCGAGGAAGAGAAGTACGCCGTTCTGAAGGCGGTCATTGCGCAGACCGCCGGACGGGTGCCGGTTTATGCCGGTACCGGTTGCCCCGGCACCAAGGATACCATCCGCATGAGCCTGAAGGCCAAGGAATTGGGTGCCGATGTGCTGAGCATCATCTGCCCCTACTTTGCCGCTGCCAACCAGCAGGAAATCTACAACCACTACGCGGCGGTGGCTCAGGCTGTGGATCTGCCCATTGTGGTTTACAACATCCCTGCCAGAACCGGCAATGCAGTGGCGCCCGCCACCATCGGCAAGCTGGCGCACACCTTCAAGAACATTGTAGGCGTCAAGGATTCCTCCGGCAATTTCCTGAACATGCAGCACTACATTGAGGAAACCCGAGACCTGGAGGATTTCAGCGTCCTCTCCGGAAACGATGCCCTGATTTTCGACAATCTGGTCAACGGCGGTGCCGGTGCCATTGCCGGTTGCAGCAACATTTATCCCAAGACCATTTGCAGCATCGTCTCGCTGTACCGTGATGGAAAGCTCCAGGAGGCTTTGGAGGTGCAGCGCAGTCTGGTAAGCCTGCGGGACACCTTTCAGTACGGCAACCCCAATACCATGATCAAATACGCCACCAAGCTCATGGGCTATCCCGTAGGCGATTGCCGCAGCCCCTTCAACAGCATCAGCGGCGACGGAAAGGAAGCCCTGAAAAAGGTGCTGGCGGAGAACAAGGCCAAGGGTATGGAATAAAAGCCTGGGCCAGACCCGATGCGCACCATGGAGTACGTCATTGCGCTGATCAACCATAAACAAAGTGTATGTAGTTAACCGACAGAGTCGGATAACATAATTAGAAAAGGAGAATTCAAATGAAAAAAATAATCGCCCTGCTTCTGTCTGTTGCCGTCGTTTTGAGCTTTGCTGCCTGCGGCGCCAAGACCGAGCCCCCCGCAACTGCCCCTGCTCCCGCAGAAACTGCCGCTCCCGCCGGGGATGCTGCCAATGGGTCCGAGAATTTGGACATGTCCGGTGAAACTCTGGTTTTCTCTTCTGACGCTGTCGGTTCCGGCTCTTACAACATCATTGTCGAGATGGCGAAGTACCTGGAGAACGAAGGCGGCTTCGGCCTGGTAGACGTTCAGCCCACCAACCCTGGCGGCATGGGCGCTCCCTACCTGTTCGCTGACGAGTCTGTTTCCATGGCTTTCATCAACGCTGCTCCCGCCAAGTGGGCTAAGGAGGAAGGCACCCTGGGCAAGCCCCCTGTTACTGCTGGTTATAAGGCTGTTATGGGCGGTCTGACCTCTGTGTGCTACATCAACTGCATCTCCAACAAGTTCCTGGAAAAGTACAACGTTTCCACCATTGAGGAAGTCTTTGAGCAGAAGCTGCCCCTGCGGATCGGCTGCTCTCCTGTTGGCTCCATGGATGCCCAGGGCGCTTACCTGCTGCTGGAGTACTTCGGTGTGACCCAGGAGGATCTGGAAAGCTGGGGCGGTTCCATCACCAACCAGTCCGGCTCTGAGAACCAGGCTGCCCTGCAGGACGGCAAGATCGACTTCTACATTGACCATACTTCCGGTTCTTCTTCCACCATGGCTGAAATTGCTACCACCTGTGACGTTACCTTCCTGCAGTGGGGTGACGAGCTGGTTGACTGGTTTGTCAATGAGAAGGGCTTCCAGAGAGTGACCATTGCTGCTGACTCCTTCAAGGGTCAGACCAACGAGCTGGTTCTGCCCGGCTCCCCCGACTCCATTTTCGTCAACGATGATCTGAGCGATGATGTGGTTTATATGATCACCAAGACCCTGTGCGAGAACCGTGACGCTCTGGTCAAGACCTACAACTCCCTGGCTCCCTGGGATGTTGCTACCTGCTGGGAATCCGAGAAGGTCGGCGGTGCTGAGCTGCATCCCGGCGCTCTGAGATACTTCACCGAGGCTGGCTACATCAAGTAAGGATCTGACATATAGGCTGGGTCAAAAGACCCAGCCTTCCATAAAAAGCCGTCTACTATTTCACTGAGAGGTAATTTATGAGCTTATTTAAGAAAAAAGGAGACTCTGGTGTTTCCGGGAAGCTGGACATGGACGCGAAAGCCCAGGCTCTGGCCAACGAGGAAGACGAAGAGTCCAAGATCGCGAAGCTGTTGAAGAACATGCCTCGCTGGCGCTACATTGTTTTGGTAGTGCTGACTCTGGCCATGACGGCCTTCCAGCTGTATATTAAGCTGGTAAAACCTCTGCAGCCCTGGGCGCAGATTCCCCTGCACATGTGCTTTGCCCTGGCGGTTGTCTTCCTGTTCAACCCCATGGCGGATAAGGTGAAAAACAAAGAAAGCAAGTGGCGTAATCTGTGGTGGATTTACGACGGTTTGCTCCTTGGCTGTGTCGCTTTTGTTTGCTACTATTTCCTGAGCCATGCTAACGCACTGAATATGCGTGTTCTCAGCGTGGATCCCATGTCTACTTTGGACATTGTGGTAGCCGTAATGCTGATCGTGTGTGTCATGGAGGCTGTGCGCCGTACCGTATCTCTGGCACTGTTCTTCGTCATCCTGTTCTTTATGGCCTATGCGTTTTTCGGCCAGTACGTTAAGGGAATCTTCCGCTTTGCCGGTATGACCTTTGCCCAGTTCTGTGAAACGCTGATGCTGGGACAGAACGGTATTTTCGGTTCTCCCCTGTCCACCTCCATGGGAACGCTCTTCTACTTTATGGTTTTTGGTGCGTTCTTCTCCAACTGCGGCGGCGGCTCCGTGCTGATCGATCTGGGTATGAAGCTTTCCGACAAAACCGCCGGTGGCCCTGCAAAGGCAGCTGTTATTTCTTCCGGCCTGCTGGGCATGATTTCCGGCTCTGCCGTTGCAAACGTTTCTACAACCGGTGTTCTGACCATTCCGCTGATGAAGAAAGCCGGTTATACGCCCGAAGAGGCCGGCGCCGTTGAGTCGGTTGCCTCTACCGGTGGTCAGATCATGCCTCCCATCATGGGTGCCGGTGCATTCATCATGGCAGAAATGATTGGCGTGAAATACATGACCATTGCTACCTCTGCCATCATTCCTGCGTGTGCTTACTTTGGCGCTGCCTTTATTCTGGTTCACCTGCTGGCGAAGAAGCGTCAGATGGCCGACAACAATGCGGGTCTCAAGTACCAGGGTTCTCCCATCCTGCCCCGGATCTACCGTCTGCTGCCCATCATTCTGCTGGTCATCATGATTTTTAAGGGTCTGTCTATGCCTCGTGCGGCCATTTACTGCACCCTGCTGTCTATTGTGATCAATCTGACCGCAAAAGACATTCGGATGAACGCAAAGCAGATGCTCCACACCTTGATGGAAGGTGTCCGTCAGGCTTCCAATGTGGCAATCCCCACCGCGGCCTGTGGCATTATGATCGGCATCGTGGTTCGTTCCGGCGTTGCTGTTAAGATCGCCAAGCTGATCGGTACCTCCGGCAATTCTCATCTGCTGATGGCTCTGCTGGTTGCTGCTGCCGGCTGCCTGCTGCTGGGTATGGCGCTGCCCACCGTAGCGGCCTACCTGATCGCCAACACGCTGTTCTGCTCTGCGATTCAGAAGCTGGGCGTTGAGCCTCTGGTCGCCAATATGTTCATCTTCTACTTCGGCGTTGTGGCGCAAATCACGCCTCCTGTCTGCCTGGCCTCCTTTACCGCTGCCGGTATTGCAAATGCCAGCGCCTGGAAAACAGGCTGGAAGGCATTCTACTTTGCCATAACCGCATTCGTTGCTCCGTTCATCTTCGTATACCGTCCCGCGATTCTGCTGATCGGCACGATCCCGGAAATCATTTTGGCCGTTGCCATGGTTGCCTGTGCCACTTTCTTCCTGGCTTCCGGTGTCGCGGGTTATATGGGGAAGAATCTGAACGTTGTGGAGCGGGCTCTGTTCTATGTAGCCGCGCTGATGTTCGTGATGCCCGGCTCCATGTATGACATGATCGGCATCGTTCTGGGTGCTGTGCTGCTGGTATGGTGCCTGGTCATCAGCAAGAAGCGTCAGACACCTGCTGTTGCCTGATTTCGTAAGGAAGCTCTGAATCAATCGTCTGCGGCTGGGCGGCGAACCCTTTGCCGTCAGCTCTTGACAATTTAATCAGAGCTTCCCCAATAGCCGATCTCGGATATGAGACCGGCTATTTTTAAAATTTTCAGAATTAGGAGCATAACGATGGAAAATCAATTTGAACTCGTTCACATCGGCATCAACACGCCCAATGACCGGGAAGCTGCCGCCTTGGCGGAGCTGTTGAGCCGGATGTTCAACCTGACCCCCCGGCAGGGGCAGAAATCCCAGTTTGCCGGAAGCTATTTTGAATGTATGAAGACCCCCTTCCTGGGAGCCAACGGCCATATCGCCATGGCAACGGAGAATTTGGAAAGCGCCATGGAGGAGCTGAAGGGAAAGGGCTTTGACTTCCGGATGGAGACCGCCGCCTACGATGACAGGGGCATTAAAAATGTCTATCTGGACGGGGAATTTGGAGGCTTTGCCATTCACATTCTGCGCAAATAATGGCCATGCACCAGAAAAAGAAGGCCATTGGGCTGCTGGTACTTTCCTCTTTTTTCTTTGCGCTCATGAGCACCTTTGTGCGCCTGGCGGGGGATCTGCCCTCGGTGCAGAAAATGGTTTTCCGCAACAGTGTTTCCGCGGTGGCGGCGGCGGTGATCCTTCTCCGGGATCGACAGAGTCTGGCGGTGCCCAAGGAATCCCGGCTGCCTCTGGCCACCCGCATCCTCTGCGGAGCCGGGGCTGTGTTCTGCAATTACTACGCCATTGACCGGCTGCTGCTGGCAAATTCCAACTCCCTGAGCAAGCTCAGCCCCTTTTTTGCCATTGTGTTTGCGGGCATCTTTCTGGGGGAGCGGGTCACGAAGACCCAGGCGGGCTGCATCGGTCTGGCGCTGCTGGGCAGCGGCTTTTTGATTTTCCCCAATAGAAGCGCCTTGGGCCCCTCTGCCGTCATCGGCCTGTTGGGGGGCATCCTGTCCGGCGGAGCCCATGTGTCTTTGCGGGCTCTGCGGAAAAAAGACCAGATTTCCGGCAGTGTCATCGTCTTCTGGTTTTCCGCACTGTCTTTGATTGGGGTGCTGATTCCGGCCTTGGCGGACTGGAGACCCATGTCTCCGGCACAGCTTATTTGCCTGCTTCTGGCCGGAAGCAGCTGCGCCGCGGCGCAGTTTGGCCTGACGGAGGCCTATCGGTATGCGCCGCCCCGGGAAATTTCGATTTTTGATTTTTCGCAGATTTTGTTCTCGGGTCTGCTGGGCTTTGTGGTATTCGGCCAGGTTCCCGGGCTTTACAGCTGGGCAGCCTATGGCTTCATCCTGCTGGCGGCGGGACTGCTGTTCCATTCCCAGCAGGAGAAACCGGAAAACGCCCCGGCAGGAGAGCATTGACACAGCCCCCATGATATTTTATACTGGAGGAAAGAAAACGGGAAACCATGGAAAGAAGTGATATGATGGCGGAGAATCCCCGGCTTTTGTGTATTGCGCCTTATGAAAATATGAGTGCCGTTATGAAAACCGTGGCGGAGGAGTTTCCGGTGGAGCTGACGGTGTATGTCGGTGACCTGGAGGCAGGTCTGGAGCTGGCACTGCGGGATTTTCACAATGACTATGACGCGGTGATCTCCCGGGGTGGCACGGCGGCCATGCTGCGCAGGCGGCTGACCCTGCCGGTGGTGGAGATCCCTGTGACCATGGTGGAGATCATCCGCGCTATTCATCTGGCGGGGAATCTGTCCCAGCCCATTGCGGTGGTGGGGCATCCCAATATTACCGAGCAGGCCAATAACATCCAGAATCTTCTGCACATTCCTGTGGCGGTGTTTCCCATTGAGGGGGCGGATCAGGCTCGGCAGCAGCTGGAGCGCCTGGGGGATCGGCGCTATACCCTGCTGTGCGACATGGTGGCCTATCGGATGGCTCAGGAATTGGGGCTCAGCGCCATTCTCATCACCTCGGATCCGGACAGCGTCCGAGCCGCCTTTCAGGAGGCTCTGCGGATCTGCGACAACTGTCGGCGGCTCCAGGAGGAAAACCGGTTCCTGCGCCGCCTGGTGTGGAACCAGGTCAACAGCACCGTGGTGTTCACCCCCTCGGGAGAGCTGTTTTTCTCCACGGTCCCCGACGGCCAGACCGCCATTGTCCATTACCTCCGGGAAAAGGCTCTGAAGCCCCGGGAGGAGCAGGATCACTACCTGAAGCAGATCAACAACGTGATCTACAACATCCGCCGCCGCTATGAAGGCTACGGCGGCACCCTGTATACCACCTTCTATTTCTCCGAAAGCCGAGCCTCTGCCCCGGAAATACGCCAGGGCATCCGCTATCTGGATCGGGAGGAAGCGGAGGAAAAATACCGAGCCAGCTTCTACAGCCTGACAAACCTCATGCGGGGTTTGCAGGATCAAATCCAGAAAATCAACGGCAGCACCCAGCCTCTGATCGTCTGCGGCGAGGAGGGCACCTGCAAAGAGCAGGTGGTGTGCCATATTTACGCCGCCAGCGCCTGGCGGAAAAACCCGCTGGTCATTGTGGACTGCTTTTTGCTGGATGAAAAGGGCTGGATCTTCCTGACGGATCACCACAATTCCCCTCTGGCCAAAAGCGACTGCACCGTCTTTTTGCAGGACGTGGATCTGCTGTCCCCGCAGAAGCAGCACCAGCTGATGGTGTGCCTGCTGACCATGGAGGTCAGCAAGCGGAACCGGCTGATTTTGTCCTGCGTCTGCCCTCCGGGGAGCCGCATTTCCCAGGAGGGTATGGCCTTTGCGGAAAAGCTGGAATGTCTGAACCTGTTCCTGCCCCCTCTGCGGCAGCGGCAGCAGCAGATGGCGGATCTGGTGGCCTTCTACCTAAATCACCTGAATACCCGGCTGGAGCAGCAGACCCTGGGGGCCGACGACGGGGTTCTGCGGCTTTTGCAGGAGTACAACTGGCCCCACAACTATTCTCAGTTCAAGCGGGTCATGCACGAGCTGGCTCTGGCCTGCCCCAACCGCAGCATCGCCGAGCCGGAGACCCGGCAGATTCTGGAGCGGGAGCGTTCCATGACCGCCGCGGAGGCTCGGCTCCAGAGTGGCGCCGCCCTGAACCTCCATCAGCCTCTGGATCAGATCAACCGGCAGATCGTCCGACAGGTTCTCAAGGAGGAGAACGGCAACCAGACCGCCACCGCCCAGCGCCTGGGCATCGGCAGAACCACCCTTTGGCGGATGCTCAATCAGGAATAACCGGAGCGCACAAAAGGGAGCCCGTCAAGCCGTGTGCTGCTAGGGTCTATCTGAAAACCGTCAACACGCCCAAACAGCGGGTCTTTTCCACCTGCAGGGCACCATTTTTTCTTGCAATACGCAGAGTATTCCTGCAAAAAAATGGCTTCATCAGGCGGAAAATCCCTCGCCGTTGGTCATATTCCCGGTTTTCAGATAGACCCTAAGACAGTAATTTGAGAAATTACAAAACCGGCATCTGCTAAGCAGGATTGGACAACAAACCAGGCGGCACGCAACCGAAGTTGTGTGCCGCCTGGTTTTACATCTAAGGAACCTCTGAATAAATGAATAAATCGTCTGCGGCTGGATAGGGAAAAAGATCCGCTATCCAGCCGCAGACGATTTATTCAGAGACTCCCTAAAATTACAAACTCGGCATCTGGCATCCCGAAGCATTTGGTATAGAATACCCACGGCTGGCCTGACGATTTCAGGCCACAGCGTGTCAAAAAGCCCCCAATATACGTTGTCATTCCGAACCAGTCCGCTTAAGTGGAGTGGGAATCCCCCGGATAGAAGTAAAAGCCACTGGTTAGGATCTAAAATGTTTGAAAATTAGGGGGATTGCCACGGCAGTGTGCGCACTGCCTCGCAATGACATGATTTTTCGACAGTCTGAGGTCTGACGATTTTAGGTCAGCCGTGGGCGCGCTGGCAGTCGGCTCTGCCGACTGCGCACTGTCAGCGGTGACACGCCATCGACACCGGGCGGTGCCCAAAGGTCTGACGATTTCGGGGTAGCCGTGGGCGCATTGGCTGTCGGCCCTGCCGACCCGCTAGGCGGCTTCGCGCATTCGCTGGCGGACTACGTTGGCGATTCGGGCAATGAACTCCCCGTTGGTGGGCTTGCCCCGGTCGGGGCTGACGGTGTTGCCGAAGTAGCCGCAGAGAATGTCCATGTCCGCCCGGGTCCAGGTGACCTCGATCAGGTGGCGGATGCCCCGCTCCACCCGGGAGGCGGTGGTGTCGAACTTGGCGGCGATCTGGGGATAAAGGCCGAAGGTGATGTTGTTGATGTAGCAGCCGTCATTTACGCACAGCACCACCGCCTCCACCGCGAAGGGGTGCCCCAGCAAATGATCCGGTGCGCCGATGTCCAGCAGAATCTGCCGGGTCAGATACTCCGGATCCAGACGGTTGATCCGGGACTGGTTCAGCAGAACCAGCAGTTCCCGGCGCAGCCGTTCCTTCTGGGCGGGGGTTTCCGCGGCGCACAGCCGCATGAGGGTGTCTACCTGCATTTCCAGATTACGCATATTTTGTTCCTCCTTAAAATCATACCCGTTTTGTTGGACGGTTTGTGTGCTAATCTTGGGGAAATCCGTCGAAGGATTTTCCACAAAATCAAACAGGATTCAGTTGACTTTAGTATCCTGCCATGCTACAATATTCCTGTGCAATGAAAAAATATAGATAGAGAAGAATACTAAAGTAACCTCATGACCGCATTGTAGCACTACTTTAGTAGCCTGTCAATGGGGAGATGGCTACAAAAGTATTCTTCTGCGAATTGCACAACGGTGAGGGGGGCACTTTGTGTTTTTTGACAGATTCCAGGCTTTGTGCGAGAAAAAGGGAGTCAGCGTGTACCGGGCCTGCACGGACGCGGGCCTGAACCGCAGCGCGGTGGCCAAATGGAAGGCCGGCGGAAAGCCCAACGGCACCAGTGCCGGCAAGCTTGCGGCCTATCTGGGGGTCACCACGGACTACCTGCTTTGCGGCAAAGAGCCGGAGAATTCCGGCAGACAGGTCAGTGACGAGGAAATCAAATTCGCGCTCTTCGGCGGCAACGGGGAAATCACCGATGCCATGTACGAAGAGGTGAAACAGTTTGCCGCCTTTGTCCGGCAGCGGGAGGCGGAGAAGAAGGAGTAGCCATGGACATTCCGATGCTGTACGCTCTGGCGGAAAAAGAGAATATTGGGATTCTCCGTTTTCCCCTTCCCAATACCGGCTCCATGTCCGTAATGGACGAATGGGGACAGTGCAGCATCGGCATGGATCCGGGGGTGCTGGACGGCGGCGCCCTGGAGCGGGTGCATTTGGGGCATGAGCTGGGGCACTGCGTCACCGGCAGCTTTTACAGCCGGAACACGGCGGTGGACAGCCGCCAGCGGCACGAAAATCAGGCGGACAGATGGGCGGTGCAGAACCTGATTCCGGTGGACGACCTGGATCAGGCGGTGGCCGAGGGCTGCACGGAGCTGTGGGAGCTGGCGGAGCGATTCGACGTGACGGAGGAATTTGTCCGGAAGGCCGTGTGTCTGTACGTCCACGGAAATCTGGCCACGGAACTGTATTTTTGAATGCGGAGGTAAGGATGACAGAAAGAGAAAAGATGCTGGCAGGGCAGCTTTACGACTGCGGCGATGCCGAGCTTCTGACCCGGTGGCATCAGGCGAAGGATCTGATGCGGGACTACAATCAGACCGATTCCGCCGACGCGGAGGAAAAAGACCGGATTTTAAGAGAGCTGCTCGGCGGGGCGGGGGAAAATCTGTGGATTACCCCGCCCTTTTATGTGGACTACGGCAATAACATTTACCTGGGAAATCACTGCGAAATCAATATGAACTGTACGTTTTTGGACGACAATGTGATTCGGATCGGAAACAACGCCCTGATTGCGCCCAATGTGCAGATCTACACGGCCTTTCACCCGACAAATTCGGCCGAACGTTTTGGGAAAAGGAAAGAAGACGGCTCCTTTGCCTTCTGCAAGACCCAGACAGCACCGGTCATCATAGGCGACAGCGTATGGATTGGGGGCGGCGTGATCATTCTGCCCGGCGTGACCATCGGGGATAATGTGGTAATCGGCGCGGGAAGCGTAGTCACCAGGGACATTCCGGACAATGTGGTTGCCTACGGAAATCCGTGCCGGGTCATCCGGGAAAATCGGTAATTTCCGCCCTCGCCGGTTGGAAAAGCGTATTGCGTGATTGACATTTCCGCTCCGATGGGTTATAATACCATCCAAACGCATAGCAGATACGTCTTCGGGGGGCCGGCATTTCCGGCTGAGATAGAGCGACAGGCTCTGACCCGTGTACCTGATACGGTTAGTACCGTCGGAGGGAAAGGCAGAATACCACCTGTGGTAATCGCATTGCACCTGGACGGGTTTGCAGTGCGATTTTATTCTTTTTTGGAGGTATTCTCTATGAACAATTCCCATCGCAAGGTGCGTATGCTCACCGAAGGCGCGCTGTGCATCGCTCTGGCGGAGATCCTGAGCTTCCTGCCCCTGTACAAAATGCCCTGGGGCGGCTCCGTGGATCTGGCCATGCTGCCCGTGATCCTGTACTGTGTCCGCTGGGGCTTTGGCCCGGGCATGGCGGCGGCCTTCGCCCACGCCGTGTTCCAGACCCTGTTTGAGGGCGGCATCGCCATCGGCTGGCAGAGCATTCTTGGCGACTTCATCGTGGCCTACACCGTGCTGGGTCTGGCCGGCCTCTTTCAGGGCAAGTTCGTCCCCGCGACCGTGGTGGCCTGCGTGGCACGGTTCCTGGTGCACTATGTGATCGGCGCTACCATCTGGGCTGAGTACATGCCTGAGACCTTCTTCAACATGACCATGACCACTCCCTGGATTTACTCCGCTCTGTACAACGCAGCCTACATGCTGCCGGATATGCTGGTAATCCTGCTGGTGGGTGTCATCCTGATGAAGACCCCTGCCAAGAAGTACGTCACCGGCGAAGACCTGAAGTAAAAATCGGAAAGACCCGCCGCAAGTATCTTGCGGCGGGTCTTAATTCTACATTTTAACATTGTATGAGAAAGTTGCCAACCTTGTAAGATGGCATTCTGAAAAAGCGCACACGCTGGTGTGGCGATCCGTTCTCCCTGCCTTCCCTTGGGGTGGTGCTCCGCGCAGCGAATTAAAATCCAACAATTGCCAGTGGCAATTGCTCCATAATGTAAAGGTGGCTCGCGCGTCCCCCGCAAGCGCGAGACGGATGAGGGCAACTTGCCACTCACTATGGGAAAGATGCCAGGTCGGGGCGGAGAGAGCGTGTTTACCCTCTCAGTCGGCTTCGCCGCCAGCTCCCCCAGAGTGGGAGCCAAGGGGGAACGAGGGTTACGGATTGCCACACCAGCGCTGCGGCGCTGGTTCGCAATGACAGCATCTATTCAAGTGCTGTGAAAAAATACGATACGGGCGGCCATTGGCCGCCCGCTTTTTATGCCGATTTTTACAATTATTCCTGACTGAGCACATGGGCTCCCTGGAATTCCACATGGAGCGGCAGCATCTGCCAGTTGTGCTCGGTGATGGAATCCAGCTTCTTAGAGAGCTTTTCCTGCAAGCCCGGGTTCCGGGTGACGCACAGCAGGGTGGGGCCCGCGCCGGACAGGCAGAAGCCCGCACCGATGGTGCGAACCAGAGCCTCGATTTTTTCGTAGTCGGGAATCAGGCTCTTCCGGTACTTCTGGTGAAGCCTGTCCTGCATGGCGGTGCGCAGGAGCTTCTCGTCTCCCAGCTCCAGGGCCTTGAGCACCAGAGCGCCGTGGGAGATATTATAGATGGCGTCCGCCCGGTTCACCTGCTCCGGCAGCACCGAACGGGCAAGAGAGGTGGACAGGCTGAATTCTGGCACCAGCGCCAGAAACTCCCAGCCCGGATGCAGGGGGAAGCTGACGCACACCGGAAGACCCCCGTCTACCATGGAGGCGGTGAGACCGCCGTAGAAGGCAGGAGCCAGGTTGTCCGGGTGGCCTTCCATGGCGTTGGTGATGTTGAGTAAGCCCTGGGTGGACAGTCTGCTGCCATGGAGCACGTTGGCTCCCATGGCACCGGCCACTAGCAGAGCGGCGGAGGAGCCAAGCCCCCGGCAAATGGGAATGTGGGCATCGATGTGAATTCTGACCCCCCGCACCTCTTCACTGAGGGTATTCAGCACGGCACAGTAGGCGGTGTAGGCCAGATTGTCCGGGCCGGTGTAGGCCTCGTCGCAGCCGGTGATTTCCAGACCTTCCTCGGTTTCCTCGAAGGTCACGTCGGTGTACAGGCTCAGGGCGCAGCCGAAGGCGTCGAAGCCCGGCCCCAGGTTGGCGGTGGTGGCGGGGACGCGGATGGTAACTTGTTTCATGGCGTTCTCCCTTACAGGCTCAGGACAAAGCTCAGCATTTTGTCCTTGTCGATGACCTGGGTGTGCTTCTCGGGCTTGCCCTGTAAGGATGCCAGATTCTTGGGCACGGGCACGCCGGTAATCTGGCTGAGCCGAGCCATCTGGGTGAACTCGTCGCCGGAGGTGTCGCCGCCGATGGCGGTGAGCACCGCCGCGGGGAACTTGTAGGGGGAGGCGGTGGACAGCACCACCATAGGCCGGTGATCGCCGGTTTCGGCGACATAATCCTCGGCGGCAGCCCAGCCGGAGGCGGTGTGAGGATCGCACAGATAGCCGTCTTCCTTATAAACCCGACCGATGATTTCGGCGGCTCTGGCATCGTCGCAGCAGGCGGCCCAGAACTGAGACTGAATCTTTTCCAGCAGCCGGGCGGGGACGGTGTAAACGCCCTGGGTGTTCAGCTCCTGCATAAGCCCGGCTACCAGCTTCGTGTCCCCACTGAGCAGGTACAGCAGCCGCTCCAGGTTGGAGGACACCAGAATGTCCATGGAGGGAGAGGTGGTCTTGAGCAGGGGACGGCGGCGGTCATAGGTGCCGGTGCGGATGAAGTCCGTGAGCACATTGTTGGCATTGGAGGCGCAGATGAGGGCGCCCACAGGCAGACCCAGCCCCTTTGCCAGGTATCCCGCCAGAATGTCGCCGAAGTTGCCGGTGGGAACGGAGAAGTTCACCTCATCGCCCAGACGGATTTTCCCCGCGTCCAGCAAATCCCGGTAGGCTCGGAAATAGTACATGATCTGGGGCGCCAGACGGCCGATGTTGATGGAGTTGGCGCTGGACAGAGCCACGGGCAGGTCACGCCCCTGGCAGGCGGCGAAGATGTTCTTCACCCCGGTCTGGGCATCGTCAAAGTTGCCCCGGACGGCGCAGACGGAAACGTTATTTCCCTCCTGGGTCACCATCTGTGCCCGCTGAACCTGGGATACGCCGCCGTCGGGATAGAACACGCAGATGCGGATGCCGGGCACATCCCGGAAGCCTTCCAGAGCGGCCTTGCCGGTGTCGCCGGAGGTGGCGGTGAGAATCAGGATGTCCTTTTCCTGACCATTGACGGCCTTGGCGGCGGTGAGCAGCTGGGGCAGCATGGAAAGGGCCACATCCTTAAAGGCGGAGGTGGGACCCCGGAACAGCTCCAGCATGGAGAAGCCGCCCACAGGCACGGTGGGAGTCAGGTCTTCCGTCTCAAATTTTCCGGTGTAGGCCCGGCGCACCAGCTCCGGCATATCGGGGATATCCGGCAGCAGAGCGGAGAGAATTTGGGTGGACATCTGGATGGAGCTGCCCTTCAGGCATTCCTGCCAGTCAAAGGCAGGCAGACCTTCAGGCATATACAGACCGCCGTCAGGAGCCAGTCCCTCCAGGACGGCCTGGGCGCTGTCAACAAAGACGCTTTCGTTTCGGGTAGAATGATACCGCATTGGCTAACCTCCTAGGATACATAGGCCGGGCACATTCCGGGCTTGGGGGAAGTGCCCAATTCATTGTTGCTAATTGCACAAAAACCGAGAAAATCAAACAAAAACCTTGGCTTTTTGATGCAGTTGCTTTTTTGATAGGTATATGATATACTGTTTTTCGTAAAAAAGCAAGTGTTTTCGGCATGGGTACAGCTTCTTTGCGCATCCTGCCGAATTACAGGGAAGCTCTGATGAAATTGGCAAGCGCTGACAGCGAGGGATTTTATTACCAGACAAGGTACGGAAAATGCGGGAATACTGTACGTATTTCCCATTTTTTGTACCGCAGTCTGGGGACAAAAGACCCGCTGCTCAGCCGCGGATCATTTCATCGGAGTTTCCCAGAAAAAAAGGAAGGTACTATTTATGAATATCGGTTTGCTCGGCTTCGGCGTGGTCGGCCGGGGCGTTTATGAGATTACGGAAAAGCGTGGGGATAT
>CAKTXO010000014.1 GCA_934630985.1 uncultured Oscillospiraceae bacterium | reverse complement strand
CACAACACCGATTATTTTGGCTTTACCTCTCTTGTCCGTCATGCCGGGCTTTCGGTTGCCGGAAAGAAGGTGCTGGTACTGGGCAGCGGCGGCGCCTCCAATACGGCGGTAGCCGCTCTGAAGGATCTGGGTGCCAGCCCTGTTGTCATCTCCCGTTCCGGAGAGAATAACTACCAAAATCTGTACCGGCATGCCGACGCCGCCGCCATCGTTAACACCACCCCCGTTGGCATGTACCCCAACACCGGCGTCTCCCCTATCGACTTAGGGCTTTTTCCCCATTTGGAAGGGGTGCTGGATGTGATTTACAATCCGGCTCGAACCCAGCTGCTGCTGGATGCGGAAAAGCTGGGCATTCCCCGGGAAAACGGTCTGTGGATGCTGGTCGCCCAGGCCAAGGAGGCCGCTGAGGTCTTCACCGGTGAGAAAATTTCCGATGAGGTCATCGAAAAAATCTACCGGCAGCTTTCCCATCAGATGAAAAACATCGTCCTCATCGGTATGCCCGGCTGTGGAAAGACCACCATCGGTACCCTTCTTGCCGAAAAGCTGGGACGCACCCTGGCGGACGCGGATGAGAAGATCATTGCCCTTGGCGGAAAGTCCATTCCGGAGATCTTCGCCCAGGACGGCGAACCGACTTTCCGGGACTGGGAGACCAAAGCCCTGACGGAGCTGAGCAAGCAGTCCGGCCTGGTCATTGCCACCGGCGGCGGCTGCGTCACCCAGAAGCGCAACTATCCCCTCCTCCACCAGAACGGCTATCTCGTCTGGCTGGAGCGAGATTGGAGCAAGCTTCCCACGGACGGCCGTCCCCTGTCCCAGGCAAATGACCTGGGGAAGATGTATGCCGCCCGGAAGCCCCTTTACGAAGCCTTTGCCGACATCCGGGTAGAAAACACCGACACACCGGAAGAAACCGTGCAAAAAATCCTGGACGCTTTGGAGGAACTGCCATGAAAATCTTGGTCATCAACGGCCCCAACCTGAATATGCTGGGCATTCGGGAGCCGGGCATTTACGGGAAAAACACTTTTTCTGACCTGCTGGCCCTGCTAAAGGACACCGGCAAGGCTCTGGGCGTGGAAGTGGAGCAGTACCAGTCCAACCACGAGGGCGACCTGGTAGACAAAATTCAGTGGGCCTACGGCAAAATCGACGGCATCGTCATCAATCCCGCGGCCTACACTCACACCAGCGTTGCCATATTGGATGCCCTGAAGGCCGTATCCATCCCCGCCGTGGAGGTGCACATTTCCGATGTGGACACCCGGGAGCCCTTCCGGCAGATTTCCTACGCCGGGAAGGCATGTGAGAAAACCATCAAAGGCCATGGCTTCGCCGGCTACCGGGAAGCCATGGAATACCTGGTCGAAAAGTACGGCTAATACATCACTCCTGCGTAAAAATGCAGAAATCCGAAAATTAGGATGTCATTGCGAACCAGTGACCGACGTCACTGGTTCGCAATCCGCATCCCATAAAATGTTGCGTATTTCCGTATTTTAAGGAGAACAGATTGCCACACCAGCGTGCGCTATATAGAGGTATGACTGCCACCGGCAGTCATTGAGATTTTAGATTCGCTGCGCGGAGCACCACTGGTTCGCAATGACACGCTTATTATTCCCAGTAGCCCCATCTTTACCTGCAATCAAAAACCCCGGATTTGGCGCTTAGCCAAACCCGGGGCATTGTTCACTTCTTCCGAAATACCAGCAGCTTGCTTCCCACATAATTGAATATCACCACCAGCACCTGGGTGATGAGCTTCCAGATATTCCCGTTCCACCGAAGACAGTCCACCGTGACGAAAAGGATCGCTGTCTCCAGAACGCCGGAGGCCAGTCGGCAGCTGATAAATTTCGCCAATTCCGGGAACACTACCTTGGCAGACCAATCGTGGCTGCGGAACACAAAGGGCTTGTTGGTCAGGTAAGCAAAGGCCACCGCCCCTACCCAAGCGATCATGTTGCTCACCGCCGCGGAAAAGCCCAGATAATTGTACACCGGCAGATAAATCAGGTAGTTGACCACCGTGGTCAGCACCCCGAAAAACAGATAGGACACCAGATCCCAGTATTTTTCAATTAGCTTCTTGATTTTTTCCATTTCCTTTGCCTCCATTCTTGTTAGAATTATAGCATAACCTCCCCTCAATTTGCAAGAAAATTCCGCAGAATGCCTATTGACAATTTGATTTTCATTCAGTATAATGCTATCGATAAATAAAGGAGGAATGCACTATGAAGCTTGCATTTTTTGATACCAAATCCTATGACATCCCCGGTTTTGACCGCTACGGTATTCCCGCCGGTGTGGAAATCAAGTATTTTGAACCCAACCTGAACCGGGACACCGCCGCCCTGGCCGCCGGCTTTGACGCGGTCTGCGTCTTCGTCAACGACACCGTGGACGCGGTGGTGGTGGATAAGCTCTGCCAGCTGGGCGTAAAAGTCATTGTTCTGCGCTGCGCCGGCTTCAACAATGTGGACATCAAGGCCTGTGAGGGAAAGCTCCGGGTCTTCCGGGTGCCCGCCTACTCCCCCCACGCCGTTGCCGAGCACGCCATGGCTCTGCTTCTGACCATCAACCGCCGAACCCACAAGGCCTATATCCGCACCCGGGACTTCAACTTCAGCCTTCAGGGGCTGGCCGGCTTCGATCTCTACGGCAAGACCGTGGGCATCGTGGGCACCGGCAAAATCGGCCGGGTCTTTGCCGACATCTGCAAGGGCTTCGGCATGAAGATTCTGGCCTATGACAAGTTCCCCAACCCGGACGCGGGGCTTGACTACGTTGACCTGCCGGAGCTGTTTGCCCAGGCGGACATCATCTCCCTCCACTGCCCTCTGACCGAGGAGACCCACCACCTGATCAATTCCGATACCATCGCCATGATGAAGAAAGGCGTGACCATCATCAACACCTCCCGGGGCGCACTGGTGGACACCGAGGCCCTGATCAACGGCATCAAGGAGAAAAAAGTGGGTGCCGCCTGCCTGGATGTGTACGAGGAGGAAGGCGACTTCTTCTACGAGGATTTCTCCGGTCACATCGTTCAGGACGACAAGCTGGTGCGGCTCATTGCCATGCCCAACGTGATCGTCACCTCTCACCAGGCCTTCCTGACCAGCGAGGCTCTGGACAATATTGCGGCCACCACCGTCAACAATCTGACCCGGTTCTTCTCCGGCGATCCGGATACCTCCACAGAAGTGGTCTATCACAAGTAAGCCCAAAGAACCCCCATTCATTATAGAACCAGAATTGTGCCCTGCCGTCCCCGGCAGGGCACATTTTTACATCATACTGAACTCCAATTAAAATCTTTAAAAAAGATTTTAATTGCCTGAAGGGCATGGAGTTCATATGATACTTGTTTTGTGATTTCTTTCCTTATAAATCACAAAACTGGCAGCGCCTTCAGGCGATGCCTTCCTGATTAAAATTAAGATTTTAATCAGGAAATAGTATCAGAATCCCAGCTCTTCCCCCACCAGCACGAACTTGATTCGTCCGGCCGGGCGGCAGTTGCGGGTAATGAGAATCTGGTTGCAGATACACTCCGGACTCTTGCAGTTGCCGCAGGAGCCGGTAACCGTGCAGGGGGTCTTGCCGCAGAACCGCTGCTGATTCATGGGCGCGGCCACCGTTCTGGCTCTCGCCATAGCGTCGTCCAGGGTGTCGCAGACCTTGTTCATGCCCGCGATCACAATGACGGAGTCCGGGCCGTAAACAATGGCCGCCACCCGGTTTCCGTTGCCGTCAATGCTTACCATCTGGCCGTCCAGGCTCAGACCGTTGGCTCCGCACAGAAACACATCCGCCGTCAGGCAGCGTTTCATAGCCCGGGTCTTTCCCTCGGGAGTCGTCTCATCGTTCCGGTCAATGGCCTGGTAATTTCCCGCCTTGACGGCATCGAGAAGACCGATCTGCTGGGCGGACAGGCAGCCGCCCCAGCCAACGGTGGAGCCTTCGGGAATCAGCGCCAGCGCCTTTTCCAATGCCTGAGCCTTATCGGGGCAGTAGTAGGCCTCAAAGCCCCGGCTCTGGAGATTTTTCACCAATACCTGTGCTCGCTTATCGTAATAATTCTGCTTCGGTGTTGCCATACCTGTCCTCCCTTAAAAAATGTGTTCGGCTGCTTCTATGATTTCACGGATGTCTTCATCCCTATGGGCATCGCTCAGGAACATTGCCTCAAACTGGCTGGGGGCGGCGTAAATCCCCCGCTCCAGAAGCCCCAAATACCACTGACGGAACCGATTCAGATCGGAGCTTCTGGCGCCTTCGTAGCCGGTCACCGGCTTGTCAGTAAAGAACACCGTAAGCAAAGAGCCTACCCGGTTCACCTGGGCAGGAACCTGGGAGAGTGCCTTCTGCAATCCCGCCTGAAGCATCGCTCCCCGCCGTTCCAGCCGGTCATAAATCTCCGGATGGGCATCCAGAATCTTCAGCTGGGTCAGCCCCGCCGCCATGGCCACAGGATTGCCGGACAGCGTGCCAGCCTGATAGACCGGCCCTAAAGGCGCAACCATTTCCATCAGCTTCCGGCTGCCGCCGTAGGCTCCTACGGGCATACCGCCGCCGATGATTTTGCCGTAGGTCACCAGATCCGCTCTGACACCGAAGTATTCCTGAGCCCCGCCGGGAGCCAGCCGGAAGCCGGTGATAACCTCATCGAAAATCAGCAGGCTGCCGTATTGGTCGCACAGGGTTCGCAGACCCTGCAAAAAGCCCGGCATCGGCGGCACCACGCCCATGTTGGCCGCCACCGGCTCCACGATGACCGCGGCAACCTGACCGGGATTGGCATGCAGCAGCGCTTCTACGCTTTCCAGATCGTTATAGGAAGCGGTCAAGGTATCCCCGGCAATTTCCGCAGGCACACCGGCAGAGTCCGGCGAACCGCCGGTAAGCGCACCGGAACCGGCCTTTACCAGCATGGAATCGGAATGGCCATGATAACAGCCCGCGAACTTGATGATCTTGCTTCTGCCGGTAGCTCCCCGGGCAAGCCGCAGGGCGGACATCACCGCCTCGGTGCCGGAATTGACCATCCGCACCATTTCCACCCCGGTCATCCGACACACCAACTGAGCCATTTCCACCTCGGCGGCGGTAGGCGCGCCGAAGCTCAGACCCTTGCCGATGGCTTCCGACACCGCCTGCTCCACATTTTCCTGGCAGTGCCCCAGAATCAGAGGCCCCCAGGAGCAAATCAGGTCGATGTATTCCTTACCGTCCACATCCCACACATGGCTTCCAAGACCCTTTTCCAGGAATCTGGGGTAGGTGCCCACGCTCCGGCAGGCTCGCACGGGAGAATTCACCCCTCCGGGCATGACCTGTTGGGCGGCTTCAAACAGCTGCTGCGAACGTGTCATTTAACCCAACTCCCCCTGCTTCATGGCCTGCGCCAGCTCCTTGGCAAAATAAGTAATCAGAATATCCGCACCCGCCCGGAAAATGGACAGTGCGCTTTCGCACATCACCCGGTGCTCGTCGATGAGCCCGGCCTTTCCGGCGGCCTTGATCATGGCATACTCCCCGCTGACGGAGTAGGCCGCCATGGGCAGGTCAAAGGCATCCGAGCACTCCCGGATCACATCCAGGTAGCTCAGGGCAGGCTTGACCATAAGGATGTCCGCACCCTCTTCCACGTCCAGAGCGCACTCCTTCAGTGCCTCCCGACGGTTGTGGGGATCCATCTGATAACCCCGGCGATCGCCGAAGGCAGGGGCAGAGCCCGCCGCATCCCGGAAGGGGCCGTAGAAGGCAGAGGCATACTTGGCGGAATAGGACATAATGGGAACATTGGTAAAGCCGTTGTCGTCCAGCACCTCCCGGATGGCTCCAATTCTGCCGTCCATCATATCCGACGGTGCCACCATATCCGCACCGGCCTGAACATGAGAAAGGGCGGTCTTTGCCAGCACCTCCAGGGTCTTGTCGTTGTCTACCTCATGGTCATGGAGAATTCCGCAGTGGCCGTGGTCGGTGTATTCGCACATGCACACGTCGGTGATCACATAGCACTGGGGGAATTTTTCCTTGATGGCTCGAATGCCCTGCTGTACCACCCCGTTGGGATCCCAGGCAGAGGAACCGCAGGCGTCCTTGTGGGCGGGAATGCCAAAGAGCAGCACCCGGCTGACTCCGGCATTCAGACATTCCTCAATTTCCTCACAGACTCGATCCGGGGAATACCGCCACTGTCCCTCCAGAGACGGAATGGGTTCCTTGATGTTCTCCCCTTCCACAAGAAACAGGGGATAAATCAGGCTGTCCGGGGAAACCCGGGTCTCCCGCACCATGCGCCGCAGGGTATCACTGGTACGCAGACGGCGGGGACGAATGGTAAGCTCCATATTAAATCGCTCCTTTGATACATTCTATGAAAGAATCCATCGTGGCTTTTTCGGCAACGCGACAGTGAATTCCGTATTTTTCCGCTTCTTTTGCAGTTTGTTTTCCGATGCAGCAGCCGGTGATCTTGGAAAGATCCACCTCTGGCAGACTCTGGACGAAGCCCCGAACCGTGGACGCGCTGGTGAAGGTCACAAGAGCCCCCGCCTGCACAAGCTCCCTTGCCCGGTCGCTGTTGGGTGCCTCATACACTGTATCGTAGCAGGCCACGTCCTCAAAGGCAATGCCCCGGCTGGCGAGCATCTTCGGCACCGCATCGCTTCCCTTGCTTGCCCGGCACAGCAGCACCGGCCCTTCCACCTGGGAAAGCGCCTGAGCCAGATGCTCAGAATCATAGGTTTCCGGCACCAGATCCGCAAACACCCCGTATTTTTCTGCCGCCTCCGCGGTTTTTGGGCCAATGGCCGCAACTTTCACACCGGCAAGCGCCCGGGCATCCTTGCGCATCCGGCGAAGACGCCCAAAGAAAATACTCGGCCCGGCAGGACTGGTAAACACCAGCCAGCGGTAGCGGGACAGGTTTTCCATGGCTTCATCCAGCTGGGGATTCTCCCTGCGCTCCGCAGTGCGGATGCAGGGGTAGGCCGTCACATCAGCCCCCAAAGCCAGAAGCCTTTCGCAAAGGCTTCCGCTTCTCTCGGCAGGCCGGGTGACCAGAATATTCCGTCCCTTCAGGGGCAGGCTGTCAAACCAGTCGAAGCTGTCGGAAAGCGCGCATACCTTTCCCACCACAATGATGGCAGGGCTGACAATTTCCGCCGCCTTTGCCGCCTCCGGCAAGGAGGCCACCGTGGCAATCACCTTCCGCTGCTTGGGAAGTGTTCCCCGCTCCACAACGGCGGCAGGCATATCCGCCGCCATTCCCGCCGCCAGCAGACCATTGCAGATCATGGGCAGGGCGGTAACGCCCATGAGAAACACCAGAGTTCCCCCAGTGCGCCGTAGGGCGTCAAAATCGATTTTCAGCTCCGTCCCTGCCTTGGCGTGGCCGGTGATGATATGCACCGAGGAGCAGAAGTCCCGATGGGTCACGGGAATCCCCGCATAGGCCGGCACGGACAGCGCCGAGGTCACTCCGGGAACCTCCTGGAAGGAAATGCCGTTTTCTTTCAGAAGTTCCAGCTCCTCGCCGCCTCGCCCGAACAGGAAAGGGTCGCCGCCCTTCAGCCGCACAACCTTTTTGCCCTCCAGAGCCTTCTCCAGCAAAATCCGGTTGATTTCCTCCTGGGGCACCGGGTGATAGCTGGCCTGCTTGCCTACGTCAATTTTCTCGGCATCCTCCGGAATCAGGCTCAGAATTTCCGAGCCTACCAGCCGGTCGTAGACCACCACCTCCGCCCGGCGCAGAACCTCCAGTCCTTTCCGGGTGAGCAGCCCCGGGTCGCCGGGGCCCGCGCCTACCAGAATGACACTTCCCGTTTTCATTGGCCTTCCCCCTCTCTCAGTTGGTTCGCAAGTGCCTGTCCCAGCTGCTCTGCCTGTTCCCGAGAGCCGCTGAAGGTGCCCTTGCGCTGTACCGATTCATCCGCGCTGACATAAAAGCCCGTTAATGTCAGCGTTCCTCCATCTACCACAGCGTGAGCCGCCACCGGAGAGGTGCATCCTCCGTCCAGAGTGCGCACAAAGGCTCGCTCTGCCAGCGCACACCAGGTGCTGTCCTCATCCCGAACCAGCCGAAGGCAGTCGGTATCCATTCCCTTTCGGGTCTGCACCACCAGGATGCCCTGACCGGCGGCGGGCAGAATTTCCTCGGCGGAAAAATATCGGCAAATCCGATGCTCCAGCCCCAGCCGCTTCAGCCCTGCCGCCGCCAGCACCAGAGCGGAGTATTCTCCCCCGTCCAGCTTGGCAAGCCGGGTCTGCACGTTTCCTCGGACGGAGGCAATGCGCATATCCGGGTACAGCGCCCCCAATTGCAACTGCCTGCGCCGGGATGAGCAGCCGATGGGCTTATCTTCGTCCAGCTCCGTTATTCCCTCCGGCAGAACCAGCACATCCCTAGGGTCTTCCCGTTTGGAAAAGGCTGCCAGGGGCAGATCCTCCGGCACCTCCATAGGCATATCCTTCAGAGAGTGCACCGTAAAATCCGCCCGTTCGTCCCGAAGAGCCTGATCCAGCTCCCGGACGAACAGTCCCTTTCCGCCGATTTTGTCCAGGGTTTTGTCTAAGATTTGATCGCCGGTGGTTTTCATGGTCACAAGCTCCAATTCCGCCTGAGGCTCTGCCTGGGCGATTCTGTCCATGACCAACCGGCTTTGAATGACAGCCAGGCGGCTTTCCCGACTGCCGATGCGTATTTTCATTCCAATTCCTCCAGCGCCCGGCGAATGGCTTTTGCCGCCCGGGCTGTTCTGTGGTGATCCTTCCCGTCGGAGACCACACCGGCGATGACATTCTCCCCGGTGCAGACCGCCGGGAAATAGAAGGTGCACTCCTCTTCGCAGTCCGCCACGGACACGGGAATTCCCAATTGCCTGGCCTCCTGCCCCACCGCATGGTTGACCTGCCGGTCATCTGTTGCCGCAATGGCAAGGCAGGCTCCCTGCAAATCGCCGGGGTCATAGGCTCTCGGATGCCAGGTAAGCCCCTGGGCGCTGCATTTCAGTTCCGGGGCTATCACCTCGATCTCACAGCCAAATAGCCGCAAAGAGGCAATACGCCGGGCGGCGATGGTTCCCCCGCCAATCAGCACCACTTTCTTTCCGGTCAGGTCGATAAACATCGGGAAACGGGGGGGCTTTTGGGCAACGGCCTGCCGCTTCTGCCACTGGCAGAACCGTTCCAGTTCCTGCTCGGCAATGGCGTGCATGGCTTCCAGCTCCTCCGGCGTACCCGGACCCTGGGAACCAAGGGTGTCTGTATCATAGCAGCAGGTCACAAGCCCCGCGCATTCCGGCGCAATATCCCGGGGCACCGCCAAATCCACCAGCACCCGGGGCTTCCGGGCGACTGCCGCCAGTTGGTCATAGGTTATGGTATGGTGGGGGCTGGTGGTGGCGGACACCACCGCGTCCATCCCCTCAATGGCCTGCATTCTGTCTTCATAGTTCACGGTGCCGCAGCCTGGGGGAACCGTTGTTTCCCCGTGGCGGTAGGTTCTCAGCGTCACCCAGACGGCGGCTCCGCTTTGCCGCAGCAGCCGGGCTGCCAATTGCCCCATCTGGCCGTTTCCGATCACAAGAATCCGTTTACCTTCCAGGCCGCCCAGCTCCCGGGTCAGAATATCCCGGCACCGGCTTCCCATGGACACATCCCCCCGGGCTACGGTTACTTCCGTCCGGGCTCGCTTGCCCGCGGTCACCGCATCCCGGAACAAAGCTGCCAGCGCAGCGTCGGCGGTTTTGGCCTCCAATGCCAGCTCCATGGCCTTTCGCACCTGGGTGATGATCTGATCCTCCCCCAGAATCTGGGAGTGAAGACCGCAGGTCACCTCCATCAGATGCCGGGCGGCATCCACCCCGCACCGGGTGGTAAAATAAGGCTCCATATCCGCCTCCGGGACACCGGCTCCCCGGCACAGAAGCCGCCAGGGCGTTTCCCCTTCCCCGTTCAGATACAGTTCCGTTCGGTTGCAGGTGGACAGCAGCACGCAGCCCGTAATCCCACTTTGGGTGCGCAGCCAGCGCAGCGTCTCCATCGCCCCTTCGGAGGAAAAGGCCAGCCTCTGCCGCTGATCCAAAGGCGCGGCGTGGCAGTCCAGGCCGGACATCATCAGCATTCTTCCGTCTCTCCCTTCACGATCACCAGGGAAAAATAGCCCGAAGGCTCCTTCAGATCGGCAAAATGGGGATATACCCGCTCATTTTCCATGCCGCAGTTTTCCACCATGGCGGCACCTTCCAGCAGTCCCCGCTTTTCCAGCTCGGATTGCAGATCCACAATGGAGCGTCCGGCCTTCATGAAAACCTTGCTGCCGGGCACATCCATCAGTGCCTCCTGGTCATGGGAAGCCGGAATGATCATCAGAGGCTCCCGTCCCAGGCACAGTGACCGATTCAGCCGAGCCGCCGCCGCGCAGAAGGAGGGGATTCCCGGAACCACCTCCACATCGTAGCCCCGCTCCATCACCTTCCGGTGAATGTACATATAGGTAGAATAGATGGCAGGGTCACCCAGGGTCAGGAAAACCACCTGCTTCCCCGCATCCAGCAGTCCGGCAATTTCCTCCGCCGCCTGATCGTGGGCTTTGTCCATCACCGCCCGATCCCGAACCATAGGCGTCTTGACGAAGCGGATTTCCTTGTCCTTCAGATAGTCCTTGGCAATATTCAGAGCCACCTTGTCGCCGGTGCCCGCGTCCGGCACCAGCACTACATCCGCCTCCCGGATCACCCGGACGGCCTTCACCGTCAGAAGCTCCGGATCGCCGGGGCCAACACCCACACCCCAGAGCTTCCCGCCCTGAGACAGCTCTTCCACCGCCTGACGGCAGTGCTCGGCGAACAGTTCCCGGATGGCCGGACATTCTCCCAGTCCCCGGAGTACGCAGGAAACCGGATACCCCATGGACTTCAGCCGGCTGACCCAGGAATCCTCGGCTCCCGCCATGTCGTTTCTGGCGTGGTCGCCGGCCACCAGCATAAACGGCGCCAGCTGAATTTTCCGGATTTCCGGCCGCTTTTCCAGCCGAGCCATCACATTTTCCAGCGTGGGATAGCCCTCTACCGTTGCTAGATACACCCGGTCGGAGTGCTCCCGGAGCACCTGCTCCATCTGGGCATAGGCGGAATTGGCGAAGTGCTCCGTTCCGTGACCCATAAGCACCAGAGCCTCGTCCGCCTCCACCGGGGGCAGCCATTCCAGCAAAGCCGATGCCGTTTTTTCATAATCCTCCTGGGCGTGGAGCAGGGGCATTCCCACGGCAATGCGCAGCCGCAGCCGGAAAGGCTCCAGCTGAGAAAGCATCTTCTCGTATTCCTCCCCGTGCATCACATGGGTGGACTGGACGGCCACATGGGTATAGCCCTCGGCTTCCAGACGCTCCATGGCCTGGGTCACGGTATCGATTTCCACCCCGTCCCGCTTTTGGAGCTTTCGGATGATCATCCCGCTGGTGAAGGCCCGGCGCACCTCCCAGTCCGGGAAGGTTTTTCTCAGCATTTCCTCTGTGGCAGCGATGGTGCGCTGAAGGGTATCCGGATAGGAAGTGCCGAAAGAAACAGCAAGAATTGCCTTTTTCATACTATTTTCTCCTGTTGTATCTTCAAAATGGATGCCGTCAAGGCAAAAGCCCAAACGGCACAATTCTTTGTCTTATTTTATCCTTTTTTTCGCCTTCTGTCAATGGCCTTTCCCCTGCGGGCAAAACCGCCGTCGCCGGCATAGACTGCAATGGAGGTATCAGTCTATGAAAAAGCCCTTATTTACCGGGGTGTGCACCGCCCTGGTCACACCTTTTTTAGGCGACGCCGTCAACTATCCGCTTCTGGAACTGCTCCTTGGCAGGCAGATTGCGGCAGGAATTGAGGCCGTGGTGCTCTGCGGCACCACCGGCGAGTCCCCTACCCTTTCCGACTGCGAAAAGCTGGAAATTTTCCGCCGGTGCGCCCGCTACGCCGGCGGCCGCTGCAAAATCATTGCCGGCACCGGCTCCAACGACACCCGGCACGCCGTAGCCCTGAGCGCGGCGGCGGAAGCGGCCGGAGCGGATGCCCTGCTGGTGGTCAGCCCCTACTATAACAAAGCCACCCCGGAGGGTCTTCTGACCCACTATAGCGCCATTGCGGGAGCCGTACATATTCCGGTGATTGTTTATAACGTGCCCAGCCGGACAGGGGTGGACATTCCCGTCAGCGTCTATCGGGAGCTATCTAAGATTCCCAACATTGCCGGGGTGAAGGAAGCCAGCACCGATATGGGAAAAATCGAAAAAATCCGGGCAAATTGCCCGGACGACTTTTCTCTTTGGAGCGGAAACGACGACCTGACCGCCCCTATTCTGGCTCTCGGCGGCCAGGGGGTCATTTCCGTTTTGTCCAACGTCCTGCCGGAGCAGACCCAGGCACTGGCCCGGGCGGCTCTGGACGGGGATTTCGACACCGCCGCGGATTTGCAGCTGCGTCTGCTGCCCCTGACGGAGGCTCTGTTCCGGGAGGTGAACCCCATCCCGGTCAAGGCCGCCATGAAGCTCATGGGCTATGACTGCGGCACCTGCCGTCTGCCCTTGACCCCCGCTTCCTCCGAAACCGTTGCCAAACTAAAGGAAATCCTGCTCAGTTAAAGGCAATCAAAAGAAGCTTCCCCGATACCAGACGCGCCGAAGTAAAACACTGTCATTGCGAACCAGTGCCGCAGCACTGGTGTGGCAATCCGTTCTCCTAAAGCATCAAAAATCTGAGCACTTATGGAGAAGCGGATTGCCACACCAGTCTGAGGACTGGTTCGCAATGACAATTGAATCGTTACCTATGCGATTCTAACTAGCCGTGTGCTTCCTTAACCTTCCGGTTATGCCAGCACGGCTTTATGGAAGACCTTCTTACCCTTGCGGATCTTCACGCCTTCCTTGAGCATTTCTTCCGTGACGGCAAACTGAGCAGAGGGCACCTTCTCGTCGTTCACCAGAACGCCGCCCTGCTCCACCAGCTGCCGAGCCTGCTTGTTGGAGGGTGCCAGGCCGCAGGCCACCATCAGATTCAGAATACCGATCTTGCCGTCTGTCAGCTTGTCGGCGGTGATTTCGGTGGTGGGCATATTGGCATCATCGCCGCCGCCCACAAACAGTGCCTTAGCCGCAGCCTGAGCCTTATCCGCTTCCTCCTGGCCATGAACCAGCTTGGTCAGCTCATAGGCAAGAATCTCCTTTGCGGTGTTCAGCTGAGCGTCCTTCCAGTCCGCCATGGCGTTGATCTGCTCCAGAGGCAGGAAGGTCAGCATCCGGATGCACTTGAGCACGTCCGCGTCCTCCACGTTCCGCCAGTACTGGTAGAACTCAAAGGGAGAGGTCTTGTTGGGATCCAGCCACACCGCGCCCTTGGCGGTCTTGCCCATCTTCTTGCCCTCGGAGTTGAGAAGCAGGGTGATGGTCATGGCGTGGGCGTCCTTGCCCAGCTTCCGGCGAATGAGCTCGGTGCCGCCCAGCATATTGCTCCACTGGTCGTTGCCGCCGAACTGCATGTTGCAGCCGTAGTGCTGGTACAGGTAGTAGAAGTCGTAGGACTGCATGGGCATGTAGTTGAATTCCAGGAAGCTTAGACCCTTCTCCATCCGCTGCTTGAAGCACTCTGCCCGGAGCATGTTGTTCACGGAGAAGCAAGCGCCGATATCCCGGATGAAATCGATGTAGTTCAGATTCAGCAGCCAGTCGGCATTGTTGACCATCATGGCCTTGCCCTCGCCGAACTCGATGAACCGCTCCATCTGCTTTTTGAAGCAGGCGCAGTTGTGGTCGATGGTCTCCTTGGTCATCATGGAGCGCATATCCGTCCGGCCGGAGGGGTCGCCGATCATGGCCGTGCCGCCGCCGATGAGGGCAATGGGTCGGTTGCCGGCCATTTGCAGCCGCTTCATCAGGCACAGAGCCATGAAGTGACCCACATGCAGGGAGTCGGCGGTGGGGTCAAAGCCGATATAGAACACGGCCTTGCCGTTGTCGATCATTTCCCGGATTTCCTCTTCGTTGGTGACCTGGGCAATGAGACCCCGGGCAACCAGCTCGTCATACAGTTTCATTTTCAAAACCTCCAAAAATAATCAACGCCCTCTGTCAAAATGACAGAGGGCGAAAAATTTCGCGGTACCACCTCAGTTTGGAGAATCCTTGCGGCATTCTCCCTCACGCCGTCCAGTAACGGCCTTCGCGCTATCGGGCGTACCCGTCTTCCCCTACTTTTGTTCAAGGAAGCCACTCCGGGAGGTATTTCAGCAACCGGAATCCACTGCCTCGCACCAAGCGGCAGCTCTCTGACGATCCCCTGGATACCTACTTCTTCCCATCCATGTGTTGGTGCTATCCTAACAAAGAAGTCCGGGTTTGTCAAGAAGATTTTTCAGCCCCGGAGCATTTCTTCCGCGCTTTTCAGGGTGGTTTCCGTAATGTTCGCGCCGCCGATGATCCGAGCCAGCTCCCGCTTCCGCCCCTCCAAATCCAGAGGCGTGACGGAGGTATAGGTACGCCCGTCCCGCTCGGACTTGGCAATGAGCAGATGGGTGTTGGCCAGCGCCGCCAGCTGGGGCAGATGGGTCACGCAGAGCACCTGCTTGTGGGCGGCCACGCTTCGCAGCTTTTCCGCCACCTTCTGGGCGGCTCTGCCGGACACGCCGGTGTCCACCTCGTCGAAAATCAGGGTAGCCACCTGATCCTTTTCCGCCAGCACATTCTTCATAGCCAGCATAATCCGGGCCAGCTCGCCGCCGGAGGCCACCCGGCTCAGGGGCTTCAAGGCTTCGCCCGCGTTGGCGGACATATAGAAGGCCACCGCGTCCGCGCCGCTGGCCGTCAGCTCCGTTTCCGTGAACCGACAGGCAAACTGCACTCTCGGCATATCCAGCTGGGCAAGCTCAGATAGAATCCGCTTCGACATGGTGTCCGCCGCCTGCTGCCGATTTTCCCGAAGAGCCAGGGCGGCATCCCAGGCTTCCTTTTCCGCTTTTTTCAAATTTCCTTTCAGCCGTTCCAGCTTATCGTCGGCGAATTCGATTTCATCCAGCTCTTTTTTCGCCTTGTCGAGATATTCCAGGATATCCTCGCAGGTGGTGCCGTACTTCCGGCGAAGCTTGTGAATCACGTCCAGCCGGGATTCGAT
Organism: uncultured Oscillospiraceae bacterium; assembly: GCA_934630985.1. Taxonomy (GTDB): domain Bacteria; phylum Bacillota; class Clostridia; order Oscillospirales; family Oscillospiraceae; genus Faecousia. The sequence goes on along the minus strand of CAKTXO010000014.1, from coordinate 9,691 downwards.
CTGTTCCAGTTCCTCGGCAGAATAGCTCAGGTCGTCCCGGGCACTGCGAACCTCCTCCGCCGCGTCCTGAACCTGGTACATGAGATCCGACACCCGGTCGTGGAGAGCCGCGAAGCTGTCGCTGAACCGGGACAGCCGAGCCAGGGCATACTCCGCCTGGGCAAGAAGTCCCGAGGCTCCGTCGGAATCCTCCCCACCGTAGAGACACTCCACGGCGGTTTCCATGCCGTTGCTCAGCTTCTCCGCGTTTTGCAGCACCTTCCGCCGCTCCTCCAGCCGGTCGTCCTCCCCGGGTTCCAGCTCCGCCTTTTCGATTTCGGCGATCTGGTATTTGAGGTTTTCCATCCGGCGAAGCTTCTCGCCCTCGTCCATGGTCAGGGTGCTGATTTCCCGGCGGAGCTTCGCTACCGCCTCATAGCGTTCCCCGTAGGAAGCCCGCAGCTTCCCGTTGTCCGCAAAAGCATCGAGAAACGCCAGGTGGTTTTCCTCGTCAAACAGTGCGGCGGAATCGTGCTGACCGTGAATGTTGATGAGCTGGATGCCCAGCTTATGAAGGCTCGTCACGTTCACGAGGGTTCCGTTGACCCGGCAGATATTTTTCCCGTCCAGGTGGATTTCCCGGGAAATCACCGTCTCCGGGTCATATTCCACGCCGTTTTCCGCAAACCAGGGAAATTCCGGAACATTCGTGAACACCGCCCGGACGCTGGCTCTCTCGGTGCCGGTACGAATCATGTCCCGATAGGCTCGCTCGCCTAAGATGGCGGAAATGGCATCGATGACAATGGATTTACCTGCGCCGGTTTCACCGGTGAGGACATTGAAGCCACGGTCAAAGGAAATATCCGCACACTCAATGACCGCAATATTCTCAATGTGCAGTAAGCTCAGCATGACCGCTCCCCCTTCCTTTAGTTCAGCAGGTTCCGGATTTCTCCGCAGAAGGCCGCCGCGGCGTTGGTATCGCGCATAATGACCATCACCGTATCATCGCCCGCGATGCTACCAAGCACCACACTCCGGCTCATGGTATCCAGCGCCGAGGCCGCCGCGTTGGCAAGACCCGGCAGGGTGTGAATGACGATGATGTTCTGGGCATAGTCGAAGCTGGTGACGCACTCCCGGAAAATGGTGTTGAGCCGTCCCGTGAAGGTACCGGGCACTTCTCTGGCCGCCGCCGTGTAGTGGTAGGTTCCGAAGCTTGTCAGCTCCTTGATGATCCGCAGCTCCTTGATGTCCCGGGAAATGGTAGCCTGAGTGCTGTTAAAGCCTGCGTCCCGCAAAGCCTGCAAAAGCTGCTCCTGGGTCTCCACATTGGTGGTGGAGATGATTTCCATGATTTTCGCCTGTCGTTTGGATTTCACTGCCCATTCCCCTTTCTCACTTACTGAACTTGGAGCTGACAACATCATAGAAGCTTCGCTCCTTCAGCCGCACCAGCCGGGTCTCCAAATGGGATTTCCGGATGGTGGCCACATCCCCCATATTCAGCCGCACCGCCCGTCCGCCGTCTACGGACAGGTAAGCGTTGCGCCGGGCGTTGAGCACCTGCTCCACGCTCACCACGCGCTTGTCGGAGGCCACAATGCACCGGCTTCCGATCTCGTGGGCGCAGATGGGAGTAATGATGATATTTTTCGCCTCCGGCTCCACAATGGGGCCTCCGGCGGAATAGCTGTAAGCCGTGGAGCCGGTGGGGGTGGAGACCACCACGCCGTCACCGCCGAATTCCATGGCGCTGACGCCGTCGCACTTGACGCACAGATGGACAATCCGAGCCACCGCCCCTTTTGTCACCACCACGTCGTTCAGGCAGATGTCGTGAAACAGAATGTCCCGCTCCCGCTGGACGGTCACGTCCAGCATCATCCGGCTGTCCAGGGTGTATTCCCCCCGGGCAACCCTTGTCAGCTTGTCCAGCTCCGTGCTTTCCAGCTCCGCCATAAAGCCCATGGTGCCGATGTTGACCCCCAGAATGGGAATTCCCTTCCGGGTAGCGGCCTTGGCCATGTGCAGAATCGTGCCGTCTCCGCCGAAGCAAATCACCATCTCCGCGTTGGGAAGCTCCCGATCCAGCCGGGAAAACCGCAGGTCTCTGGGAAGCTCATAGCTTCGATCCACCTCAAAAGGGAGACAAATCCGGGTGTTGACCCCGGCCTCCTTCAGAATTTTCGCCGCCTCCCGGACGGTCTGAAAATTCTTATCCCGATAGGGATTGGGGGTAAGAATCACATTTTTCACTTCTTATTCCCCCTTGTCCAGCGTCTTATGAGCCTGCTCCACAACGAGTGCCGTATCCGGGCAAATGCCGGGCACGTCCGCAAGGCTCAGATGCCCCAGAAACTCAATGTTTCCTTCCGGCCCCTTCACCGGAGAGAAGGTCAGACCCAGGATCCGAAAGCCCAGCTCGTCTGCCAGCGCCACGAAGCCGTCCAGCACCTCCTTGTGGGTAGCCGGTTCCCGGACGACCCCCTTCTTGCCCACCTTTTCCTTCCCCGCCTCAAACTGGGGCTTGATCAGGCAGAGCACCTGACCGGTGGGCTTGAGAAGAGCCTTAATGGCAGGCAGGACAATTTTCAGGGAGATAAAGCTCACATCCACCACGGACAAATCCAGGGGCTCTCCCAGCTGCTCCGGGGTCACATAGCGGATATTGGTGCGCTCCATGACCACCACCCGGGGATCGCTGCGAATTTTCCAGTCCAGCTGACCGTAGCCCACATCGATGGCGAAGACCTTTTTCGCCCCCTGCTGGAGCAGGCAGTCCGTAAAGCCCCCGGTGGAAGCGCCGGAATCGCTGCACACATATCCCTCGGGCTTCACGCCGAAGTCCCGCAGTGCCTTTTCCAGCTTCAGACCGCCCCGGCTGACATAGGGGCACACCGCCCCCCGAACCTCCAGGCTCACGGTTTCCTCATAGGAAACTCCGGGCTTGTCCGCCTTCTGTCCGTTGACATATACCAGTCCGCTCATAATAATGGCCTGCGCCTTGGAGCGGGTATCCGCGTAGCCCTGCTCGGTAAGCAGAACATCCAGTCGTTTTTTCACTTTCACCGGGCAAGCACCTTCCTTACATATGCGGCAATGGAATCGCTGTCCAGCCCGCACCGCCGATACAGCTCCTTCAGGGAACCGTGGGGCACGAAGTCCCCGCCCAGGTCAATGCCGTGAATTTTACATCCCGGCAGAATTTCCTCCAACGTCCAGCCCAGGCTTTCCCGGATTCCGGAACCGGAGGCCGTTTCCTCAATAATGACTGCCTGTGGGATTTTTTCCAGGCGTGCCGCCAGCTCTTCGGCGGGCAAAGGCCACACACTGAGCAGCCGAAGGATGCAGGCCTCGATTCCCTGCTCTTTCAATTGCTCGGCTGCCGCCAGCACATTGTCGAGCGTCGAGCCATAAGTAATCAGGGCTACCTCTGTGCCTTCCCGGTGGCATTGCACCAGGCTGCCCTCCAGGCCATGCCAGCCGCTTTCTTTATAGCTGCCCTCGGTGCCTCTGGGATAGCGAATGGCCACCGGGCCGTCGTAATCCCGCACCGCCCAGCGGAGCATATCCTTCTGCTCTGCCAGACTGGCAGGATTCAGAATCCGCATCCCCGGCATCTGCTTCAAAAAGCCGATGTCAAACACGCCGTGGTGCGTAGGGCCGTCGTCTCCCACCAGGCCTGCCCGGTCGATGGCAAACACCACATGCAGGTGCAGCAGTGCTGCGTCCTGCATAATCTGATCGAACCCCCGCTGTAAAAAAGTAGAATACAGCGCCACTACCGGAACCATCCCCTGTTTGGCCAGTCCGCCGGCCATGGACACCGCGTGTTCCTCCGCAATGCCCACATCGAAGGTGCGCTTCGGGAATTCCCGCTGGAAGGCCAGCAGTCCCGTGCCTCCGGGCATGGCCGCGGTAATGGCACACACCCGCTTATCCTGTCGGGCCAGCGCCTGCATGGTTGCGCCGAAGCTGTCGGAGTAAGTGACCACCTTGGCGCCCAGCTTCTTGCCGGTTTCCGGGTCAAATTTTCCGATTCCGTGGAATTTCGCCGGATCCTCCTCGGCAAAGGGATAGCCCTTGCCCTTCCGGGTCACCACATGTACCACCACCGGCTCCCGCAGTTCCCGGGCGGACGACAGCAGGGACACCAGTCCCGGCAGGTCGTGGCCGTCTGCCGGCCCCAGGTAAGTAAAGCCCATATTCTCAAAAATGGTAGCAGGCAGCAGCAGCCGTTTCAGCTTGTTCTTCACCCGGCTGCTGAAATTATAAACAGCGCTGCCCAGGGCGGTTTTCTTCATAAACCGCCGGTAGGCTCGCTTGGCATCCAGATAATTGTCGCTGGAACGGAGCCGAGACAGATGGCTGGACAGGCCGCCTACGTTTTTGCCGATGGACATGGTGTTGTCGTTGACGATAATCACCATGGGCTCGCCGCTGACCGCCGCGTCGTTGAGTCCCTCGTAGGCCATGCCGCCGGTGAGGGCGCCGTCGCCGATGAGCGCCACCACGTCGTAATTCTCCTGAAGCAGGGTTCTGGCTCTTGCCATCCCCAGGGCAATGGAAACGGAACTGGAGGCATGTCCCGCCACAAAGGCATCGGTGTCGCTCTCCTCCGGCTTGGGGAAGCCGGAGATGCCGCCGTACTGCCGCAGACGCGCAAAATCCGCCCGGCGGCCGGTGAGCAGCTTATGCACATAAGACTGATGACCCACGTCAAATACCAAGCGGTCGATATTCGTATTAAACACCAGCTCGATGGCAACGCTCAGCTCCACCACACCCAGGTTTCCCGCCAGATGTCCGCCGGTTTTTGCCACGCTGGAAATCAGAAACTGCCGGATTTCGTCGCACAGTTGATTTCGCTCGCCGTCACTGAGCTTCAGCAGATCCTCATGGCTGTTTACTCTCTGTAAAATGTCCAATTCTGACACAACCTAACGTTTTGATTTCTTTTTCTTCAGCCGGTTCCAGGCACCCAGAAGCCGCCCTACCATGTGCACGATCTGGGTGCAGGAGCTGACCGCGAAGGTTTTGCCGATGGCCTTTCCTCCCACAGTCAGTCCTGCCACCAACGAGGACATGACCAGGGAAACCCCTCTGGGCCAGGCGGTATCCACATGGGTCAGGATCAGCGCCGCGATGGTTGCCGACGCGCTGCCGGAGACGACGCCGCAGATATCCCCCACCACGTCATTGCAGATGGAGCTGACCCGCTCGGCATTGCGCAGCAGCCGGATGGCCTCCTGAGCGCCCGGCACCTTCCGAGCCGCCATGGAATGAAAGGGCTTTTCATCGGCACTGGCTACCGCCATGCCGATAATGTCAAAAACAATGCCCAGCAGCACGATAAAGAGCAGAATCCCGAAGGCCACGGGAAGAGAGCTGCTGGCCATAACCTCATCGGAGACCAGGCCGATGAGGCCGGAAACCACGAGTGTTGTGAAAAAGACCGTGACGACCCACTGGATCGTCCGTAAACGTTCCTTTTGGGAAGCGTCTGTATGGGATTTTGCCACAGAAGATTCTCCTCGAAACAGAATAGTCAAAGAAATGACGGCGGCAGGCAGGATAAATCTTACGGCTTAGGTCGGGTTGTTTTTCACCGAGGGGAACCTGCCGTTGCCGCACAGGTCGTTTCCGTTTAATCCCCAGGCTCAAGTGTTGCCAAAAAAATGAGTACCCGATTGCCACTTAGTCCGTACTGCAATCCCCTGCCTGCCCCTTTCGGACAGCCTAGGTGTTTTCCACGGCGGAGTGTTCCATAATCTTAGCCTCTTTTGCAAGCATGGTTTCCGGGAGCAATAACCGCGCTGGCCGTGGCCACGGCAGCGGCGGCCTGTTCTCCCTTCCCCGCATGTTCACTTCAAGGCAGGCTACGCTGCACACAGCACACGATTCTGTGCACCGCCTTGCAGGTTCATACCTGATTCGTACGCGGCGGGGCCCACATGGGTTCTGCCCGTCGTCGCACAAGGTTCAAGTCTCCACGGAAACCGGGTCGTATGCCCCATGCCATTGGGACGCGCCCTGGATCCTTAACCCCCAGCATCCACCCAAAACTGGGCGTAATAAGCAGACACCAGGGACTTCATCGATGTGCCCTTCAAAGGATTTTTAGGCCCTTCCTGGAAAATGGTCACTACGACTAGAATACTGCACCGTCAACTCCTATTTTAGCATATCATAGCCGAATATACAAGTATTTATTTAGGGTCTATCTGAAAACCGTCAACACGCCCAAACAGCGGATCTTTTCCACCTGCTGGGCACCATTTTTTCTTGCAATACCCAGAGTATTCCTGCAAAAAAATGGCTTCATCAGGCGGAAAATCCCTCGCCGTTGGTCATATTCCCGGTTTTCAGATAGACCCTAATCCGAAATCTTTTGTCTTCCCGGAATCTCCCCGGTTGTTTGGTAGGAAATCCGACAGATTTTTCCTTTCCCGGCACAGTCAGTGAATATTTTTACGGTACATTTTCAAACCAATCCCGGACAATATCCCGGTGGGTCACGGCAATCTCGATTTTCCCGATTTCCTCCCGGGTGAAAAACCGCAGTTCTTTCGATTCCACGCTGATCCGCATTTCCGGCTCCTCCGGCAGCTCCAGGCCGTAGACCACGATCACCATCCGCCAGACGCTTCCGTCCCGGAAGGCGGCGATCCTGCCCGGATTGTCGTAAACCGCCAGCTTCCGGAATCGCTCCCTGGGAATCCGCAGCCCCAGCTCCTCATAAGTCTCCCGGACGATGGCCTGAAGTCCGGTCTCGCTCTTTTTGCACCCGCCGCCGATGAGGCCCCAGATGTCGGAATCCCGCCGCTTTTCCAGCAGCAGCCGTCCCCGGCAGGTAATCACCGCGTTGGCTCCCAGATGAGCCGGCATGGTGGTCTTCGGCGCATCCTTGGGATCGCAGTTGTAGAAGGTTACAATGGCCATATCTCTCCCTCCAGTTTTCTATTTCTCCGTCCGAAAAACCGTGTCATTGCGAACCAGTGACCGATGTCACTGGTGTGGCCCCTTCCAGGGATTCCCCCCGGTCACAATCCCCCGGATATTCCGACATTTTGGTGCACTGATTATACCCTATTTTATTCTACTTTTCTACCTCAAATTCCTCCGCAACCGGCTTGGTCACCCCGGTGCGCCGTTCTTTGCTCAGTCCGCCAGCCATGTGGGGCATACTGCCATCGGAGAATTTCGCCCGGCAGATGATGTTCTCTCCGTATTTGTCCCGGAGGGCGTCTACCGTCTCGTCCAGCCGCAGCTTCCGCTCAAACTGCTTGGGATCCATCCCCGAAAAGAAATCAAACTGCTGGTAAGGCTCCCCGGAAAGCCGGGTCACCTGAACCCCCAGCTGCCGCAGAGGCGTGATTCCGTCCCAGGCCTCGTCAAAAAGCTGGCACACCGCGGCAAACAGCTCGGTCGTGATGTTCGTGGCACCACTCAGCACCCGCTGATGGGAAAAATGCCGGAATTCGTTGGTTCTCAGATGGATGCTCACACAGCTGCCGCACTTTCCGTCCTTGCGCAGACGGGCAGCCACGGTTTCGCACAGGCTCAGCAGCACCTGGCAGCCCTCCTCTCGGGTCACCACATCGTGGGCGGTGGTGGTGGCGTTGCTGTAGCCCTTGTTTTCCGCGGGCTCCGGGGTCACCGCATCGGCGTTGCGCCCGTTGGCAAAATGCCAGAGCATCTCTCCCTGCTTGCCCAGCCGCCGCTTTACCATCTTCACATCCGCCTTTGCCAGGTCACCGATGGTGTAGATGCCCATTCTTTGCAGCTTCCGTTCCGTGGCGCCGCCCACGAGAAACAGATCCCGCACCGGCAGCGGATAAAATTTTTGCTCCATTTCCTCCGGGAACAGGGTATGTACCTTATTGGGCTTTTCGAAATCTCCCGCCATTTTCGCCAGCAGCTTGTTGGAGGAAATGCCGATGTTCACCGTAAAGCCCAGCTCCTCCCAGATGCGTCTGCGCATCAACTCCGCCGCCAGCCGGGGCGGCCCCCAGAGCCGCTGGGTGCCCGTCATATCCACCCAGGCCTCGTCAATGGAGTACTGCTCCACTGACGGGGAAAACTCCCGGAGCATGGCTACAAAGTGCCGGGAGGCCTGGACGTACAAACCGTAATCCGGGGGGATCACCACCAGCTCCGGGCACTTTTCCAAGGCCTGAAACAGAGGCTCTCCCGTCTGGATGCCGTATTTTTTCGCCGGAGTGGATTTTGCCAGAATGATACTGTGCCGGGAGGCCTTGTCTCCCGCCACCGCCGAGGGCACCAGCCGCAAGTCTTGGCTTTCCCCAAGCACCTTCACCCGATAGGCCGCGCTCCAGCTCAAAAAGGCGGAGTTGGCATCCACATGAAAAATCACCCTTTGGCTCATCTCAGCACACCTTCCTCATCAGGCTCCAGGTATGGGTTCGGATGGTGTATTTCAGCTCGAAGAGCCACAGACGCTGCCGGACGGTAGCTCGGCACAGAAACACCGTAGCCTCGATGCCCACATACTGCACCTGCCGGATATTCACGATTTCCTCAATGTCAACGCGCATGAGCTGATGGGTCTCGTCTTCCAGCCGCAGCCGCAGGGGACGAATTTCCCCGGACGCGCTGTACATGGCGATCACATCCACCGGACACACCTTCTGCATACCTTTCACCTTCTGTTACGGTTCTTTTTCTGACTGTCGAAAAACGCATGTCATTGCGAGCCAGTGCGCACACTGGCGTGGCAATCCGTTCCTCTAAGCCTTCTCCTGGGAGGAGAAGGTGCCCGGAGGGCGGATGAGGTCGCTACTGGAACTATCAAAAAATAATGCGGAAGCCAAAGGGGGAACGAGGAATACGGATTGCCACGTCGGCCGCTGGCCTCCTCGCAATGACATACGCTACATTCAAGCTCTCGGAAGAACCGGGGGATTGTGACCGGGGGGGAATCCCTGGAAGGGGCCACACCAGTGCTGCGACAAATTATGGTATGACTGCCACTGGCAGTCATTATCATTTCAAATTCGCTGCGCGGAGCACCACTGGTTCGTAATGACATCTTCTATATTTCAGTTCGGACTAGTTCGCAATGACAGCATATCCATTTGCCGCTCTGTTTTGTACTAATTATAATACATTTGTTCGTATAATACAAGTGGTAATTTTCGGTTGCGCCTCCGGGGGAATTTTGCTATAATAGCGGCAGAAAGATATCTATGGAGGAAAGATCCATGCTCAAATACCCCTGCCTGGTGCTCGATCACGACGACACCGTGGTGCAAAGCGAACGAACCATCGGTTATCCCTTCTTCTGCTACATTCTCGACCAGTATCGCCCAGGTCAGACCGTGAGCCTTGCGCAGTTCGCCCAGGACTGCTACAGCCTGGGCTTCGCGGAAATGTGCCGCAAACGCTGGAATTTTACCCCCCAGGAGTTGGAGGACGAATACCACGGCTGGATGGACTACGTTATGTGCCACACTCCCGACGCTTTCCCGGACATCGGCCGGGTCATCCGGCGGCAAAAGGAAGAAGGGGGCATGATCTGCGTGGTGTCCCATTCCAGCGTCGTCAACATCACCCGGGACTACGACACCCATTTCGGCGTCCGCCCCGACGCAATCTACGGCTGGGATTACCCGGAGGAACTGCGCAAGCCCAATCCCTTCCCCCTGCAAGACATTATGGAAAAATACCATTTCACCCCAGATGA
>CAKTXO010000013.1 GCA_934630985.1 uncultured Oscillospiraceae bacterium | reverse complement strand
TCCCGCGCAAGGCGGCTATCCTTTGCTTTTTCCGCTGCCTCTACTGCATTCCAGAGCTTTTCCCGGTCCTGCCATTCCGAGGGTGCTTGCAGTGGCAGGAACACTTGTTGCCAAACAAGCCCCTGCTTCCGGGTGTAGTCATGCTGCACCCCGTCATAGTCATTGTAAATCCGGGAACAGCTCAGATAGGCCGCCGCGGCGGCAGCAGAACGGCCAGCCCCACGGCTGACCACCTTTGCCTCCAAATGGTAGATTGCCAGAACGTATCACCTCGCTCCCTTTTCTGTTTCTCTTTCGCAAAAGAGAAAATGGACGGTGCGTGTGCGCCGTCCATCTCTGCGACAAAGCTGCCGGTGGCAGGTTTTCGCAGGCAGGGCCGCAGTTGTTTCCAGCAGGAAACGGCTGCGCCATGCGTGGACAATGACGGCACTTCCGCAGAAGTGCGGCATTGTCCATAGGCTCCCGCAGGAGCCGCATTCCCCTCGGAGAGCGCACGGCTGATGCGAAGCAGCAGTACCACCGCCGGAAAGGGGGCCCCACAAAGCCTGCTTTGTGGGGAGAGGAGGAGCAAGGGAGTGGCCGCAGTTTTCGCCAAAGGCGGAAACGGAGGTAAGCGGACTTTGCGACGACGAGGTGGTGAGTAAGTGCGCCCTTCGGGAAAAGAAAACGGCCTCCGGTTGCCCGGAGACCTTCTGAGTGCTTTAGTCTTTTCGTGGTATTCTTCGTAATAGGTATTCCTCCAATGTCTGCGGCTCCATCGTCCGCACCTCTGGCAGCACCTTTTCCAGAATTGCCCCGATCTGAATGAGCCTGCGTGTCCGTGCCTTTCGCTCTTTCACTCGGTTTCGCGCCTGGGCTTCCTCCAATCGGTGTTGAGCCTGCAAGAGCACTTTTTCTGTATCTGTCATAGTGGTAAAATCCTCCTTTGTGGTAGTAAAAAAGCCGCCTGATACCGGCAAATTGTATCAGGCGGCGGAATTATGGTGGTAGATTTTCTTTTGCTTGAGAAACTAATAGCAAAATATTTAGATTTGTATTCTCATTGGTAGTAGGAAATCCGAAATTGATATTAAAAAGTGGAAGGGCGTCGCGTTCCACGACACCCTTGCAGACGTTTTGCTGTCAAAGTTGGCATTGGCTGGTATCAAAAACTCCCCACAAAATCCAGCGCCGCGTCCCAATCCGTACTGTTATTAGCCGCAACCTCCTTGGCAGAAGCCGGTGGCGCGGCCTGCGTCCCTTGCAGCAGTTGGAGCAGGGCAGCCAATCCAGAGGTCTGGGATGGCTGCTGGGCGGTTTGGATGGTGTCAATTACCCGCTGAAGAAAAGTGTCCTCTTTCTCGCGGGTTTCCAGATAGGGGTCAGCCTCTAGTTGCTCCTGTCTGGAAAAGTAGGCGTTGATGGCAGTAATCACGGCGCTGTTTACAGAGCGGTACTTCTTCCGATCCAGCCGCCGCAAATGCTCCATAGCCTGCCGGTCTGCCTCGTTTTCCAGATTCAGCCGCAGAGTGGTCGTGTAGAGCCGCTTCATACGATCCCGCCCTCCTTCTGGATTCTGCGGGTGGTCATAAGCTCATATCCCTTGGCTGTGGCACAAATGTCGTCATTGAAGAACACCCGCCCCTTTTCGTATTTGCCAAAGTTCCGCACAAGGCAGCCACCGCCGCCCAGCACATACAGGCGCATCAGCTCCGGGTCATACTCATGCTCCCGAAGCCTGCGGAAAATACCGTCCACATACTCAGAAGCAGTCTGCCGGATGGCGTTCAGATACCTGGGTGCTATGTCCGCAGTTCCTTCCCGCAGTACCCGCTCAATGGTCGCGTCATTCAGCGTCTTGCCGAACTGCCGCAGAATGGTCTCCCGGACCGCCAGCATACACTGATGGGTGCCGAATTTCTCCGTGTAGCAATTGCTCAGGACGGGCCGGAACTCGTTGATATACATGATGTTCATAGTCCCATTGCCAATGTCGCAGAGCATATTGGTTCCGGGGAACGCCCGGAGATTAGCCGCAACGGCGGCGAAGCCCTGCGGATAAATGTCAGTGCCCACAAACTCTACATGATAATCCGTGTCCTGGTAGGAGAAATCCACGCTCTCGTTGTGCAGGAGGTAGGCACGGAAGCTGTCCTTCTGCTCGCTGACCCACGTCAGAGGCAGGCCAACGGCAAGATAGGCCTTGGCCGCAGTCAGCCGCCGAAGGCTTAGCTCCTTGGCAATGGCCGCCAGGGTCAGCACATAGTAGTCGCTGTCCATCATCTTGTCGGCGGTGAACTCCTTGTGCCCCTCGCCAATGGTGTAGAAATGACCGTCGTAGATAAGCAGGTCATTGTGGAATGTTGGTTCTTTCTCGTGGGTGGTAACACCGGTGGGGAAGCAGGTGTGGGCGGTCTTGATGTTGCCGTAGCCGTGGTCAATGCCGAGGATGATTGTGTTGTTGTTCATAAATAAAGATTCCTTTCTGCCGCTTTGCGGACTTAAAAATGATTTTGGGTACAAAAAACGGCTTGCCCGGTTAGGGACAAGCCGCAGATAAATTTATACACTTTCTGGGATACTTGGTACATTGGTTTTCTTTCGATTCTGTGAATAGAATTTCTGCCGACAGCCGGAACTGCAATACTTGGCATCGATGCGTTTCGCCGTAAATACCTTCCCACAGCATTGGCAAGTCATTGTGTACGGAGGATTGAGTTCTCCGGCCAGAATACGTGCCTTCTGACGCAAATATCGCTTTTGGTTGGCACGGTGTTTCTTTTTCCGGAGTTCTTCTTTTGAAATTTCCTCTGGTGTTGGATCAGGTACAGGAATCTCAAACTGTCCAATGAACCGGAAATAAATGTCAACCTCCTGGACACGTTCGCCGCTGCTCCTGTCCGGCGCGTGAACAAGAATCTTATCCACAAATTCATGGAGCATGGCGGGAGTAAGCTTGGAGAAGTCCGTATATTTCTTTGCCAACGCCAAAAATTGATCTGCTCGCTCCGTGTCCTCCTGGAACTGGTCCAAATTCGTTTGATCAGCCGCCAAAATCTGTTCCAGCTCCGCCTGCTCCTTCTCGTACTCGCCGGACAACAAGTCAAAACGCTTTTCCTCTAATTTGCCCATTGCGTAAGTCTCATAGAGCTTCTTAATCAATATATCCAGTTCCGCAATCCGTTTCTGGGCTTTGGCGATTTTCCGTTTCAGCTCCTTTGCGGCCTCCTGCTGCTGAATTTGGGAGACACTGCGCACTTTCTGGATGAAATCTTCCCGATTCTGAATGGCATAGGCTGCTGTCAGGCGTATGGCATCCAGTAACAGTGTATTGAGCGCCCTGGTACTGATGCTGTGAGAAAAGCACTTCTGAGTGACCCGTTCCCGATCCAATTCGTAGGTAGAGCAATTGTAGGTGTCCCCGGCATAAGTCCTGCCATTGACGGTGTGCTTTCCACGGCGGTTGTACATTTTCGCGCCGCAGTCCGCACAGAATACCAGACCTGTCAGCGGGTTGGCAACGCCGGTTGTGTCAGTCCTGCGAACGGTCTGTCTGGTTCGCTGGGCCAGCTGCCAGGTTTCCGGGTCTACGATTGGCTCATGAGTGTTTTCAAAAATCAGCCAGTCCTCCGGATCATTTACAACCCGCTTGTCCCGATAGGATTTTGCGTAAGTGCGGAAATTTACCGTGTGCCCCATATACTCCGGCTTGGACAAAATAGCTGTAACGGTGTTCCCATACCAGTCATATGGCGGGTATGGATTTTCAGCGCTCTCTGCACTGCTACCGTCCCGGAGAATCCGCAGTTTGGCATGGTGGTATCCGGGGCACTCGGCCTTTTCGTCCCGCAATATCTTGGCTATTTCGTAAGCACCGTGACCTTCAATGGAGAGCTGAAAGATTCTGCGTACAACTGCCGCCGCTTCCGCATCTATGATCCAGTGATCTTTGTTAGCAGGATCTTTTTGATAGCCGTACAAAGGTCGGTTTGTGATTGGCTTCCCGGACTTTCCCTTGATGGCATAGGCCGCCTTTACTTTCTTGGACTGATCCCGCAGATACCACTCGTTCATGATATTCATAAACGGGGCAAACTCGCTGGTCTCCTGGATGTCGCTGTCGATGTTATTCGCCACAGCAACAAAATGAACCCCATACTGCCGGAACATTACCTCTGTGTAGAATCCCGTTTGCAGATAGTTTCTGCCGATTCTGCTCATGTCCTTGCACAGCAGGTGAGCAACCCTGCCCGCCTCAATGTCGGCCACCAGCTTTTTCCAGCCGGGCCGCTCAAAATTGCCACCGGACCACCCATCGTCCGTGTAGTGGACGATATTGGTGTAGCCCCGCTGCTGTGCGTAGGATTCCAGGTAACGCTTTTGGTTCAGAATGGAGTTCGAGTCTCCCGCAACATCATCGTCACGGGAAAGCCGCTCATAGAGGGCGGTGATTTTTTGTTCTTCCGTCTGTCTGGCTGCCATATCAGGCACTCCTTTCAGACTGACGGCTCATTTGTGGTACGCCCAGTATACCACAGTCCGGACCGTTTGTCATCCCATCATTGCGGATCAACCGGAGAATTTTATCCTCCATGGTTTCCTCTGCGGTTTCGCTGAGATGGACACGCACCCGATAGATGGTGTGTCCGATGTGTCGGGTTAAAAATACGTTTTTGTTTTCTGCCATAGACCTCGCTTTCTCCGCGTCTTAAACGCGGCTGTGAAAATGTTTTTGCGTTTCTCTCTTTGCAGCTGTGAAAAATTCGTCTGACTACCCATATCGCATTCGCATCAATGATTCCTCCCTTTTCTCTGAATGCCAGCTTAGAAGTAATCCAAATAACGCATATCTGGATTACCGCTTTCACAGATAGGAGAATTACGGTATGTAAATCGGAACCATTTTCGGGAAAAGTGATATGAATTTTTTGTAAATGGAAAGAAGATTCATAGCAGCCGCGTTCCAAAGCCGTATCACAGAAAATTGTTGACACGAACATATGTTCTTATTATAATGAAAGAACAGTATATGCCCTGTGAGGTAACGCCATGGCAAAGATGTGGTATGAGGAATGGCCGTCCGAGGATTTCTTTGACAGTCAGGAAGAAATTGACGCGGCAGAAGATATTTCAGAAAATGAAACATTGGAAAACGCAATCTCCCAGGAGCGGCGGGCAGAGTTTGAGCAGTCCTTGGTGCGGGACGAACATCCCAGGGACTATGACTCGGAGTTGGAGGACGAGGTAGAGGAAGCCGCCCCCACCAGTGACAAACGGCTGAAACGGGAGATAAAGGCTGAGGCGCTTCGGCGGCTGGAGGAGGCGGCCAGAACCGAGGCGGATTTCCAAGCGGTCATCAACCAGTGGGACAAGCTGGACCAGAACCGAGAGCGCCGGGAGCGGGATCACGAAAACCTCCGGGGAGATGTGCCTTTGGAGTACCAGACCATTCCCAATCCCTCCATTGCGCCGATCTGGATGAACGATCCCGCATTCCGGCAGCTTTGCCACGGAAACTTCCTGGACATCCTCTTTGACTGTCCCCATGAGCTGCACAATTTGGCGGGGAATGCCTTTATCTCCGATCTGCTGCGGGATTTGAACGAGGACCAGCAGGAAATCCTGTACTTTCTGTTCGTGCGTCTGTACAGCACCACCCGCCTCGCGGAAATGCGGCACCAGTCGGACCGGAATATCCGTAAGCAGCGAAAAAACATCTGTGCCAAGCTCCAAAAGCGGATGTATGACCATCTGATTGGCAGCCAGCACCTGACAAAGCGGGAACAGACATTTCTGGAAGAATACGAAAAGGCTGTCAGGGAGCAGGGGAAGAATGCGGCAATCCCAAGAGAAAACAAGACAAAGCCCAGACAGAAAAAAGCTGCCCTTGACGATGCAAAGAGCAGCTGATACTATGATAATAGGATTCAGTGAAAACAGATTACCGGTTAAGAGGAATCGCTATGAAGAACATTTTTGAAAACTCCCGCTCCTGCTGGGTGCGGTATGACAGCTATGAGCTGAAAACGGCACCGGATGGCAAGCGCTATATCATGCCCGGAAAGAATGCAAAGCCATGCGTATATAACCCGCTGAAAGAAGCTCCCGGCATTGTCCTGGACGCGCTGAATGTGGGGATGCTGATGATGGGACAGAAGCCCACTGCCGAAGTAGAAAAGGCCATCCTGGAGTTTGTCACCCACTACGGCCTTTTGGGCTTTCTGACCGCCCTGCCTACCACGCCGTCCTTCATGGAGTACGAGGCTGTCTACCTCCCAAAGAACCACTTTATAAAAGCGGAAACGATGTCCACAGAGGACTACCTGTCCATGTTCTTCCCCTTTGAAAAGCTGGATGTGGTCAAACGAGGCGTAGAATCCTGTTGGAGCGTTTCCGGGGACCGCATAATGATGGCACTGACCATGACGTTCAGCGACGAGCCAATGGCAAAAAATATGAGCTTCCAGCGCCAGTACGCGGAGCCCTACGACTGGGTAGCCCAACAGCTCAAGGATTGGGCCTTCAACCTGTCCAGTTCGTTCTTCTACTACAATGACCCTCTTGATGATGACAGCCGCCAGCTTCTCCGGCAGTCCATGAAGGCTTTCGGCGGCATTGCGCCCACTTACCATATTGAGCTTCTGGACAAGCCTACACTTTTCTGGGATTTCCATTCTCTGCTGCTTGGGATTCAGATGATGTTCAGCTTTATGCTGGTGGATGATGCCAAACCGCTAAAGTTATGTAAACAATGTCGGCAGGTATTTCTAAGCAACCGCTCCAACGCGGAGTTTTGCAGTCCCAGGTGCAAGAATCAGTATAACGTATATAAATCTCAGGTCAAAAGCAAAGAATCCGAGAAATAACAGCCAAAAAGCCCTCACAGCAGCCACAAGCGGCTGCTGTGAGGGCTTTTGCATTATCCCTTGAAAATTTACCATGCCACAGTGGTATCCTATGGTTATTGACATTATAGACCGAACGGTCTATAATAAAAAATCATGTGCATGGGGGTATTTCTATGGGTGAGAGATTTTCAAACTATGAGAAAATGAAAAACGAAATGGCAGGCGTGTTTCTGCGCTATGACCAGGAACAGATGATCCGCAGATTCTCGCTGGAATCCGATGCTGGATACCTGTATATTCCTTTTGTTGGGCGTAACTATCGCATTGACCGACATACCGGGATGGTTCAGCAAGTGGATGAAGCAGCGACGCAGGAAGCCGATTATAATGAGGCCATGACCATCTATGATGTGCTTTGCTATGCGAAAGCCGGTTGTCACCCTGCAGGGGTATTCGTTAATATGAATGGCCTATCCTCTGTTCAAACTGGTTCCCTTTCCAGAGGCGGGAGTTTCTTCCAGAAAACCATTGACTTTTTTCAGGGCAAAACCGCTCTGCTTGCCGGGGCTTGTAAGGCGCTTGGCGGTACGGAGGAAAAAGGGGGAGACGTAGCATTCCGTATAGAGATGTTTCCCTTCCTTTCTATGATTCTGCGCTTTTGGGATGCGGATGACGAGTTCCCCGCCAGCTTGCAGATTTTGGTTGATAAAAATATTCTGGAATATATGCACTATGAAACCATGATGTTTGCGCTCAGTCATGTGATGGGCCGGTTAAAGGAGGCAGCGGGTAATGACAAAGGGTGAGCAGTCCAGGCAGCGTTTGATTGATTGCGCCGCAGAGTTATTCTGGAAAAATGGTTATGCCGCAACCGGCATCAGCGAAATACTGAATGCTTCCGGGCTGCCCAAAGGATCATTCTACTTCTACTTCAAAAGCAAAGAGGAACTGGCCGTGGCCGTAGTTTCCTACTATCAGGCAGCGCTTCTGGATAAAATGCGGGTATTTGCCGCCAATCGTACTTGGGAAGAATTTGTGAAGGATGTTTTTGCGTATTTGGAGAATCTGTCCGCTGGTTCGGCGCTTCGTGGGTGCCCTTTTGCAGTTATGGGGATGGAGCTGGCATTTCAGCGGCCAGAAATCGCAAAAAGTTACCTGAATGGCTTAACACAATTCCAGGCGCTGTTTCGCGGTGTGCTGCTGCAATCCGGGCTTTCTCAGCCTCATGCGGATGTCCTGTCCGAGAGGCTGATTGCGGTCTACCAGGGAAATTTGCTCCTGGGCCGAATCAGTCAGGAACGCGGTTATTTGGGCTGCGCAAAGGAAAGTATGCTTCAGATGTACAAAGAATACCGTGCCGTTTATGGCATCGCGTCCAGTGAGGAGTGAAACGATGAACAGTGTAGTTCTTGCCTGCACCACGCTCCGAAAGGCCGTTCAATGCGCCCAGGAATTTTCCAAAACAAACTATCCTGTATATGAATTGGATAGAGCCTACCATGATGACCCGGCCAAAATGAGACAGCACATTTTGGAAACACTTGCGGCGCTTCCGGAGGAAGTGGATACGGTGCTGGTTGCCATGGGATTTTGCGGCGGCTCCTGGCAAGATGTTTCCTGCGGCAAGCGGCTTGTCATTCCGAAAGTTGCCGACTGCGTTGCTCTGACCTTAACTACGGAGGATACCTATTCCCCAGACCTGAAACAGCCCGGACATATGTACTTGTTTGGGGACAAGCAGAGTGGATTTTCGATCCGTGCCATCTATGACAGCTTGATGGAAAAGTATGACAAAGAGATGGCAGAAGCCGTGTTTCAGATGTACTTTGAGCATTACTACTACCTGGATATTGTGGACAACGGGCTGTATGACTGCTATGATCCTAACTATGTCGAGCAGGCACAGCGGGACGCGGATCAGATTCACGCGGAACTGGACTTTGTTCCGGGCAGCAATATTCTGCTGGAAAAGCTGGTCTCCGGGCAATGGGATACACGCTTTGTCATTCTCTCACCAAAGGATGTTGTAAAGCAGGGGAACTTCTACGAATAACAAATACCAGCCCTCACAGCAGCTTAAAAAGCGTACTGTGAGGGCTGGACTGGCCTCTTATCCGTAGACGAGTTCTTGCAAAATGACTTCCTCCGCACGGCTACGAATGGAGTTGCACCGCCGTACCCATTCCATTTGGTCAGCGGCCTTGAGTGCTTCTGTGACGCCCTCTTGGGCCATCATGGCCTTTTCCATAATCTCCAGCTGTTCTTGGCAAGCGGTTTCGACTTCCTCAAGATGGGGCAGAAGCTGTTCCGTGGCCAATAGCAGATTATACATGGCAGACCGATGCTCTTTCAGATATGTCCTCCGCAGCCAGCCGTATTTGCCGATGTTGTACTCCTTCGTGTCGCCCAGTGTCAGATTCGGGATGTAATAATCCCAGCATTTTTTGTAAGTCAGTTCCATAGCGTACTCCTTTGTGTGAATGTGTATTGACAGCTACAAATCAGGTCTGGAAGCATCCCTCCCTCATCATAACTGTTTTCCATTCACCACAAATGAGCCGCAGTCATGATGTAATACTTGGTGGAAACCACCCTTTATAAATTACATCATGGCAGAAGATTCTGACTCAGCCGAAAGCGATTTATTCAGAGCTTCCCTCGTTTAATAAAACGGTTGAAAACCGGTTTATTAGGCCGCTGTTCCAGCGGCCTGCAGCGTGTCAAAAAAGCCCCCAATATACGTTGTCATTCCGAACCAGTCCGCTTAAGTGGTGTGGGAATCCCCCGGATAGAAGTAAAAGCCACTGGTTTAGGATCTAAAATGTTTGAAAATTCGGGGGATTGCCACGGCAGTGTGCGCACTGCCTCGCAATGACATGGTTTTTCGACAGTCTGTAGGCCGCTGTTTCAGCGATCTGCAAAGGATTTGGGGGATAGAAATAGTACGAAACGCTTCCGGTGCTATTCCAGCACCCGTTTATAAACAATGGGGACATCGTAGCCGAAGGTTCGCTTTCCCTGCACTTCAATGCTTTCGGAAACCTCCAGACAGGAATCGGAAAACCTCTCCCACAGCTTCAGCTTCATAACCGGCGAGAACTGACTGACGCTGCCGCCTTCCCAAACGCCGTCCTTTTCCCGGTAAAGCGCCGGTGTGAACCGTTCGGATTTCTTCAGATCTTCATAGTTCACCTGCCGCATGGAAGCATAGGAAAAGGAACTTCTGTCTTCCCCTTTCGGAATCTCATAGGACGAAAGCAGAATACCGTCCTCCGCCTGCGTGAAGAGGAAAAGATGGGGCGACGCATGACGCTTTCCATTGGTTTCATAATAGCTTTCCTCCACAACAAACAGACCCTTGAAGTCCTTGGGAAGGTTTTGGATTTTATCATTGCAAACGGTGTTCACATGCTCCGCATAGGGAAATTCGGTTCCGGCGTCTTTCATAACGCCGAACTGCTCCCGATTATCAAAATGCCCTGTCAGCAGGCTCACGAATTTTTCCAGTTTTTTCATATGTTACCTCCACAGTCTGTCATATTTTACCGAAACAGAAGCTGAAGCCCCATTGCAATCATCCACATATACGCGCAGGTCTTCGGAATCATCAACAAACCGACTTTCGGCTTTGTTTTGCTGAAAAGCGTTACCGGAAGATAGCACCCAAAAGAAAGGATAATGGCCGCCACCATTCTGGTCATGTGGTAGTTATTCGCGTTTCCCGAAATGGCATAAAGGGCGATCACGCAGATTCCGGTAACGGCGAAAACCGAGTTCCGAAGCAAAGACAGTTTGGCGTTTCCGTCCTCCGTGCACCAGTTGTTCTGGGGCAAAAGGCAAATCAGAATACGGATGACTGCGGATACCCAGACGAGGACTTCCAACGCAAAGGGTATGGAAAGGTCAGGAAAGGTATATTTCCAGACGTACATCAGAATAATGTAAAATACCGTCATCGTAATCGAGGATACTTGCAGCCCGATGCCCAGCTGCTTCTGAATCCGGTCATTGCTGCCATGTACCGCCCGGAGAATTCTGGGCACCAGATGGAAAGCATCGCCGCCGCAAAGCACCAACGTCAGGGTGCCGTAAAGCAGAAACAGGGTGCTTCCATGGGAAAACAGGAAAAACAGGATCGCGGCAACCAGATCGAACAGCAGGTAGCCTGCGTCAAAGATTGCCTCCATAATATCCGGGACTTTTGCCTTGTATGGATTTGTGTTCATTTTTTATGCTCCTAATCTTCATTTAAGTGTGCCTGCGCATTCTCATAAATCGTGCGAAATACGCGGACGCAGATGTCTTTTTCTTCCTGAGTCAATCCGCTCAAAATATCCTTGGCGAATTGCTTCTGAACCCCTATACCGGCCTCGATAATGGGCTTCGATGCTTCCTGTAAGATAATTTCAATGTGCTTCTTATTGTCTGGGCTCTGGGTTCTTTCAATCAGGCCTCTGTCTTCCAGCCGTTTCAGAGAAATCGATACATGCGACTTTGTGGATTTTCGAACTTTTACGATCTCAGCTGCCGTATTGTGTTGGGGATTGCTCTGCAAAAACATCAGAATGTCATACTCCATCTGTGTCAGACCGTATTGCTGACAGATCCTGCCCGAAAGCAGCTCATAATAGTCCGTGATGGCCTTATGCCGATCCCAGAAGAACATGGCACGCACCTCCTTATCGTTCTATTTTGAACGATTATACAGCACAGTTCTATCTTTGTCAATCCCCAAATTTACCGGCAGAGCCCCAGCATCTCTCAGCGCCAAAAGTCCCATGTCCGCCGCCCGAAGGGTGTGGACATGGGACTTTTTTGTTTTTGCGCCCAGTGAGTTCTGACAGGCAGCTGAGATTTGCGTATTTTCAGCAGACGAACACCAGTTTTTATCCGCCAATCAGCCAACCGACCAAATTTCGTTCACCATCCAGATAAGCAAGACTGGGGACGCAGAAGTGGTCGGCACCCTCCAGAACCGTAATCTTTGCCTGATCCGACAGCTCCGTCAGCCAGCCAATAGTCTGCTCCGAGGATTCCGGAGGCACAATGGTGTCCTCAGTGCCCACAAAAGCCCAGACCGGCGTGTCACTTAGCTTTGCCGCCGTGCTCTCCGGAGAGCGAACGCTGCCGGAAAGCGGTGCGATTCTGGCAAATAAGGAAGGATACGCAGCGCCAATACTCCAGGTGCCCGTTCCACCCATACTGTGCCCTGTCAGAGAAATATTGCCCCGGTCAATTCCGCGGGTTTCCAGCAGATTTTGAATCAGCTCGTACAACTGATCCGAAACCTCCGCCCAGCCCTTTTGCTCGGCAGGCAGCTGTGGAATCAAAACATAGGCACGCAGATTGCCGAAGCTGCCGGACTGAAGATAACTGGGGAAGCCGTCCACTGCGGTAATCAGGTTCAGATCGTCGCCCTTGCCGCTGCCTCCATGGAGGTAGACAATCAGAGGCATGTTCTGTTGGGGATTGGTGGGGGTATAAAGCCAGCATCTGCGGAGAATATCCAGCCCGGTGTCCATAGCATTCAGTCCGGTGGCTGTTTCTTCCGGAATCTCTGGCTCCGGATCCGCAACCGCTCGCTGTTCTTCAGGGAGGGACTTCTCCACTGATTGGGCTTCAACCGCCGATTTCGGCACAGGGAGAAAAGTTTGATTGGGCTGATCCTGCCGAGGCGGTTCTGTCGGCTGCGTTTCCTCAGTCGGCTTCCAATGAAATTCGGCGGCCTCAGTCTGAAGGGGAATCTCTTCCTGTGGTGCTGTCGCCGACGTTTCCGTTGGCTCCATGCTGTCCGGAACAGGCGGCTCGGTTTCCTGCCACTGGGCTTCCACAGGTTCCTCCGTTTCCGGTGCCGGGACGGCCAGGCTTTTCTCCCCGCCGCCCCGGAACACCACGCCGATTCCAACCAGTGTCAGAATCAGCCAGACAGCCAGCACCGTTAAAATCAGTATACGGTACATCATAGGAAATCAGGACAGCCTCAGGCGTTCTTCAGCGTACCATTTTTCAGGCCGTTCACAGTTCCGTTCTTCAGGCCTGCTGTCAGACCGTTCACAGTTCCGTTTTTCAAACCACCAGCCATACCGTTTACGGCGCCGTTCTTCATGCCGTTCGTAAGACCGTTTACGACACCATTCTTCATACCTTCCGCAAGGCCATTCACCGCACCATTCTTCATGCCTTCTGGCAGGCCATTTACATAGCCGCTTTTCAGCCCATCCTTCATGCCCTGGGTATAGCCGTTTACCAGACCCTTAGGATAACTGCTGTCATCCTCAGCAGCAGACACGGTCACTACGCAGCTGGCCATCAGGCACAGCGCAAGCATGGAAGCTGCCAGTTTTTTTGCAATACACATAAATAAAATCTCCTTTGCAATTTGGTTTTCCGTTCCTGTCTTGGAACAATGCCTATTGTAAAGGAGATTTCTTAAATGTAGTTTGAATCCACCGAGCTATTTGAGAAAAGAATTCAGGGTAACGATGAAAGCCGTTCCTTCCTGAGGATCACTCTCTACCTGGATGGTTCCTCGGTGGAACTGCACAATGCTCTTGGCAATTGCAAGTCCCAGACCGGTGCCTCCGTCCTCTCGGTTGTGAGCCGTCTGTCCCCGATAGAACCGCTCGAAAATGTGCTTCTGCGTCTCCGGAGAAATCCAGCTGCCTGTGTTGTGCACTGTCAGCACCCGCTGGGTGCCCCTTGCCCGGAGAGACAGCGTAATTTCACTTCCCGGGTCGCAGTAGGCAATGGCATTGGACAGAAGAATCACAGCCAGCTGCTGAAGCAGGCCCGGATTCCCGGTATAGGAAATCCCCTCCGGAACCTCCAGTTTCATGGTCTTTCCCCGCTCAAAAGCCAGGCTTTCCATCGGCAAAGCCGCCTGCAGAATTGCCTGGCTCAGGTCAAATTCCCGGATTTCGCCCTTTGGCCGTCCTCCGTCCATCCGAGCCAAATCCAGCAGATTCTGCACCAGCGTACCTGTGCGGTCAATCTCATCCAGGATATAGTCCAGACTTTCACTGGAACCGATTTCCAAAGCCAGTGCCTGGGCATTGGCGGAGATGACCGCCAAGGGCGTTTTCAGCTCATGACTGGCATCCCAAACAAACTGCTGCTGCTTGGCAAAAGCCTCCTCCACCGGGTGAAGCATCCGTCGAATCAGCAGCTCAGCCAGGACAGATAAAAGAATCCAGAAGCCAAGACCCACCACCGATGTGATTTTCAGCAAACTAGCGGCATAGGCAAGCTCTGATTGCATATCAATGATCGCAATTCTGTCTCCCCGGGTGGCCTCTTCAATACGAAACATTTTGCTGCCAATCCGACCCTGCTTTTTGCCGGTATCCTGAATCTGTCGGAGAAGCTGGGTCACGGTTTCCTCTGTATAAAGCTGGGGATTCTCACTTTTCCATTCATAAAGCTCGCCGCTCCGGGTCAGGCGGATAATACAGTAGCCTCGCATCTGATAAAGAGACGAGGCCGTCACATCTGGCAAATTCTCCCGCACCCGGGCGGTATCGCCGCTGCTCTGGCTCCCGGACAGAGCCTCCAATGACTGGGAAACCCGGTACTGGGAGGAATAAAAGCTGACGGCATTCATCAGGCCAATCATCACAACGAAGACAACAAACAGAAAAGCAACCGTTGCTGCCGTCAGCCTTCTATGAAGCTTTGATATCATCATTTTCCGTCCTCCAGCAGATATCCCCTGCCCCGCAATGCTTTGATTTCCACTTTTGCACCGACAAAACCCATTTTCCGGCGCAGAAAGCTCAGATAGACAGAAAGATTGTTGTACTCCGCCTCCCCGTCAAAGCCCCAGATTCGCTCAATGATAGTCTCCCTGGGCAGCAGCTGTTTGGGATTGCGCAGAAACATCTCCATTAACTGATACTCCTTGGTTCCCAACTTTACGCTCTGACAGGTTCTGATGCAGGTAAGCAGGCTGGTGGTCTGACTCAGAGTAATGTCCCCAAAGGACAGCTCCTGCATTTGCAGAGTCGGAGTGCGCCGGGTAATGGCGTTCAGACAGGCCAGCAGTTCCCGGAAGTCAAAGGGCTTTGGCAGGTAATAATCTGCCCCGGATTGGAGCCCGGTGAGCCGATCCTCCAGACCGCCCCGAGCGGTAAGCATCAGAACCGGGATCGTAATTTTCTTTTCCCGCAGGGTTTGAAGCAAGGTAAAGCCATCCATGCCCGGCAGCATCACATCCAGAATCAATCCATCGTAAACGCCGCTGAGCGTATATTCCAGCCCATCCGTGCCGGTGTACACCGGATCGACCAGGTAGTTTTCCTGGCGCAGCACCTTACAGATTGCCGCAGACAGGGGCTTTTCATCCTCAACCAGTAGAATTCGCATGTTCTTCTCCCTTCCGGAATTTTTTCTTATTATAGCATGGGGAGCTGCTTCTGTCACCCCATGATTCAGTATACGCTGGAAAGGTTGAAGCTGGTTTGAAAACAGCGGCTGCCGGGTTGGCAGCCGCTGTTCGTTACTGGATATCCAAATCCACCGTGACCTGGTAATAGTCGCAGGCGTGGGCAGTGTAGTTTTTCACATTATCCTTGGAAATCATGTTCATTTGCAGGAAGGAGCAGAATACATAGGCGTTGTCGTCCAGAATCATCTGCTGAAGCTTTACGGCCATTTCGCCCCGCTTGGCGGTATCAAACTCCTTGGACAGTTCCTCAATCAACGCGGTAACTTCCGGATTGTCGTAGGCACCGAAATTATAGCTCATGCCGGGGACGCAGGAGGTGGTGAAGAAATACTGGGGATCGCCGGAGGGAGCGGTGACCAGGGCAGAAGCATAAATGTCCCAGCTGGTCATATCTGCCAGAAATTCCCGGCGATTGGCGGTGCAGTTGATGTCCACGTCAATGCCGATGGTCTTCAGGCTAGCCTGGGCGGATTCAGCAAGCAGAGGAAGCTCCTGACGGGAAGGGTAGGTCAGCCAGCGGACAGTAAGCTTCTGGCCGTCCTTTTCCCGGATGCCGTCGCCGTCACTGTCCACCCAGCCGGCGTTTTCCAGCAGTGCCTTGGCTCGCTCCGGGTCGAAAGCTTCCGTCGTAACCTTCTCTCCGCCGAAGGTGGAGAAGCCGTCCGGGAACGCGCCGTTGCCAACTACCCCGTGGCCGTCCAGCAAAGCGGACACAAAGCCCTCCTTGTCAATGCCCAGGGCAATGGCCTTGCGCACGGCGGCATCCTGGAGAATGGGGCTGGTCATATTCATGGAGGCGAAGAAGGCTCGGGAGGTCTGGATGGAAGAGAACTGATAGCCGCCGTTTTCAAAATTGGGGTAAGCCTCATAGGCCATGCCATAGGCGGCATCGATATCCCCAGCCTGGAGGGCGGCGGACAGGGTATCGCCGTTAGAAAGGGTGCGGATGGTCAGCTCGTCAATTTTAGGCGTGCCGTTCCAGTAATCGGTATTCGGTACCAGGGACAGATGATCGTCCGTAACCAGTTCCTTCACAACATAAGGGCCGGTGCCGGCCACAACGCCGGTTTCAAAATCCGAGGCATCCACATCGATGATGCAGCCGTAGGGGTCGCCCAGGTAATTCATCAGGGCTGGATTCGGCTCACTGGTGGTAATGGTGAGCGTCTGGCCTTCGGCCTGAATATCCGTGATTTTGGTATCGCCGGGAGCCCGGTCGTGATTTTCCAGCAGATGTTCCAGGCACTGCTTGACAGCTGCGCCGTCCATAGCCCGGCCGGAGGAGAACTTGACCCCATCCCGAAGGGTAACAGTCCAGGTGCAGTTTCCGTCATTTGTCCAGTCTGTTGCCAGCCAAGGCTCCAACTCCATGGAATCCGTGTAGTGCACCAGGGTTTCACCGATGCCGTAGCGGATACAGGCCCAGCCGTTGTAGGTACGGTGAGGATCTACCGTTTCCTCCCAGTTTTCGGAATTGAAGGTAGTGTCGCCGATGACCATGGTTTTCTTGGCCGCAGGGACAGCAGCCTGTGCCGTATTTCCCGTTTCTGCCGTGGAAGTGCCGTTGCCGCAGCCCGCCAGAAGAAGCAGGACAAGGCAGACGCTCAGAATCAGAGCGATCGCTTTTTTCATAAGAATCCCTTCTTTCTTTTTTATAGCACACTGTCAATCAGGCGCTTTGTATAATGATCTTGGGGGGCGCGGATCACTTCATCCGGTGTCCCTTCCTCTACGATATTTCCCTGGTACATCACCAGCACCCGGTCGGCGAATTGCTGCACCAGGGAAATGTCATGGCAGATAAAAAGGATGGAGAGGCTCCGACCCTGTTGACTGCGCAGCCCATTCAGCAGCTCAATGATTTCCTTCTGGACGGTCACATCCAGAGCGGAGGTGGCTTCGTCGCAGATCAGCAGCTTCGGTTCGATGGCAAGAGCTCTGGCAATGGCTGCCCGCTGGCACTGTCCGCCGCTGACCTGGTGGGGGTAACGGCTGGCGAATTCCGGAGAAAGGCCGCATTTTTTCAGCAGCTCCCCTACCCGCTGCCGGGTCTCCCCTCTGGAAAAGCCGGCATTTCGCAGGCTCTCCCCGATGCCGTCCCCCAGGGTGCGGCGAGGGTCGAAGGAGTCAGCCGGAGTCTGGAAGACCATCTGCATGGTCTTGTAAACCTGGCGCAGCTGCCGGCCACGCAGATGGGTGATTTCCCGGCCATCCAGGAAAATGCTGCCGGAGGTAGCATCCAAAAGCCTGGCAATCAAGTTCACTGCCGTGGTCTTTCCGCTGCCGCTTTCGCCGATGACGGCAAGGCACTCTCCGGGAAACAGCGCAAAGGAAATGCCGTTGACGGCGGTGAAATCCGCCTGTCCCTGCCTGGAAAAGATTTTTACCAGGTTTTCCACTTTTAAGATCGGTTCCATTGTCTCACCTCCGCAGCCGGGGCACGGCGGCGAGCAGGGCCTTGGTATACGTCGCCTGGGGATCGGAAAGCACCTCCTGGGTCTTGCCGTACTCCACGCATGCCCCGTCCTTCAGCACCAGAACCCTGTCCGCCATGGCACCGATGACGCCCAGGTTATGGGTGACAAGAACAATGGCCGTACCGAAGGTTTGGCGAACCATCAGCATTTCTTCTACCACCTGCTTCTGAATGGTCACGTCCAGGGCGGAGGTCGGCTCGTCCGCAAAAAGGACACTGGGATTCAAAAGCATGGCGGCTGCAATGCCGATGCGCTGCTGCATTCCTCCGGACAGCTCAAAGGGGTAGCCGGCCAGAATCCGCTTTCCATCGGCAAAGCCCAGCTTGCCAAGCAGCTCCAAGGCCTGGGCTTCAAAATCCTTCCTGGAAATTTTCTCATGCTCTTTCATTGTTTCATACAGCTGGGCTCCCACGGTACGGATGGGGCAGAAGGAGCTGCCCGCGTTCTGAAAAATATAGCCCAGCTCCGAGCCGCATAGGGTGCGCATCTCTCTGGGTGGCAGCCGGTTCAGCCGTCTGCCCCGATAGCAAATTTCCCCTCCGGTAATTGCGCCTTCGCTTCCCAGCAGACCCATGGCCGCCTTGATGAGGGTGGATTTGCCGCTGCCGCTTTCACCCACAATGCCCAGAATCTCCCCGGATTGAAGGGAAAAGCTCACATCCCGGATGGCGGGCTGACCCAGGTAGGAAATATCCACATGGTCGTATTTCAGTAGTTCTTCCATTGATTACCTCCGGCTCTTGGGGTCCGCGTAGTCCCGGATGGTATCGCCCAGAAGATTGAAGATCATCACCGAGATAAAAATGGCGATGCCGGGGCTGAAAGTGATCCAGGGAGAAGTGGTCATGAGGCTCCGGGTGTCGCTCATCATACTGCCCCACTCCGGGATGGGAGGCTTTGCGCCCAGCCCCAGGAAACTCAGAGCCGCCAGCTCCATCATCATGGTGCCGATGTCCAGCATGGCCGTTACCAGGATGGGCCCGATGATATTCGGTAAAATGTGCTTGAAAATAATTTTCCCCGTGCCGCTGCCGGACAGCCGCACCGCCTTCATCCACTGGGTTTCCTTTTGGGAAAGCGTCTGGCTTCGGGCAATTCTTGCGTACTTGGGCCAGGAAATGGCCGCCAGCGCAATGATGGCATTTTGCAGTCCGCCGCCCAGAGAACCGGCAACCGCCAAAGCGAATACAAGACCCGGAAAGGCCAGAAATACGTCGGAAATACGCATCAGCACCGTATCCACCCAGCCGCCGGTCCAACCGCAAGTGATGCCAACCACTGTTCCAACGGCAGTAATGACGGCTACCAGCAACAGCGTGGAGAAGATACTGGCCCAACTTCCCGCGACGACCCGGGACAGCATATCCCGGCCGTACCGGTCGGTTCCCAAAAGGTGCTCTGCACTGGGTGCCTGCTTGGCAATGGTCAAATCCTGCAAATAGGGGTCATAGGGTGTCAAATGCTCCGAAAAGAAGGAGCAGAGAATCAGAGCCGCCGCAAGTACGCCGAAAATAAGCAACCGGGCTCTTACACCGTTATTTCTTGACTTCATCCTTCCTGCACCCCCAATCGAATTCTGGGGTCAAGGACGTGATACAGAATATCCGTAATCAGATTGACCAGCACATATATGATAGCCATCCAGACCACATAAGCCTGGATCATGGGATAGTCTCGCATGGTGATGGAATCCACCGCCAGCTTTCCAACGCCGTCCCACATAAAGATGCTCTCAATAATGGCTGTACCGCCCAGCAGACTTCCAATGGACAGAGCCAGCAGAGTGATGATCGTCAGCATAGAGGATTTCAAGACGCTTTTCCATAGGGTCACGCTTTCCCGAACGCCTCTGGCCTTGGCTCCCAGCACATAATCCTTGTTCAGTTCCTCCAGCACCGTAGCCCGTACCTGCCGCATATATTTGGCGGACATGGCTATGGCAAGGGTCAGGGTGGGCAGAATTGCGCTTTGCACCGTTGTGCCATTGGAAATCACCGGCAGCAGCTTCCATTTGATAGAAAACAGCTGCATGAGAAGCAGGGCAACAAAAAAATTTGGCAGACTATTTCCCAGAAAGCTGAAAAAACGCAGAAAATAGTCCGTGAACCGGTTGTGGTTCACCGCCGCCCAGATGCCCAAAGGAATGGAGATGACCACCGTTGCGATAATCGACAACACCGTCAGCAGCAAGGTCGCCGGGAGCTTACTGACAAAGGTATCGAATACATTTTTCCCGGAAACATAGCTGATGCCCATGTCCCCTGTCAAAAGCCCTTTGAGCCAGGTACCGTACTGAGTCAGAAAGGGCTGGTCAAGCCCCAGCTCCGCCCGTTTGGCATCGATAATCTCCTGGGCAACCGCACCTTTGTCCCCATACAGTTCGATGATGGCATCGCTTCCGGCGGCACGCATCATGGCAAAGGAAAGAAAGGTAATGCCCAGCAGAACGGGAATCAACTGGACAATACGCTTTCCGATATATTTTTTCAAGCTAACAGCTCCTTCACTGCCGCCTTCCGACCCTCGATCAGGAACATCGGCGTGGAGGCGTTGTTGATCCGCTCTTCCCTTGTCCAGACCTGCCGCCAGATTTCCTCATCGGCGCTGGCCTGGATTCCCAGATTTCGAAGAACGGACAAATCCCAACCGGGACGACACACCATGGAAAGAGGGGTTTTTCTGGCAATTGCCTCCATGGCATCCACATCCGTTCCGGCAGTCTCGTCCCGGACATCGGAAGCAGACAGAATCTGCCGATCCTCGCTGTGGGCCTGCTTTGCTTCCTCGTCCCACAGATAGCGGTACCAGTTGGCATCGAAATTCAGCAGCAGTCCTCCGGGAGCCAGCACCCGGGTCCAGTGACTGTAGGCCTTCGCCGGGTTAGGCAGGTTCCAGGTCACATTCCGGGTGACCACCACATCAAAGCTGTGATCGCCAAAGGTCAGTTCTTCCGCGTTCATTTGCAGAAATTGAATTTTCTCCGCCAGAGTCCCCGCATTCCGCCGGGCTTCCGCCAGCATGGAGGCAGTGTAATCCACAGCCGTTACCCGGTAGCCCATTCCCGCCAGAACGATGGCAAAAAAGCCCGGGCCGGTGCCAACATCCAGCACCCGAATATTCTCCGGGGCTCTGCCCGGGAACCGGGCGGCGATTTTCCGGGAAATGGCATAACCCCAGACTCGCTTCTGATTGGTAGCCAGCTCCTCCTGATTGACACCGGAATAACCGGAGGCTCTGCCTGTCCAGTAGTGGATATTCTCTTCCTCGTAGGATGTAAACTGTCTCATATATGACGCTCCTGATGGAAAAAGGCCGCGCTTTCTCCCAAAAGTGCGGCCTTTCCAATGAAATTTGTAGAATTCTGGGAGTTTGCGTATGTTCTTGCCCTCAGAATACCATATTCCGGCGGCTTCCGGAAGCCCCCCGGGGGGTTGTTTTTTCCGCGAAAAGCGAAATTATTTTCTGGCGCAGATACCGAACATGGGAGCGTGATACAGATCCAGCTCCCCCAGAATTCGCCGTCCCACCTGCTTGTCCACCCGGCAGTCGGTGAAGCCCGCCGCCTTCAGCACCGCCGCGTCCCATTCGGGTCTGGCCTGCCCTATGTCCATTGCCAGGGTGATGTCGTCGTTTTCCTGACGGAGGGCTTCGGTCATGCCCACATGCCCGTAGGGGCTGTCCGGAGCCACGGAGCAGTTCTGCGTGCTTTCGCTGCGGACATTCTCCGCGTAGTCCGCATCGAAATTCAGAAGCACCCCACCCTTTTTCAGCACCCGGAACCACTCCCGGTAGGCTTTCTCCGGCTCGGGCAGGGTCCAGGTCAGATTTCGGCTGAGCACCACATCAAAGCTCTCATCCCCATAGTGCAGCGCCTGGGCATCCATTTCCCGGAAAGAAATGGAAAGCCCCTCCTGCGCCGCCTGGTTCCGAGCCTCGGCCAGCATGGCAGGGGTCAGGTCGATGGCCTCCACCTGCTGACCCTGCCGAGCCAGCAGAATGGCAAAAAAGCCGGTGCCGGTACCCACATCCAGAATCCGCAGCTGTCTTCCGGCGGGAAGGTGGGCTTCAATCTCCTGAAGCCACCGGCTTCCCATTTCGTTATCCAGCTCATTTTTCCGCACCGCTCCAAAGTCATGGGAGCGTTTTGTCCAGTAGTTTTTCACCCGTTGTTCGATTTCCAAACATTTCACCTTTTCTCTGACGTTTGCATAAGTATAGCAGAATTTCGCCTCGGTCGGAAGCCCCCCGGGGGGATAGGATTTGCCCGTCTGTGCCCCCAAAAAAAGATTTCTTTTTCACGAATTGGGATAGCTTTTTCCCGGCAATTAAGGTATAATGGAAATTATAAGCTTGCCAGACAAGCACCACAGTAAGGAGGAATCCCATGCAATACGGCTATTTTGACGACCGGAATCGGGAATACGTCATCACCAACCCAGCAACCCCAGCCCCCTGGGCCAACTACCTGGGAAGCCCTGCCTACGGCGCATTGATTTCCAACAACGCCGGCGGCTACAGCTTTGCCCAGTCCGGTGCCAACGGTCGGATCCTGCGCTATGTCTTCAACGGCTTCGATCAGCCCGGTCGCTACCTCTACATCCGGGACGATGAAAGCCGGGACTACTGGTCTGCCTCCTGGCAGCCGGTGGGCAAGGATTTGACCGTCTACAAAAGCGAATGCCGTCACGGCACCGCTTACACGAAAATGCTGGCGGACTACGCCGGAATCCACTCGGAGGCTCTATATTATGTGCCGCTGGGGAAGGCCTATGAGGTCTGGTGCCTGAAAATCACCAACACTGATCGCAAAGTCCGGCACCTGACCGTCACCGGCTATGCTGAGTTCACCAACAATTCCAACTATGAGCAGGATCAGGTGAATCTCCAGTACTCCCTGTTCATTTCCCGAACCATGTTCCTGGGAAATCGGATTCGTCAGGCTATCCACGGCAACCTGGACGCTCTGAAGGACGGAGAATATGTGGACAATAAGGATGTGACCGAACGATTCTTCGGTCTGACAGGAAGCCCCGTTTCCTCCTATTGCGGCGACAAAGAGGCGTTCCTGGGTCTGTACCGGGGCTATGGCAACCCTCAGGGTGTGGAAACAGGCGACCTGGGGAACGTTCTGAGCTATAACGAAAACAGCTGCGGCGGTCTGTCCGCGAAAATCGCTCTCCAGCCGGGCGAAAGCAAAACCGTTGCCTTTGTGCTTGGCATGAAGCCGGACGCGGAAGCCAAGACCATTCTGGACGGCTATGCCGATCCGGCGGCCGTGTGCAGCCGGGAGCTTGGGGAACTGAAAACCTGGTGGCACAGTCGTCTGAACCGGTTCCAGGTCAAGACCCCCAGCCCTGAATTTGACACCATGCTCAACACCTGGAACGGCTACAACTGTTTTATGACCTTTATCTGGAGCCGGGCGGCCTCCTTCATCTACTGCGGTCTGCGAAACGGCTATGGCTACCGGGATACGGTACAGGACATCCAGGGAATTCTCCATTTGGCCCCCGAAATGGCGGTGGAGAAAATCCGGTTCATGCTGTCGGCGCAGGTGGACAACGGCGGCGGCCTGCCGCTGGTAAAATTCACCCACAATGCCGGTCATGAGGACACTCCAGACGATCCTTCCTATGTCCGGGAAACGGGCCACCCCCACTACCGGGCAGACGACGCGCTGTGGCTCTTCCCCACCGTGTACAAGTATATCTGCGAAAGCGGCAACCTTGCCTTCATTGACGAGGTCATCCCCTACGCCAACCGGGATTCGGGCACTGTCTACGACCATCTGAAGCGAGCCATTGCCTTCTCCATGAACCGGCTGGGGCCTCACGGCCTGCCTGCCGGACTCTATGCCGACTGGAACGACTGTCTGCGGTTAGGCGAGCAGGGAGAGTCTACCTTCGTAGCCATGCAATACTTCCTGGCCATGACTATCGCAATGCGGTTTGCCGAATATAAAAAGGACACCGACTATATTGCATTCCTGACCGAAAAGCAGTCGGCTCTGGGCAAGCTTCTGAACGAACTGTGCTGGAGCGAAGACCGGTTCATCCGAGGCTTTACCCAGGCCGGGGAAACCATCGGCAAGCCCACAGATCCGGAAGCCAATATGTGGCTGAATCCCCAGAGCTGGTCTGTCATCAGCGGCCTGGCCACCCCGGAGCAGGCGGACATGGCGTTAAATCGGGTGGAAACCCAGCTGAACACCCGCTACGGCGCCGTGCTGATGGATCCGCCTTATCACGCCCACGCCTTTGAAGGGGCTCTGGCAGTAATTTACAATGGGGGTGTCAAGGAAAACGCCGGTATTTTCTCCCAGTCCCAGGGCTGGATCATTCTGGCAGAGGCACTCCGGGGGCACGGTGACCGAGCTTTCCAATATTTTATGGAAAACGCTCCTGCCGCGCAGAACGACCGGGCGGAAATCCGGAAGCTGGAGCCCTACTGCTACGGTCAGTTCACCGAAGGCAAGGCAAGCCCCCACTTCGGCAGAAGCCATGTGCACTGGCTCACCGGCACCGCCTCCACGGTGATGGTGGGCTGCGTGGAGGGCATTCTGGGAATGCGGCCGGATTTCTACGGTCTGCGGATTGCCCCGGCTGTCCCCAGAGACTGGGATGGCTTTGAAATCGAGAAGGTTTTCCGGGGGCACAGGCTTCACATTGTGATAAAAAACCCCAGCCATGTGGAATCCGGCTTCACGCAGATGAAAGTAAACGGCAAGATCATGCCGGACAATTACGTTCCCGCCGAGCTGCTGACCGAAAATACCGAAATTGAGTTGACCCTATAAGGAAACCGCCCCCGGCTTTCACCGGGGGCGGTTCTTCATGTCAAAGATTTAAGGAAGCTCTGAATACTTCCAACCAAATCACCCAACGCAACCTGAAATATTTTAACGCACTTCTGGCAATGCGGCCGGGGGATTCTCAAGGGGCCGGCTTTTCGGCAGCGCCCCTTGAGTCGGCTTCTTCTCAATGTTCTTGCCGAGACAAGAACATTGCCTCCGGAGGATCCGGTGCTGAAAGCCTCTAGGAAAATTGGAATATAGGTATAGGCTTGCAGCCCACGGGCCAATGTGGGCATTGGCCCCTACGCATTCTATTATAGTCCTCGAAAAAACCGGGCATCCGCCAAAATGGCGGATGCCCACTTTTTCACAAT
The DNA here is from genome assembly GCA_934630985.1 of uncultured Oscillospiraceae bacterium. Classification (GTDB taxonomy): domain Bacteria; phylum Bacillota; class Clostridia; order Oscillospirales; family Oscillospiraceae; genus Faecousia. The sequence continues at coordinate 49 of CAKTXO010000013.1, read as the reverse complement.
ATCAGGTTCTTTTCCAGGTGCTATGGGAGAAGAGCACCAGAATGGGGAA
>CAKTXO010000012.1 GCA_934630985.1 uncultured Oscillospiraceae bacterium | reverse complement strand
AGAGTGTCCTTCCGGGACTGCTTCAGATAGTCCATGACGAACAGCTGGTGGCGGATGTCCAGGTGGTTGGTAGGCTCATCCAGAATCAGCATCCGGGCACCCTGGGCGATGGCGCGGGCTATGAAGACCATTTTGCGCTCGCCGCCGGACAGGGTTTGGATATTCCGCTCGGCCAGGGCGGATACCCCCAGCTCCTCCATGGCATCGGCCACGATCTGCTTGCCGTTTTTCGAATCCTTCCGGGCGTAAAGACCCATGGACACCACATCCCGGACACTGAAATTGAAGGGACAGTTGGCGTCCTGACCTACATAGCCCAGGCAGGAGGCCAGCTCCCGGGGAGAAAACCGGGAAATAGGCTGGTCGTCCAGGGTGATGGCGCCGGCCTGGTGCCGGACAGTGCCGAAGGTGGTTTTGATGAGCGTGGACTTGCCGCAGCCGTTGGCGCCCACAATGCCCACCAGCTGCCCAGGCCGGGAGGACAGGCTGACGGATTCCAGAATCTGCTTGTTTCCCAGCCGGACGGCAATGGAATCATAGGAAAGAATCATGCCTTTTCACCTCCGTAGCCGCTGCGGATCATCAGGAACATGAAGAAGGGAGCGCCGATGAAGGCGGTGACGATGCCGATGGGCAACTCCACCGCGCCGAAGGCGCACCGGGCGAAGGCATCCGCCCAGAGCAGGAAAACCCCGCCCAGCAGAGCGCTCATGGGCATAATAATCCGGTTGTCGCTGGTGCCGGAAATCAGCCGGGTCACATGGGGCACTACCAGCCCCACAAAGCCGATGATGCCGGTGATGGACACGAGAGAGGCTACCACCAGAGAGCACAGCAGGAACATGGTTGACCGGAACAGCTTTACCCGCAGACCCATGGCCGCCGCGTCCTCGTCGCCCATCATCATGATGTTGAACCGGGAGCCCATCAGGGTGAAGAGAATTGTGCCGCCGACGACGAAAAACGCCGGGGTGGCCAGGGTTTTCCACTGGGCGGCGGAAATGGAGCCCATCTGCCAGCTGTACACCGCGGCAATGCTCTCCGGGCTTTTCGCCCGGAAGATCAGGTAGCTGGTGACGGCACTCATAACGGCGTTTACCGCCGTGCCGGACAGGAGCAAGGTTACCGGCTGCAATTTCCCGCCGCCGGCTTTTTTCGCCAGGTAATAGACGGTGAAGGCGGAAAGCAGCGCCCCCAGGAAGGCGAAGGCTGTGGTCTGCCGCTGCCCGGCCAGAAAGGAAATGGGGGTCAGCAGAGCCAGAGCGGCTCCGGCGGAGGCACCGGAGGAAATGCCCAGCACATAGGGGTCGGCGATGGGATTGAGCACCAGCGACTGCATGGCCCCGCCGCAGACGGACAGTCCCGCCCCCACCAGCAGGGCGAAGATGGTTCGGGGCAGACGAATCTGCCAGACAATTTTCAGGTGGGTCAGAGGAAAAACCCCGGCATGGACCCGGGCGTCATCGGCGAACAGGTGGTCATACAAAATGGCGTAGACCTCCTGAAGGCTCAGCTCCGTGGAGCCGAAGCTGACGGTAACGAGCAGGGAGACAGCCACTGCCAAGGCCAGAATCAGAAAGAGGGCGGCAATCCAGACTTTCTTGCGCATAAACACTCCTTAATGAAGGGAACGGGGATGACCGGCGCGGTCGTCCCCGTTTGCGGATATCAGGCGAACAGCTCCGGGTAGAAATACTCGGCCATGGTCCGGCAGGCGTTTGCCGCACGGATGTCCTGCATAACGCAGACCAGAGGAATCACCAGGAATTTGTTGTTGACCACCGCGGGGATCTCGGAGCAGGCAGGGTTGCCGGTGATGTAGGCAATCTTCTCCTCCACGGTCTGGGAGCCGTAGTCATTGATGATGATAATATCGGGATTGGCGGCCACCAGAGTCTCCACGGAGGTGTTGAACCAGCGGGAATCCGCCTGACCCCGGGTGGTGTTGATGCCGCCTGCCAGCTCGATCAGGTTGCTTTCCAGGCCGGAGGAGGTGGTGTAGATCTGATCCTCCTTGCTGCTGTCGAAGACGAAGACCTTGGGCTTGTCCGCCTCGGCAACGCCCGCCACCTTGCCGTTGGTGTCGGCGATGGAGGCTTTCATGTCCGCAATCAGAGCGGCGGCCTTGTCCTCCACCTTGAAGATCTTGCCCAGGTTCTCGATATCGGTGTAGATGTCCTCCACGGTCTCGTCGGGGACGATGGTGCCGGTGATGGTCAGGCAGTGGATGCCTTCGCTTTCCAGCTGCTCGTAAGTGCCCCAGGAGGTGTCCTTGAAGGCGCTGACCTGACCGATCAGCAGGTCTGCCCCGCTGGCAACGGCATTCTCGTTGGAACGCTCAATTTCCGGAATGTTCGCGAAGGCATCGCTCAGCTCCTCCAGAGGAACCTCGGCAGGATTGGTGTGGACATTCTTGCCCACAATGTAGTCGCCCAGACCCAGCATGACCATGTTCTCGGCGGAGTACAGGTTGGCGCACAGCACGCCGGTGGGCATGGAGGTGAAGGTGACGGTGCGGTCGCCGTTCTGGATGACCACGGTGCCGTAGTCCTCGGCGGCGGTTTCGGCGGCAGCGGTGGTTTCGGCAGCCGGGGCAGTGGTTTCGGCGGCAGCGGTGGCGGCCTGGGGCTGGGAGCTGCCGCAGCCGGACAGGCAGGACAGAGCCAGAATCAGAGCCAGAGTCAGGCAAATGATTTTCTTCATGGGTTTGGTTCCTTTCTACAGACAAAATGTGCGCCCTTTCCGAAAAAGGGCGCACGAATTTCAGGCTATCTCGTACACTCCGGTTCCGGCAGAGCTGTGTCACGGATTCCGGGATGTATCTGACTTAGCTGTCTGGGCAGCATCACAGTGACCGACTCGCGGAGCGTCTCACTCCCTTCCAGAGCCCGGGATCCTTTTCAATTGCCTGTCCATTATACGGAAACCCGGAGAAAAGGTCAATTGTGGGAACCGATGATTTTTCCGGGGAGCGAAAGGGGAAATTCGGGAAAACTGCCGTGGAATCAGTCGGAAAGCCGCATACGGCAGGCATTCCGGTGTGCCTTAGCTGCCGGCGGAAAGCCGGATGCCGTCCGGAAGAAGCACATAGTCCACCTGCTCCAGGTCAATGGGCTCCTCATTCCGCTCTCCCAGCAGCTCGATCTGGGAGCCGTCCTTCAGGACTGCGCAGGCGAAGTGCCCGTGCCACACGTAAAAGTCCGCATAGGGTAGGCGGTCACCGGCCTCGGTCTGGGAGGAGGAATCCCAGGTGACGTGGCTACTGAATTTTCGCAGCCGGAAGGAGGAAACCGGTAATTCCTCGATCACGTCCGTTCCGTCCGCCAGCCAGCCGGTGGAGGCCTTCAGGGTGGTGGGTGCGGACAGCAGCTCCAGCTCCCGGTAGTCGGTGTTGGTTTCGTCGAAGGTGACGGAAAAATGCCAGTCGCCCTCGGTGAGAATCCGGGAGGATTCCCGCCGTCGATCCACATACAGGTCGGTAACGTTCAGCTCCCAGGTGGAGCCCAGCTCGTAGGGCCGCTGGCCCTCCTGGAAGGTTACAAAGTATTCCCCCAGCCAGTCCACGGTGTTGGCAAGGCCGTCGCCGTCCGGAACCACACCGGAAGAACTCCCGCCGCTTTGGAATTGCCGGTTTTGGGCGGTAAAGGAATTCCGGTCAAAGCTCAGAGCCAGCCCCTCCAGGTCTACGTCCTCCGGGGCGGTGAGACGGAGCAGGATCCGGGCAACATATCCGTCCGTCTCCACGGACTTCACGGCCAGGGTGTAGCCGTTCTGGGTGGCACCGGCGGAAATGGCTGCCTGAGCCTCCACGTCCGCCTGGGTGGGGATTCTGGGCTGGATGGCAAAATCAACGGCATCGGCTGCCAGTTCCAGCTGCCGGTCGGTCATGGGTTTTCGCTCCACGGAGACTACCCCGCCGTCTTCGCTGTAAAATTCCGGATTCACGTTCAGCTGGAGGGTCATCAGGGCTTCCCCACGGTTGCAGAGAATGTAGCCCCGCTCCTGACTGGGGGAGCGAAGGAGCAGCACCTGGCTTCCGGCGGCGGTGGTGTAGTTCCGCTCCGTCCAGGTTCCGTCGTCCACCAGGGTCACGAAATCCCGGCTGAAGCTGTCCTGCCGGTTCCAGGTAAGCTGACCCGGAGTGTAGGTCACTTCATAGCCCTGATCTTCCGGAAAGCGGATATCCATGCTCAGGGTGAAGTTTCCGCTCACATAGCAGTAACCCCCGGTAACATCCACGCTGACATCCGAAACCTCCCGGATAAATCGCTCCACTCCCAGCCCGTCGCAAAGCTTCCGGACGGTGGGGAAATCCAGAACCTGGCCTTCGGGCTTCAGGCCGTACCGCTCCGCAAGCTCCTGAGCCTTGGCGTCCATGATATCCAGGTAGTTGCCCCAGTAGCCCTCGGGCAGGGTTCCCGCATTGCTCATTTCCTCGCCCCGGGCGGTATACTCGGATTCAAAGGCATAGAAATCCGCACAGGCCCGGTAGGCCTTGGAGCCTTCCAGCCCGGCCAGGGACAGGGTGGTGGTGCTGACGGTGTGGGGATCCTTCACATAGACTCCGTCTACCTCGGAATAGTCCCGGGTCTCACTGCCGGTGCTGATTTTCACGCTGGACATGCCCAGTGCGTACACGATGGCGCAGCCCACCAGCAGAAGCGTCAGGGCAATGAGCGCGGCGATGAGCAGGGGATACCGGGTCTTTTTGCGCTTGGGAGCCGACTTGGCGGCGGCGGGGGAGAGGGCAGCGACCTCGGCCTCCTGGATTAAGTCGTCGCCGATGTACTGAAGCCCCAGAAAAATGTCTTTTCCGTTCATACGAAGATTCCCTCCTTTTCCAGATAAGTGCTGAGCTTAGACCGGGTGCGGCTCAGCCGCATCTGCACGGCGCTTTCGCTGAGTCCGTATCGGACGGCAATTTCCGCGATGGTGTCCACATACCAGTACCGGCGCAGAAATACCATCCGGTTTTCCGGGGTCAGGGTGCGCAGAAAGGCGTCCAGGAGCATTCCCAGCTCCTTTCCTTCCCGCTGCCGCTCCCGCTGGGTATCCGGGATGCACAGCTCCATTTCCTGGGTCAGACTGACCACCTCCGCCTTGCGCTTGGCGGCGTTCTTCCAGTCCAGCCTGTCCAGGGAGAAATTCCGGCAGATTTTGGCAAGATAGGCGAAAAGATGCTGGGGTCTGCGGGGAGGAATCGTATTCCAGGCTTTCAGATAGGTGTCGCTGACGCTTTCCTCCGCGTCCTGACCGCTGCGCAGAATGCCGTCTGCCAGGTGGTACAGCCGCCGTCCGTAGGTGTCGTCGGTGTGACGGATGGCGTCCTCATTCCGAGCCAGGAACAGCGTAATGATTTGCATGTCTTCCATAGGGGTTCACCTCACTCGTTTTTTTGTTCCTCACCCTAATAGACGGATTCCGGAGGGAAAAACTCACACCCAAAAGAAAAAATATGGATTATTTTCTTATACGAGTTTTCAATAAAACGCTTAAAAGCGTTTTATTAGGCCGCAGGATTGCGGCCAGCGGCCACTGCCGCTTAAAAACGAAGTCAATACATTTCTTACCGCCGCCCAGGCGGTCTGCCGTGATACGGCAGAATAAAATGATGAAATCATTTTTAAGAAATAGTATTATTATCTCCCATTTCGCTGGGAAACGCAAGGGCGTTCCGGCAAAGAAGCAGCCCAGGGCGCTGGTATGAAAAATGGAGTATAGTGCAGCCGCTGCCGCCGCCCTTTCGAGTCCCGCCTTTTCTTTTGGGAGTGGCGGTACGCCAGAAGGGACTCGTTACACTAAGGTGTTGCCGCCGTCGAGCCGGCGGCAAGCAACAGTCCACTGGACTGTTGCATTTGAATTTTCGAGTCCCTTTTATCGAGAATACAAAAACGGTGTATCCCTAAAGGGATACACCGTTTTTGGTACGAGTGTTCTTATGGGATTTTTCAAAAAACGCTGTCATACCAACGGTGTTTTGGATTTCATGCTGATTCTCTTTTAAAAACTTTAATCAAGAAATCCTTTCATAATGCTTAAACTCAGGAATTTCACCCCAATAGTTTATTGGTTTACTAAAGTTTGGAATACCATTTCTTGGGGTTGTCCAGTCCATCGGTTACAGTGCTCTGTCCAAAACGGTTGCATGTGTAATAATGTCACGCAGCCTGTCGTTACCAATATATCGTTCCAACACTTCATCCGAAGTTTCATAATAACTCTTTTCACCATCCGGAAACGTTATATAAAAAGCTGTTCCATTATAAAAGAAACCATAGAGTTGCTTGTTCCATTCAATTACTATTTCACCGCCACGAAGCAGGCTGCTTTTGAACTCGCTGATGGTTTTGAACCGCATTTCCTCTTCATTGTATTGGAAGAACATCTTGCTGATCACCTCTTTGGGGAAAGATTTAAACTCAGGCGCACCATCCGGATACTGATCCGCAGGATAATTTATCTGAGGTTTCACATATATAGGTCTATGGGATGGATCGTAATCGATGTTATGATCATGAGGATTTGTGTGGTCTTGGTTGGGATTGTGTTTCGTTTCATGACGAATCCTCACAGCCCATCCATCTTTACCGTATTTCACCTTAACCCAGTACCCTCCGTTTTTGAACGGCAAAAAATATTGTTGTATTGAGTCGGGAGGTCCTTGCAAAATAACTTCATTTGGTTTGTTTGGATTTGGTTTCCAATCTCCTCCATAAGCGCTTCCGCCGCCTTTGCCAATCATGTATGCGTCCATTGTATCACAAAACGTGTGATTTGCGCCACCAATTTTATAGCAGTCCAAATCTTTATGGGATATTGCCTTCCGGTCATAGTCCATGTACCGCCAGGAACTGCGTTCATAATCCACATGCACGATGTCTCCCTGCATCTGGGGAAACGGGGTGTTGTAGCAAATGATTTTCTCCGGCTCTATACGCCGCAGCATCTCATTATAGCCAGCCATGAACCATTCTTTCTGATCCTTTCGATGATCATGCTCGGAAGCCATGTAGGTTGAAACTGCCACAACGCTGCCCTTTTCAATGCCGTCAAAGCAAAAATCAAAGGTGGATTCATCACCCCAGTTGACGGTCGGGATCACCCGTATACCCTTGGATGCCCAGTATGCGCCACACCAGCGGTTACGAAACACGTTATACATCTGCATCACAGGTGCCATTTCCAAATACATGCTGAAATCGGGAGAAAGCACAGCCCGGTATCGGGACAGCCTTTCTATGTCAGCCTCGTGGTTTTTCCATACCCGTTCAAAGCGATAATCATACAGGAAAAAGTGCACCATTCGGTCAAGATGGTTCTGGTCTTCCAGATTGGTTTTGTCAAAACCGATCAGCAGGAGATCGTTAAAATCACCATCTTTGGGTTGAAATTTCGGTATCACCGGAATTTTCCACTTCCCTTTCCCCGGGAACTGGTTACGCAGAAGCGTCTGACTTGTGCGGTAATTGTAGTTTTCCTCTGTCATAGAAACCTCCAAATGTTGTAGTAAGGAAAAAATCCTTCTATCCATAGTTTCAAAACAGAGAAAAGTTGCACACCAACGTGCAACTTCCGAAAAATGTTCACAAAAAGTTCAAAGGGGAGTCCTATAAGAACCCCCCTTTGGTACAGCGGAGCTAACCAAATCCGAACCATCATCCTGTTCAGTCAGAGCGGTTTCTATGTCATTGAGTGTGATGGTTTCCGCGCCATCCTTGTGATTGAAGGTGATGATTAGCTTGTCATCGTAGAGATAAATCCGGTTGATGAAGGTATCAATCAGCCGCTGGCGGTGGGACTGTTTACTCATATCCAATACCCGGAATTTGTGCAGGTAGAATAGGATTTGTTCCTCCGTCAACTTCGGCTTGGCAATCTTCTCGTTGGCAATTTTGATTTCCAGTTCTTCCTTCGCTGCTTCCAGCTCTTCCAACCGTCCTTTGGTGGACTTTGTGAAGACGCCCTGTTGGATGGCGTTCAGAAGATTGTCGATGCCCCTCTGGGTTTCCTTGAGCTGTTCTGTCAAAAGCGGCAGATTGGTATTCTCCCGCTCCTGCATATCCAGCAGCATGGCGGCAATCGCTCGGATGGTTTCCTCGTCATTCACCAGCTTCATCGTCCGGCTGATGACCAGATTCTCGATCCAGTCCTTTTTGACCGCTTTCTTTTTACAGTCCGTCCGCTTCTTCTTTACGGACACGCATTTGTAGTAGCGGTGGACATTACCGTTTCTCCCTCTCCCGCTTTCGCCGCACATATAGGCTCCACAGCGTCCGCAGAACAGCTTGGTGGTCAACAGGTAGTCGTCCTCAGCCTTGTGACGGGCTGGGGCTTTCTTGTTCTTCTCGATCTTCTCCTGCACCCGCTCAAACAGATCCTCCGGAACAATGGCAGGAATACCACGGGGAACCACCACATCCCGAAAACTGTATTCACCAATGTAACGACGATTTTTGAGTATCTTGGCGATACTGTTGATGGTATGCTTGCCGCCCCGATTGTTGGTCACATTATGCTCATTCAGATAATCCCGAATCTGGGACATAGTGGAGCCTTCATCGTACATCTTAAACGCATCCAGCACAAAAGGCGCTTTTACCGGGTCAATTTGAAAATATTGGTCACTGTCAATAATGTAACCCACGGTAGGATTGCCGCCGTTGAACTTACATTTCAAGGCATTCTCTGTCATCCCCCGATTGACCTTTTCCGCAAGGTCGGCAGAGAAGTATTCCGCGAAGCCCTCCAGAATGGACTCCATCAGGATACCCTCGGAGGAATCGGAAATCGCTTCATTGGCGGAGACCACACGAACACCGTTTTTCTTCAGAAGGTTTTTATACTGCGCACTGTCATAGCGATTCCTGGCAAATCGGTCCAACTTCCAGACCAGCACGACATCAAACAGCTTTTCCTTGCTGTCCTTGATCATCCTTTGAAATTCCGGACGGTTATCCGTTTTGGCAGAGAAAGCACGGTCAATATAATGCCGCAAAACGGTCATGCCGTTTTTCTCGGCAAAAGCGGTGCATTCTCGAATCTGCCCCTCAATGGATTCTTCCCGCTGATTGTCGGAGGAATAACGGGCGTAAATCACTGCTTTCATTTGGATGTATCACCGCCTTCCGGCAATTCCTTAATCCGCTCGGCTTCCATAAGCACCTGCATTTGGTACTGTGCGATTCTTCTTAAGTTTTCAAACCGTTCCGCCTTGTCCATACCCATACGAATTAACTCTGCGTTATGTGTTTCCAGATTGGACAGCACCGTCAGTTCAGAGATGGAAGCATAGTCCCGGATATTGCTTTTCTTTGCCAGCTCCGGGTTTGCCTCCCGCCATGCCTTTGCCGTACAGCCGAACAGGGCAACATTCAGTAAATCCGCTTCGTCAGCATAGGCAAGCCATTCGTTGCTTTTGGTGTAATTACTCTGGGGCAGCACATAGTTTTTGACCGCATCGGTGTGGATGATGTAATTGTTTTTGGAGAGGAACCGTTTTGCGTTCCATTCCAGCTTCAGTCTGTCGTTCTCGTCATCTTTCAGCCGCTGATACTCTTTCAGCAGATACAGCTTGAAAATCGGGCTGATGGCCGAGCCAAACTCAAAGGCAATATCCTTGTGGGCATAGGTTCCGCCGTAGCGTCCCGCCTGCACATACATTCCGATGGCGTTGGTCTTTTCAATCCATTCTTTTGCGCTGAGGGTAAAGGTATGCAACCCCGCCTCGTTCTTAAAGTGGTCGAATTCGACCACTTTGAAATTCGGATTATACATGACCTCCCATGTGCCAAGGAATTCCAGAGTGGAGCGGGTACGCAGCCAGTTTTTTATGACATCCGCCGCCCGGGTGGAATCTGTTCGGGCTTTTGCCATATCTGTCAGGCTGATGTAGTCACTTTGGTCGATCTGCATGACTGTGACAGGAACATCCTGAACAGTAATCGTAGTGGTATGTCTGCTCATTCCTGACCCTCCTTCAGCATTTCCCGAAGGGTTTCTTTCAGCCGCTCATTGACGGGTGAGCCGGGGTCAAAGCACATCTCGATGAATTTGTCCATCTCAGGATAGACCTTTTCGATTTTCATTTTCCGCTCATACAGCTTTCCCTGAGGTTTGTCTGTGCGACCAAAAATGTAATCCAGCGACACATCGAAATAATCCGCATACCGAATCATCACATCCGCCGGGACATGGGCTTCTCCGCTTTCAAATCGAGCAACCGCCGACTGCCGGGAACCTACAATGGCTGCAATTTTCGCCTGAGACAGCTTTGCACTTTGACGCAGTTCCCGCAGCCGCACACCGATGGTATTCATAACCGTCACCTCCTGATCTTTGTGTGATCATTATACCCTGTATCGCATATTAAGTCAATCTCAAATTAACATAACATTATTGTTTTCGTAGAGGGTTGCACACGAAACACAAGCGCCGGTTAGGTGCGCAGCTCACAAGGAACTTGTGATTCAAAGGGCTTGGGAGATCTCCCAACAAGCTGAAAAACGCTCAAATCTGCCGAAGCAGAATTGAGCGTTTTTCGCATATGGCGCGCCATAAGCATTGCTTGCAACTTTTGACTCGTAGATTTATACCCCCAATACAGTTTGAGAATACTCACACCAATACTCGTCGTCTCTTTCAACACCATGCAGCCAACAATACATAAGTGTGGCTTCCAGTTCTTGTTTCTTTCCGCGAACAAAGCTCTTTTTCGGCATCCCTCGGTAGATTGAGTCCAATCCAAACAAATTGCTTTTTTGCTTATAGTCATAATCCCAGAACAGGGAATCGTTCAGATTAACGCCGGAATATTTAGACCTCTCTTCGTAGTATTTGCTCTTTTTCTTGTGCCCTTTGGGCCACAGATCTGGATAGCTAAAAAAGTAATGCACCCATTCCTCACAGAACTTATAAATATTTACTCCATGCCTGTTGTATGTCTCATATATCCATTCGTTTATCTCATCTGAAATATAAAAATCATCATATGTATGAAACGAATTCCGGTTCCTATGTGCATCCTTTATAAAGCGGAATACCATCTCAGATTGACCCTCTAAAAATTTGAATTTCTTGACAGCTTTGGGATAGACTTCATATGATAAGGCACGGAATTCTGCTTCACTGTCGTAGAGCAAAAAGTAATCGTCGGTGAGAAGATTCATCAAATGCTTATGTATGTACTTTCCATAGGAAGAATACAGAGAAATGAGCCAGTCTTGCACCTCTGGACTGTATTGACTAAGTATTTTTCGATACTTGTCGACTTTCTGCTCATGAAGAGCGGTTTTTTCATCAGCAGGACGTGTATCGAGGTAATTATTAAAGTATTCAAAGATGTAATTGACGCATATTCGGGTATTTTCCATTCTCTTTTCTAAATCAAATTCATTGATTCCATCTTCGCGTTTCCGCTTAATGACGTATTCTTCTAAGGTCATATTTTAATCTCCTCCTTTACGCATTTTTTACTGCATACATTACAATAATACAACATTTTACTAGTAGCAAGCAATGCATCTGTATATACAAATGCGAAAAACCATCCATTCCGCTTTCGTGGAACGAATGGTTTTTCTGCTTGTTGAGGCGCTGCCCCAAACCCAGGTGAACGCAGCCCTTTGGGTTGCGGCTGCGCGATTCTGGGAATCGCTTTTGTATCATTGAACCTTTCTGCCGAAGTTAGATACTGGGCGCAAACAACTTTGTCCCATCCTCCAGCAGAATATAATCTAACTGGCTTAGGACAATCGGCGTCTGCGCTTGAAGAATCGTTGCGTCTGCCCCTGTCAAATCCAGTTTTATACGGCTTTCATCCTTCATTACGGCGTATATTTCATCATCCGTGTCCTGCCACAGGTCCAGAGAAATGCCGATTGTATCTGATTTCGGGACAAAGGTGATATTTGCGCCAAACGGGGTCACCCGGAAAGAAGAAATCTGCACTTCTTCCAATGAATCTACGGTATCCCACTGTTTTTCATCCGCATAACGCCAGACTTTGGCTTGCGCGAAAACAGGCTTTGTAATCAGCTCTATAAACTGGTTATCCGAATCAAAGGTAATATCGAAATTCCACTCCTCGTCCGTAAGAATATCAGAGCAGAACAGCCCCGCTGCCTCCTCGCCGTCCACAATGTAGGTCTGTCCGGCATACTTTTCTTCTATTTCTCGTTGCAGTTCCTGATTTTTGTATTCCAGGGTGATACCCATAAGCCGGATGCGGAAAGATACATCCTTTCCAAAAGGATCTTCCAGCAACATGGGCTTGTTGGGATCCATCTTTTCACAACGGATGGTCATGCAGAAAAGAACCGTATTGGGCTGACCATCTCCATCCGCTATCCAGTCTCCACTGTCAAGATACCAGTAGTTGCGCTCACTATCTACGGTTCCGATAGAAGCGACAGCCAAGGAATATGCGGCTTTCCGGCTGGCACTGTCATTTCCCATGGACAGTCTCTTGTCATCCAGCGTGGGTGGGTTCAGGTATTGCTCCAAATCCACGTCATCCGGCGCGGTAATCTGGAAAGCCAGATAACCTGTTCTTCCATCACAAATAGTGGATTTCAGATCGACAGTCCAATCTTTTTTGGTTTGAGACTGTCCCACAATCTGCTCGTTATTCTGAATATACTGTATCTGCTCAGAGGACAGCGGCGTTTCACTGCGTGCCGAGAAAATCTGCTGGAACCAGCCATTGGCATACGCCACCGCACAGCCCACCAGCAAGAGCGTCAGCGCAATCACCGCAGCGATCAACCACATCTTCCGTGTGGACAAGCGCTTACGTTTTCCCTGACGGAATTCCTCAGCGCTGATGACATAAGAATCCTTTACGCTATTGAAACCCACTAATAAATCGATCGCTTTCATCAATATCCCTCCTCGCTGAGCTTTTTCCGCAGTTTCCCCCGGAGCCGATGGAGCATGGAAGTCACCTTGCTCTGGCTAAAGCCGGAAACCTCAGAAATGGTCTGGATGGAATCCAGATACCAGTACCGGCACAGAAATACATTCCGTTCTGCCTCCGGCAGGGAAGAAAGAAACGCATTGAGAACCCGTGTCAATTCCTTTTTCGCCAGCTCGGTTTCCACATTGTGTGTGTCAACGCATTCTTCCAATTCATCCAGTGCAAGAATAATTTCTCCACCGCCCCGCTTTTGGGCGCTGCGCTTGCGCCAGCGGTCAATGGAAATGTGCCGGGTCATTTTGGCAAGAAAAGCGTTCAGAAAGTTGGGACGCCGGGGTGGAATCGTATTCCACGCCGTCAGATATGTATCGCTGACGCTTTCCTCCGAATCTTCCCGGTTATAGAGAATGTTGTAGGCAATGCTGTAGCAGTACCCGCCGTATTTTTTGTCCGTTTCTTCAATGGCCTGCTCAGACCGCTTGAAGAACAAAGCAATGATACCCTGATCCTCCAAGGAATCACCTCCAGTTGTCTGTCCATTTTATAACAAAGGGTTTCACTTGTATAGGCGTAAAAGACTTGCGTTTCTTGCATGGAATCTGAAAAATTTTTCAAAAATTCATGCGGGAAAGGCGGGTTCCGCAACACACGGCATCTGTCTTGCAGGATTGGCAACACAAAACAGGCGATACGCAGTCTTTTTGACTGAGCATCGCCTGTTTTTGGTCTTCATTCGCAAGGACATTTTGACATCTCGGTTTCAATGGGTTATGGCATGGGAAGCTGCGTTCCATCGCGTAGTTCCACATAGTCCACCTCTGCCAGATCAATGGGGCAGTCCAGAGAAAGCCCGGCACTGCCGCTGGGGTCAAAACTTGTTGGCATAATGGAAACGGTAGTGCCATCTTTCAACACAACCTTAGAAAGCGCCAGAACAGCCATTGTGCGTATATCTGATGGGTCGGTTGGGTCAAATGCTGCATCCAGACCCATAGTACGCAGTTTGAGGGATGTAAGGTTCAGGCTGACGCCATTGGCGCAAATTTCAACGGGCTGTGAAAGCAACTCAACTGTTTCCTCATTCAAATGGTCGAAAATAATCTCAAAATTCCATTCTCCCTCTGCCACTACAACCGCTGGTTCTCCACTATCGTTTTCGGTCAGATCCGTCAGGTGTAAAATGTATGGTATTCCCACTTCAAAAGTAGGCGCGGACGGATCGTGGGACTGGTCAAGCCGGATGAGAATAGAAATCGTATTTCCAACCGGGTCATCGTATACCCAGGACCCGCCTCCATATGGGCTGTGCTCTTTTGGGGAGTTCCCTTTTCTGTAAAACGATTCCTCCATGTATTGATGGTCATCTGACGTCCATCTGGGATTAAAATAAATCCATTCCTTTGTGAAAGGTCTGGAACCTTCCAGCCGGAGTTTGATATAAGCGGTTCTTGGTTCCGCAATCGCAGATTCCACTGTTACCGTATATCCGTTCACGGTAACACTTTGCCCAATCTCCTTTGTGTTCTGGGCGATATAGTCTGTCTGTCCCTGGCTGAGGGGCTGCCCTTTTCGCTGAGCAAAATAGGACTGGAACCATTCTGTCCCGGACAGTACCACATACCCGCAGCCTACCAGTAGGAGCAATGCCGCAATCACCGCCGCAATCAGCAGAGGACGGCGAAGGGATTTATGTCCCTGAGAAGATGCAATGGTGTCATTTTCCGCTTCATCGTAGTATTCTGGGCTGATATTGCCCAGCGCGATAAACAAGTCTTTCCCGGTCATACGGTAATCCCCTCCTTTTCAAGGCAGGTGTGCAGCTTCTGTCGGCTGCGGTGAAGCTGGGTTTTGACCTTGCTTTCGCTGATGCTGTACCGTTGGGCAATCTCCGCTACGGAATCCACATAAAGATACCGGCGTAGGAAGATCAGACGGCTTTCCTTACTGAGGCTTTCTAAGAAACGCTCCAGAATCCGCCGCAGCTCTCGGCGGTCCATTTCCGATTCCTGCCGCCTGTCCGGGATACAGCTTTCCATCTCCTGAGTCAGCACCACCACCTCGGCGTTCCGCTTTGCCGCCATGCGCCAATCCAGTCTGTTCAGAGACAGGTTGCGGCAAATGGAGGCTAGATACGCATAAAAGTAAGTAGGCTGTTTGGGAGGAATCGATTTCCAAGTTTCCATGTAGGTATCACTCACACTTTCTTCCGCGTCCTCACGGTTATTCAAAATGCGGTTGGACAGGCTGTAGCGCTTGCCGCCGTAGGCGGTATCGGTCTCCTTCACAGTCTGCTCATTCCGCTCCCAGAACAAAGCGATGATCTTTGCGTCTTCCACGAAGAACCACTCCTTTCTTTTTTGTTCCTCACCCTAGTAGTAAGAATCCAATAGGAAAAGGTTACACCCATCATAACATTTTTTGCAAAAAAGAAAAGAGCCTGCTTCCCATAGAGAGGAAAGCAGGCTCGGCATTCAGAAGCTGCCAGGAATTATCAGATTGTTATTCAAAGGGAATATAGGATTTGTACATTTTGTAATCCCGTTTAGTCAGCTTACAGAAACAGGGATGTAATAGAACGTCTGAATAGTGGGATTCCCATTGGCGTCCAGTTCCAAGCCCTTGCGGAACATCAGGGATTCCACCTGACTGATATCCAGAATGGCATCGGATATATCGAACTCCGTAAAGTAGATCATGTTCTCAACACTCTCAAAGTCCATAGAACCGCCACCGCACATATGCTCACTGCCGTCCTTCATGCGGACACCCCAAAGTGCCTGCGGAAACTCCTCCATTTCTGCCCAACCCTCCCAGTAATCTTTCAGCTGATAACGGACGCGGATAGTCTTCTGGCCGATTTCCGCATCCAGCAGGATCACGTCGCTGTCACCAATTTTGGCATTTGGTGTGACGGTGACGCTGTCGCTGGTGCCGGTCAGTGTCCACTTCAGTTCCCAGTTACCCTCTACCTGGGGTTCCGGCATACCGGCCCTCTTGTCAGACTGGAAATCGATGCTGTGGAAAGAAAATACGATTTCCTGGCCCATATATCGGCCATCCGTTTTTTCAAAGTTGATATAGTAGTTATATTCCAAACTTCCGTCATCGGCCACATAATCCAGGATCAGACAGCCGTTTTCATCAGATTGAACAGGCTGTCCATTGGATGCATAGACCAGCTTTCCCTCTTCGTTGCGGGTGGTACCCTCAAAGAACCAGCCACTCTGACTTCCGCCGAAACGCTCGTCTCCGTCAATGGTGACCGTAGGCCAGGTAGCTGGTAATTTATCCTCCGGCAGATCAAAGCCTTCGATCCGGAAGATGATCTCTGCATGATAATTGTCCACAATGGTCTGCACTGCGGTGATGGTAACGCCCTGATCGGTGACGGACAGAACCTCGTTGGGATTTGCAGCTCCCTTGGTTTCCTCCAGCATCACAGACAGACCGCTCTTTTCTGCTTGCTCCTTTACATCCTGAGAGGGATTGTAGCGGGTTTGGGCGGTAGTCGACCAGCGGGTGTAGACTGCTGCGGCGGTCATGGTGCCCATAATCAGGGTCGCTGCAAGAAGAAACAGCAGCTTCTTTTTTCCGGAGATGCCAGCTCGATGTTTCTGAAATTTGCCGAATTCCGCTTCTTCGATCAAGGTTGCATCCAGATTCTGGATGCCCTTAAGCATATCCTTTCCTGTCATACGCGAATACCCTCCTTTTTCAGGTAAGATGCCAATTTGCTTCTTGTCCGTGACAGCCGCATCATAACGGCGCTCTGGCTGAGTTCATAGCGCAGGGCAATCTCACTGACGCTGTCGCCATACCAGTACCGCCGCACGAAAATCATCCGATTTTCCTGGGTCTGTCTGTGCAGGAAGCTGTTGACCAGATGGCTGATTTCGCAGCTTTCCACAGTCGCGTCCTGCCAGGAACTTGGAATGCACGCCTCCATTTCCTGGGTCAAGGCAACAACCTCAGCGTTTCGTTTGGCGGCACTGTTCCAGTCCAGCCTGCCAAAAGCAAAAAAGCGGCAGATTTTTGCTAAATATGCAAAGAAATGATCCGGCTTCGTAGGCGGAATCGTGTCCCACGCCTTCAGATAGGTATCATTCACACACTCCTGTGCGTCCTCGTTGTTCCGGACAATATTCGCTGCCAAGCCCGTCAGACGCGTCCCGTATTTGTAGGCTGTCTGCTGGATGGCATCTTCGTTCCGAGTGAAGAACAGTTCGATTATCTGATTGTCATTCACTGACCACACCTCCTGTATTTTGCTCTTCACCCTAATAGAGGGATTCTTAACTTGAAACCTAACACATTTCTATAAATAATTCAATGCCCCTATGAAAAAAGAACTACCCAGTTTGTACGGACTTTACAGGGGTATCGACATTCCGCTAGGTAAGCATACCTCAAGTCTACGCATTTAGCCCCCAAAAGTCGTTGCCGCGCAACGGCTTTTTCCCTCAATTTTAGGAGGGGTGGTATAGGTATATTCGGAAGCCGAAAATCGGATTCTAAATGCGGAGAAAGCAATTTTGTCGACATCAGAAAGACATTTTCCGAAGGGGACATACAATATCCTTATCTCAATAGAAATGCGGCGAAAAGTCACTGCAGCACAACGGCTTTTTTCTCTAAAATGTCGATACCCAACTGCTGCTTCTTTCCACCTCAAATTCTTGCGTAGAAGAATAGACGCCGGATTTTCCAGCGGCTAATACGATTCCCCTTACCGCAATGAAATCGTAAGAAAAACCTATTGTGGCACAAGCACTTTTCTACCGCTATTCTTCTACATCGCGAACCCTTCCCAAGCTATTGACACCTACTCCCAATGTGATATAATACAGGAAAGCAAAATGCAGACGCAGTCAAGCCGTGGCTTGACAAGCGCCTGCATTTTCCGTTTCTTAAGAAGGGAGCCATGCCGTCAGCAACAGATTATCCGCCCGTCCACAACTGCACCTTAATAATTTCATATCGAACCGGAGGGAACAAGCAGCTTGGGCCGCAAGAAGAAGCTCATCAACAATTCCGGTATTCCGCAACACGAAATCGAGCACATCGCCCGGTGCATTCTCCCCGACATCCTCGCCTATTACGAGAGCGAAGAAGGACAGCGGGAGTTCCAGGAGTGGCTGGCTCAGCGTGAAGCGGAAAAGACGGAAGGAAAGGAAGGGAACAGTAAGTAAATGATCGCATAGGGTGCCGCCAACTTGGCGGTACCTTTTACATATTGCCGCGTTTTCATGTATTACTACTTTTTATTATCTATACTGTTGAATTTTGCGAGAACAAGTCGTATAATAAGTATCTGAAAGCCAATAACACCTCTTTGTGCATCGGAACATAAAATATAGGGTATGGGGCTTCCATTCGAACTACAAACAATACTACTCCCACTGCAAAACACATTTCATTTGGTTCCATGCTGTGCCATCCAGTAAAAGAGGGTCCCACTAATTTTTCAAGGTGATAAAAATGTGCAAATCTATTTTAGCTGATCAATTCTTAGGAGCAACCTTTACGAATATGGTTAGGCGTAATGTTTATGAAATTGAGATAACTCAATTAAGCAAACTGGAAAAAGTAATTGATAAATCCCTCAGAGATACCCATAATGCTATGCTTCTCTTTTCATCGAACGATATTCTCACAACTGTAGACGAGTACAGCGACTTTTTCAGAATTAATCACAACGCTATAGCACTAAGTGAAGTTATTGTATCAGAGATTATTACCGATCTCGAAAAGAAGGATCGTTTGATTAGCATCTTTCAGCAATATTTTACCTCAGGCATTCCAAATAGCATTAATAATACATTAACTGCAGTTTTGAACGAGACACTTTAAATTGGGAGGGACATATATGTCTATGAAAATAATCAAAGACTCAATCCATGGATATATATCTTTAGATCCCATCTATTCCTATATTATTGACAGCCCCGAATTTCAAAGGTTAAAGAACATTGAGCAAGGAAGTTTCCGTGTCTTGTATCCCGCTGCAAGACATGATAGGTTTATTCACTCGTTGGGCACTTTTCATTTGGCAACAATGTTTGCACAGCATTTTATAGATAATATAAAAGAAGATCTTGGTGTCACTATCACAGAAGGCTCAGAGATGCAGCATTCTATTACGCAAATCATCAACTCCTTCTGTTATGCTGCGCTACTGCATGATATTGGACACGCCCCATTCTCCCACACAACGGAGAAATTCTTCAAAATGAAGACGGATTCTTCTATACCAGTCATAGACATGCAACTGCGTGATGCAGTCAAGTCTGTTGTTTCAGAAGAATCATTTCAACGTTTTGATGGGGAATTTCCTGGCTGTTCCCCGTCACCGCACGAAATAATGAGTGCTACCATTCTCATCACAAACGCAAATAATTTTCTTGGTGAAAACATAGCTAACTTTGATTTAGAATTGGCTGCACGCATGGTAATTGGTTGCACTTATGACTACAACAAGGATGGGGATATTTCGCCTGACGAGAAGTTAATACTGGGCATCAAAAACTGCCTAATCAGACTGTTAAATTCTCAGACTGTTGATGTAGACAAGCTGGACTATATTACTCGTGACACACAAATGTCAGGTTTTGAGAATGTACCCATCGATATTGAACGCTTGGTGAGATCTGTTACTGCAGTCAGAATTGGAGAAGAAGGTTGGCTATACCCTGCATTTCGAAAGAATGCACTAAGTGTAATTGACAACGTTTTCCGTGCCAAAACAGAGCAAGGTCTTTGGATGGTTGCTCATCCCGTGGTTCTATACGATGCAGAGTTGCTGAGTCACTGCATAAATAAGCTACGTACATTAATTGATGAATCATATGTCACAAATGTGTTTTCAATTGAAGCACTGGGAACTGAAGGAATTGAACTCGCAGAAAAAAAGTATTTCTTATTAAGTGATATTGATATTGGTGCTGATTTAAGAAGATTCTATCATTCAGAGGCTTTATTTTGTGAGCTATACGAAAGGCAAACAAGGCGACGTCCAATATGGAAGTCATATTATGAATATAGATATCTATTCTCTAATGCAGCTCATAATATTACTGAAGAAGATGTTTTTCTCTATTTCAAGCCACTTATTGACTATTTAAAAAGCTCTGAATTTTTTGTTCTGGATGAAGATGAATATGGAAAACTAATGATAGACGGTGACGCACCAGATCCCGCAAAGCGCTCCGCAAAATTTTTATATGAATTCTTTACTGGCAGAAAACTGAATTTTAATATAGTTTTATTAACTTCTACAAATTCTTTTTCGCCAAAATTCAATCCTTCTTTTGTTTATATTCTCTTTAACAATCTTCCTCAAAGAAATGGCGCTAACTATGAAACATATGAGTTTCTTAAGGACTCTAGTATCAAAGATGATAATCGTCGCCTTTTTTACCTTTACTCAAAAGACAAGCTTTCAAACGAGCAATTAGATGAACTTCGAGAGCAGCTCTTTGCGGCGTTGCAGGCACAACGCGAAAAACCTCGAGTATAAGTAATATACAAAAGAAGTGCCACTCAAGAGGCAACACCTCTCACCTTAGGTATTAGGTGGATGCTTATCCGTTACATTCCTCAAATACTCCCTAACATCCCCGTGGAGCAGCAGGTTCACATAGTCAACTGGAGCGTTATACACCAGCCACTCCAACTCGCTGCCCTCATACATGTTCCGGACTACTTCGGCTTCCACCAAAGTGCAGTCAACGGCGATCATGATGCTGTCAGCATATTTGACCTCCACGCAGGCAGTATCGATATTGAACTCACCAGAAATCATCTTATCCATGTTGTCCTCCCAAAAGCAAAAATAATCCGAACCCTTCTCCCACTGAGATAAGGTTCGGATTATTCTGCTTTGGTACGCCAGAAGGGACTCGAACCCCCAACCCTCGGAACCGGAATCCGATGCTCTATCCATTGAGCCACTGGCGCATTTCTGAAAGCCCGATTATTATAGCAGGATTTCCCGGATTTGTAAAGAGGAAATGGAAAAAATTTTTGCTCCCAGCGGATTCTTTTTGCGCAAACGGTTGTTTTTCCCAATAGAATGTGTTATAATCCAGAAAAATCCTGCTAAAAGGAGAAAACTATGGCCTCTTCTCAGAATTTCCGCACTGCCTTCAACGGCTTCAACCGGGAGGATGTGGTGCATTACTTAGAATATATCAACACCAAGCACACCAATCAGCTCAATCAGCTTACCGCCGAAAACGAGAGCCTGCGGGAGCGCCTGGAAAGACTGCCCGACGCGGAAAGCCAGCGGCTGCTGGTGGAATCGCTGGAAGAAAAGTGCCGGAACCTGACCGGCCAGCTGGAAGAGGCCACTTCCCGGGCAGATGCCCTGGAACGGCAGCTGGCAGCGGCTCAGAGCCGGTGCGCCGAATTGACGCAGGCAGCTCAGGCAGTCCAGCCGGAGCCGGAGACCGGATTGACCCCCACGGCCAGCGACGAGCTGGAGGCTTATCGCCGGGCAGAGCGGATCGAGCGGGAGGCCAAGGAGCGGTCGGAGCTGGTGTACTACCAGGCCAACAGTGTCCTCAGCCAGACCACCGCCAAGGTGGATAGCCTTTCCGCCGACATCACCCAGATGGCCGACCAGGTCGTGAGCCAGCTGACCCAGCTTCAGGCGGCGGTGAGCTCCGGCAAGCAGGCCTTGCAGGAGGCATCCTCCATTATGGGAACCATCCGCCCGAACCAGAACTGAACATTTTCATACTGAACTCCAATTAGGGTCTATCTGAAAGCCGTCAACACGCCCAAACAGCGGGTCTTTTCTACCTGCTGGGCACCATTTTTTCTTGCAATACGCAGAGTGTTCCTGCAAAAAAATGGCTTCATCAGGCGGAAAATCCCTCACTGTTGGTCATATTCCCGGTTTTCAGATAGACCCTAAAATCTTTAAAAAAGATTTTAATTGCCTGAAGGGCATGGAGTTCATATGAGACTTGTTTTGTGATTTCTTTCCTTATAAATCACAAAACAGGCAGCGCCATCAGGCGATGCCTTCCTGATTAAAATTAAGATTTTAATCAGGAAATAGTATCAGAGCGCACGCCTTGGGTGTGCGCTCTTTTTGGAGGCATTCCATGGAAGTTACGAAACCGGATTATTTTGACTGTTTTCGCTGCCTGGCAGGGGAATGCCCGGACAGCTGCTGCAAGGACTGGCAGGTGCAGGTGGACGAGGCCTCTGCCAGGCGTTACCGTGCACTAACCGGGGCTTTGGGAGAGGAACTCCGGGCGGCTCTCCGACAGGAGAACGGGGAAACCTATCTGGCCGTTCAGGACGGACGGTGCCCTATGTGGCGGCTGGACGGCCTATGCCGGATTCAGGCGGAGCTGGGGGAGAGTGCGTTGTGCGAAACCTGCCGCCAGTTTCCCCGGCTGACCCACGACTATGGAGATTTTGTGGAGCTTGGCTTGGAGCTTAGCTGCCCGGAGGCGGCCAGGTGGATTCTGGATGAAGAAAGCAGCTATGTGACGGAGAAGATTCCCGGCGGGGAAGCCCCGGAATATGACCGGGAGGCCATGGCGGTTCTGAAACGCACCCGAACCCAGGCGTTGGCAATTTTGGAGGAACCGGATATTTCTAAGGCACTGGTACTGCTGCTTCTTTACGGCTGCCAGGCGCAGGGTGAGCTGGACGGAGAAGAGAAGCGCCCCTTTGACCGGGGAGCGGCCTGGGAAACGGCCAGAGCCATGGCTCAGCCCGGAGACCCGGCGGCGGTGCTGGAATTTTTCTCCGGTTTGGAAATTTTGACGGATACCTGGCGGCAGCGGCTGAAAACGCCGGAGCCTGGGGACTGGGACTGCCGGACGGGAAATCTGCTTCAGTATTATGTCAACCGATACTGGCTTCAGGCGGTGTCGGACTACGACCTGTACGGCCGGGTAAAATTCATGGTGATTTCCTGCCTGGTGCTTCGGACTCTGGGGGGCGATTTCCGGGAAACGGCTCAGCTTTTCTCCAAGGAAATCGAAAATGACGCGGAGAATCTGGATGCCATTCTGGATGCCGCCTATGAAAACTCGGTGTTTACCGATGCCAAGCTGCTGGGGATGCTCTTACAGTAATACTATTTCCTAATAAAATGATTTCATCATTTTATTCTGCCGTTTCACGGCAGACCGCCTGGGCGGCGGTAAGAAATGTATTGACTTCGTTTTTAAGCGGCAGTGGCCGCTGGCCGCATTCCTGCGGCCTAATAAAACGCTTTTAAGCGTTTTATTAAAAACTCGTATAAAAAATGGACTGCTGCAATGCTTGCAGCAGTCCATTTGAGATTGTCAAAGAACCATGTCATTGCGAGCCAGTGCTCACACTGGCTCGCAATGACATCCTGTAGTACAATTACTTTTCCAGAATCACAGCGCAGTCGGCATTGGCCAGGGCGTTTTTGATATAGGCGGCGGCATCGGCGGGGGACAGCTTCACCTGCTCACCGGTTGCCATATTCTTCACGGAGCACACACCCTCGGCGATTTCGTCCTCGCCCAGAAGCACCACGAAGGGCACCTCCAGTTTGTTGGCGTAGGCCATCTTCTGCTTGAACTTCTTCTGCTCGCCGTAGAGCTGCACCCGCAGACCGGCGGAGCGGATGGTTTCGGCCAGGGCGATGGCGGCGGCAGGACTGTCGGTCATAGGCAGCACCAGAGCATCCGCGGGGGCGGAGGGAAGGGCGGGGTTCAAAAGCCCCTGCTCGTCCAGGACGTAGAAAAGCCGGGTCAGACCGATGGAAATGCCCACGCCGGGCAGAGCCTTGTCGATATAATAGCCTGCCAGATTGTCGTACCGGCCGCCGGAGCACACGGAACCGATTTCCGGATGGTCAAGGAGGGTGGTCTCATAGACCGTGCCGGTGTAGTAGTCCAGCCCTCGGGCGATGGTCAAATCCACGGCGAAATTGGCTTCCGGCACACCGAAGGCGGCCAGGTTCACGGTGACGGCCTTCAGCTCGGAAAGACCCTGGTCGAACATTTCGTTCCGGCCGGCGTAGCCCTCCAGGGCGGACAGCACCTGGGCATTGGAGCCGGTGATGGCGATAAAGCGGAGAATTTCGTCCGCCTGATCGTCTGTCAGGCCGCAGTCCTCCAGGAGAATCAGCTTGACCTTGTCGGCGCCGATCTTATCCAGCTTGTCCACGGTGCGCATAATGTCTCCGGACTTTTCGGACAGACCCAGCATGGCGTAAAAACCGTTGAGAATCTTCCGGTTGTTCACCCGGATCTGGAACCGGCTCAGGCCGAAGCCCCGGAAGACCTTGTAGATAATGGCGGGAATCTCCGCCTCATTGAGAATGTCCAGCTTGCCGTCGCCGATGATGTCGATGTCCGCCTGGTAGAACTCCCGGAACCGACCCCGCTGAGCCCGCTCTCCCCGGTAGACCTTGCTGATCTGGAACCGGCGGAAGGGGAAGGCCAGCTCGTTGTAGTGAAGGGCAACATACTTTGCCAGAGGTACGGTCAGATCAAAGCGCAGAGCCAGGTCGCTGTCGCCCTTGGTAAAGCGGTAAATCTGCTTCTCGGTTTCGCCGCCGCCTTTGGCAAGGAGAATCTGGGCATCCTCGATGACCGGGGTGTCCAGAGGGGCGAAGCCGTAGGAGGCGTAGGTGGTGCGCAGAATCTCCAGCATTTTCTCAAAGCGAATCTGCTTGCCGGGAAGCAGCTCCATGAAGCCGGACAGGGTGCGGGGCTTGATGATATCCATGATCTATGTTCCTTTCTCGTTGAAAAAAGGCCGCAAAGAGCCCAGGGGGATTGGGGTGGGGGTGTTTGTCTGCTCGGTCACTTCGTGACGGCTCCCACAAAGGGGGAGCCGAGGGGAACGGATTGCCACACCAGTGCTGCGGCACTGGTTCGCAATGACAACTTCTATTGTGGCGCGCGCATTGTCAGCGGCGACTCGCCGCTTAGAATTTGTTCTTATTATGCAGCATTTCCCGCCAATCCAGATCGCCCCGCTGAAGCCCCATGATGAGCATTTCCGCGGAGGCCAGGTTGGTGGCGATGGGCACGTTCTGCTTGTCGCAGTGACGGATGGTCTCGATCATCTGGGCATCGTCCCAGGGCTCGGTGGTATTGGGATCGGTGAACAGCAGCACCAGATCGATCTCGTTATAGGCGATTCTGGCGTTGATCTGCTGATGGCCGCCCTGCTTGTGGGACAGCAGCAAGGTAATGGGCAGACCGGTATTGTCGGCAATGAGCCGACCGGTGGTGGCGGTGGCGAAGAGGTTGTGCTTCATAAGCACGCT
>CAKTXO010000011.1 GCA_934630985.1 uncultured Oscillospiraceae bacterium | reverse complement strand
CTTACCGCCGCCCAGGCGGTCTGCCGTGAAACGGCAGAATAAAATGATGAAATCATTTTATTAAGAAATAGTATTAATCCTGCAAGGATTTGTAATAGAGCATACAGTGGCAGAATCCCTCGAAGCCGGGATCTGCAATTTGATCCTGAAACTCCTGACACATACACTTGGTTGCCTCTGTGCGTTCCCTGCGGCAGGGACAGTATCCTCCGGTGCGCTTGAGTCCTTCTCTGACGGTATTGACAATCTCCTGATCGGGATTGAGCTTGACTTTCATGTTCGCCACCTCTTTCTTGATTGTGGTTTTATCATACCACAGGACAAAGCATTTTTCTGTGACGAGGTTACATTGCTAAAAAAATCCGGTGCTTTTTTGGCACCGGATTTTATTGTATAGTCACATTTTTATTTCAGACGATGGAGTCCATCTGCATTGCGCAGCGTAATCGTACCTCGTCTTAGCTCCACCAGCCCGTCCTCCGAGAAGCTTTTGAGCATCCTTGCGACTGCCTCCCGTGCCGAGCTGATGTGCTGGGCGATCTGTTCATGGGTCATGCGTATTGTGTCGGATCCGGTACGCTCCGCTTCGGCAAGGAGAAATTCTGCCAGTCGTCGATCCAATCCCTTGAACATGATCTGCTGCATCGCCCACATCACATCAGAAAACCGTTTCGTTGCCAACTCATAGAGGAAGCAGCGGACATATAGATTTTTCTCCTTGAGCGCAGCAATGACATTTGCAGGGATAATCAGAACCTCCGTATCCATTCCTGCGGTCATTTGCGTATCAAAGGTGATCTGACTGATCACACAGGAGGCAGAAAGCACGCATAATTCGCCCGGATACAGCCGGAACAGCGTTACCTCCCGCCCCTCCTCGGAGAGAAGATAGGTGCGGATCTCGCCGGAAAGGACAAACAGCATTCCGAGACATTCGTTGTCGCTGCTGTGTACGAACGCCCCCTTTTCATAATGACGGACAAAGGCGCTTCGGCGCAGCGTTTCTTGCTCCTGTTCGGTCAAGGATGACCAGAACGGAAGTTGTGTCAGTGTGGGTTCCATATCAATGGCAGCTATGCTTACCACAGCCGTGGTCGCCGCAGGTGTGACCTTCCTCGCCATGCTCGTGGTCGTGGTGGCCACAGTGAACATTGGGGTTGTAGCCCAGATTTCCGCTGAGCAATGCGCTCACCGCCGCGTCAGCTTCTCCACTGACACCACCATAGAGCTTGATTCCCGCCTCGGCCAGTGCTGCCTGCGCACCGCCGCCGATGCCTCCGCAGATCAAAGTGTCCACGCCGTTGCGCATCAGGAAGCCTGCCAGTGCGCCGTGACCGCTGCCGTTGGTGTCAACGACTTCCGCATGAGTGATTTTGCCGTCCGCTGCTTCATAAAGCTTGAACTGTTCGGTGTGGCCAAAATGCTGAAAAATTTGACCGTTTTCATAGGTAACTGCAATTTTCATAATGGAATCTCCTTTGCAATATTTGTTGGATTTTTCTGTGTTGGCTCTCTGCATCCGGCAGCAGCGGCCGCAGTGGGCTGCCTCCTGCCCTCCGCAGATGCGGTAGCTTCCCCCGGTGATGTGCAGCGGTTTCCCGTGGACAAGGCACGCTGCAATCTTGCGCCGTGCGCTTTCGTAAATCTCCTGCACGGTAGAGCGGGAAATATCCATCTGCGCGGCACATTGCTCGTGGGTTTGCTGCTCCAAGTCAACCAGCCGAATGACCTCGTATTCGTCCAGCGTCAGCAGGATCGGCTCGGCATCCCCACACCCGTTGGGACAGAATCTATCGACTTGCGGTGCGTCACAAATCCGACGGCACCGTGGCGGTCTTGGCATGGACGCTTTCCTCCTTCTGTTTCCGGTATATACCGATTATAGCGCACCAGACAGGAAAAAGCAAATCTTTTTAATCACTACCTGACACAAGAAGATGTGCCTTGTTTTGAACGGCGATTTTATAAATTCCAGTTTGCCGAACTGAACACAAAAATATCGAAATCAGGCCGTTGACTGGTCGCAATGAGCGAGAAGTTGACGGCCTGTTTTATCTCCAAAATAAAAAAGGTCACGCTATAAATCATATATCCTCCATAGCACCCAAGATAAATGGATGTTATGGAGGATGTTTTTCTTTGAACGTCATATTTGGCGTTTTTGCTGCCGTGCTTATAAAGTTATGGTATGATGGAAATGAAAGGCAGTAACAGATGCCAATAAAGCTTGGCAGCAGGTGCGGACGTTTGTGCCGGCTGCCGATATTGTTGTTTTTGGCCATTCTCACAAGTATTTTGAGCAGGTGATCGATGGGAAACTCTGGCTCAATCCAGGCAGCTGCGGCAAGCGGCGGTTTGGGCAGGAAATCAGCCTTGCGGTTTTGACGCTTGAGGGGGAGAACTATCGGGTGCAGAAGAGCGTTTTGCCCCAGGCGTAGGGATATTCGTTATAGTACAGATTTTAGCGAAGAGAAAGAGCAACATGGGGGACGAGAAAAACTGAGATTTGAGAGAATAGCGAGCACAAGCCAGTGACCGTGTATGCGGCAATTTCGGGGTCCTTGTTGCCAACAGGATAGTGCAAGTGGAAAGGAGAGTTCAAAATGTGAAAACTGGTTTGCAGATTCGACGGTGCCAATGTGAGGGATGAATCGTCATCAATGCGATGGTTGCCATATTGAAGGAAATGTTTTGCCAAATCACAGAATTACCTTGAAATGGATGCACAGATTCACTATAATGGTGTCACTCTATAGCATAGAGGGATCTATATGGCAAACTATAAATCAATAGTGATTGGTATTTATTGCAAATCGTTTGAATAACAAAAGAGTGGTCCTTGCGGAAGAAGTGAAAGGATGTTGCAAAACAACCTTCCTTTCTGACGGTTCCGACCGGAACCTCCCTCTATGCCTACCAGCGCAAGGATGGTGTACACTTGGTGCCCTTCACAGTACTGGAATATTAGGAGATCCCAATAATGATGCCGATAGTGTTTTGGTACCTGAAATTATAAAACGAGCAAGGAGCAGATGATTATGATTGATGTTGCAAATCTGAAAGACACCTTAACAACTTTGGGATTTGTTGCGTATGGTGATTTATACGAAAAATCTTTTTCTGAGATTGGTTGCAGCTTAGAAGTAGATTTCTGCGCCCAAAAACTGATTTATCCAAATGAAATAAAGGGCAGGGAGCGAAACGATGGCTTTGATCAGAAAGAGAACTTTGTTGTATTTGAATGCGTATATCGTCTCCTGTCAAAAGGATATCGTCCGGAGCATATAGAGCTGGAAAAAGAATGGCATCTCGGGCACGATGCCAAAGGTGGACGTGCTGATATTTGCGTAAGTGATACAAGCGGAAATATGCTTTTTATTGTCGAGTGCAAAACCTGGGGCAGAGAGTATGACAAAGCACTTAATAATACAAAAAGCGATGGAGCACAGTTGTTCTCCTATTGGCAGCAAGAGCAGTCTTGCAAATGGCTTGTTTTGTATACCTCTGATCTGAGGAGCGGTTGTATTGCATACAAAGCACCTACGATTGACTGTTCCGACGATGCAAATATTGTTCTGCTTTCAAAAAAGGATAAGTCCATAAAGCTTTATCGGGATGCACATACCACGTCAGCCAAGTATGAAGCCTGGAAAGAGACCTATGGAAGTCAGATCCATGATGATCTGATCTTCTCCGAGGAATCTGTTGCCTATCAAATTGGGGTAAGACCGCTTCGGAAAAAGGACCTTCGCGATTTCACGCCAGATGATAAGATTGTCAACAAGTTTGAAGAAATTCTGCGGCACAATAATGTAAGTGACAAGGAAAATGCCTTCAATAGACTTGTTGCGCTGTTTATTTGTAAGCTTGTCGATGAAAGCACGAAGAACGAAGACGATGAAGTAGAATTCCAGTATAAGCAAGGAACGGATACATACGAGACTCTGCAAGATCGACTCCAGCGGCTGCACCGGGACGGCATGGAGAAATTCATGCGTGAGGAAATACTCTATGTTTCTGCTGATTATCCAGAATGGCTATTCTCAACATATACCGGTTCCAAACGCAAAAGAGCGATTGAGGATCTTCAGAATACGATCCGTATTTTGAAATTCTATTCGAACAATGATTTTGCGTTCAAAGATGTCCATAATGAAGAGCTGTTCTATCAAAACGGAAAGATTCTTGTTGAGATGGTGCAGTTGTTTGAAAAATACAGAATTGTCTATCCGTCAAAGCATCAATTCCTGGGCGATCTCTTTGAGCAGCTGTTGAACAAGGGGTTCAAGCAGAATGAAGGACAATTCTTTACGCCGATGCCGATTACTCGTTTCATTTGGGATAGTCTGCCTGTTGATCGGATGGTAAAGTCTGATAGAGGAAATGTTTATCCAAAGGTCATTGACTACGCCTGCGGAGCTGGACATTTTTTGACTGAAGCTATCGAAGCGATCAATTATTTCGCGCAGTCAGATGGAAATAACGCATGGGTCAGAGATCACATTTACGGAATCGAAAAAGACTACCGTCTTGCCCGCGTTGCAAAAATATCCCTGTTTATGAACGGCGCAGGAGAGGGCAACATTATTTTTGGCGACGGGTTGGAAAACGTACCTGATAAGGGGATTGAGAACGGCACTTTTGATATTCTGGTGGCTAATCCGCCATATGCAGTAAAAGATTTCAAGCAGCATTTACAACTTAAAAATAACAGCTTTACCCTTCTTGACCGAATTGGCATGAACGGCGGAGAGATTGAAACGCTGTTTGTGGAGCGAATTGCACAGCTGCTAAAGCCGCAGGGTGTTGCGGCGGTGATCCTACCGAGTTCTATTCTCTCGAATGACAGCGCAAGCTACACCGGAGCCAGGGAGCAGCTTTTGCAGAATTTCTATATCCGGGGAATTGCTGCCTTCGGTTCCAAAACCTTTGGCGCGACCGGAACGAATACTGTCGTGATGTTTCTGGAAAAATTCAATGAACCGCCGAAACAGATTGACCTGTCAGCAGATTCTGTGGATGCGGTTTTCAGCGGTGCAAAGCTTGCCGAATGGAAAGATAAAGACATTTTCGAGGCATATCTTGCACAGATTGATGTCGGCGAGAATGAGTACAGAGCCTTCTTGAATAAATCCCTTTCCGTTGCAGACCTGGAAGGATCCAAATACTTCAAAATGTATGTGGCGGCGTTTGCCGATTCCGCAGATGCGAAGAACATGCTGAAAACAAAAGCATATCAGCAGAAAAGTGCTGACGAGCAGGCAGCCGTGTATCTGGAAAAATTGTATTCGTACGCTTACTCCATTGAGCGGGAAAAGCTGTTTTATTTCTCGCTGGTGTATCAGCAGACAACTGTGATCATTACGGCTCCGGCAGATAACAAGGCGCAGAAAGAATTCCTTGGATATGACTGGTCAAACCGCAAGGGTAATGAGGGCATTCAGATCATCACGCCAGGCGGCAAGATGTATGATGATGCGAATCGCGCGGCGGAGGGAACTCTGGCCAATGCAGTCAAGGTATCTTTTGAAGGATTAGTTCCGCAGTTTAGTGAGGACCAGCTTGTTTACGGAGCCGCTGTTGCCACAAAAAACATGTTGGATTATTCCAGAGCTAGTTTCAATAAGTCTATCAGAATAAGCGTAAACAAGAAGATTGTTATCGAAAGTAAATATCCCTTGAAAACCATAGATGAGCTACAGGTATTATTAAAACGCGGAAAGTCACCGACATATGGCGATTCGAAAGTACAAGTTATTAAGTCTGGACAAGCACGAGGGTATCGGGATTTTGACTTCTCAACGAAATACTATCTTGCTAAAAATATTGAGCTTGATGAGCGAAAGCTTCAAAAGGGAGATATATTAATCAATTCGACAGGTGTTGGAACAGCGGGTCGAGTGACCCTTTTTGAGTTGGATGGCGATTATGTGGTAGATAGCCACATCACAATATTCCGCCCTAACGATGAAGTGCTACCCACTTTTGTGCTATTGGTGCTATCTTCAGTTGTTGGATTCAAAACGCTTGAGAAGATGGCAGATGGCTCAAGCGGACAAGTTGAGTTGTCTATTGAGACCATAAAAAGCATTAAGATCCCTGTTCCACCTATTCCCGTTCAACAGGAGATTGTAGATGCATGTGCCAAAATTGACGAGGAGTACAATACCACCCGCATGAGCATTGAGATCTACAGGCAGAAGATAGCTGATCTGTTTGCAGAGCTTGACGTCGTTATGTCAACCGGGGGGGGGGTACAGGCTGAGTCTGTCTGATACAAAGAAGTTCAGTATTGCAATTGGTAAGCGAGTTTTGAACAAAGAGCTTGTATCGAATGGTACAATTCCCGTTTACAGCGCCAATGTCACTGCGCCGTTCGGCTTTATTGACAAGCTACTGATTACGGATTTCTCTATTCCCTCTGTGTTGTGGGGAATTGACGGAGACTGGATGACCAGCTATATACCTGAAAAGACAGTGTTCTATCCAACAGACCACTGCGGCGTTCTTCGTTGCAAGACCTCTGAAGTAAATCCACGTTATCTGGCACACCTTCTTGAAGTCGAAGGTGGAAAAATGGGTTTCTCTCGGTCGTATCGTGCTTCCATCGACAGAGTACAGGGAATTACATTTACTGTTCCTGATATTTCAATACAAAACAACGCTATGTCGAAAGTAGAGGACCATGAAATAGCTATAAAAGAACTGGAAGGGTCTTTAGAAAAAATAGCTTCTCGAAGAAGTGAGATTATTAGAAAAGCGTTAGCGGAGTGATGTTTGATGGTTACACTATATTTTATGAAAGGACAAGAAAATTTCGCTCGGATAAAACAGGAGCCTCTTGCATACTGACCAATCCATTCCGTTCACGAATATGTAAAAATCGGGTATGCAGATGATATTGATAAGTGGTTTCCACAACTCAACCGGAGTGCGTGTATTCCCTTTGCCTTCTGCGTATACGCAACCTAAGTAACAATGCTATTATACCCTTGATTTTGAGGGTATAATAGGGTATAATTCTGCGTAGAACAGTAACTCACAGGAGGTGCGCTATGGAGTTATCCGATATGCAGGCACGGGCAGCGGAGCTGGAACAGCAGATTTCTGCTTTGCTCGCTGGCTCTGTTACGAAGAAAACCGTCAGAGGCAAGGACTATTTCTATCATCGTTGGACAGAAAACAAGAAGCGGCGGGAGAAGTATATTCCTGCTGACGAATTGGAGAATTTCCGCACTCAAATTGAGCGGCGGAAGGAGTTGGAAAAGGAGTTGAAAGCGCTGAAAAAGCAGCTGCCCAAGGCGAAACCTACGAATCTTTCCGCATTTACCACCAATGTCCGCACCGGCGAGGCACTGCATTCCTTTGTGGCATCTGTTCGCGGCTATCGCAGGCGTGAGTGTTTCCGGCAGCTGCACGATTTTGTCTATGGCAAGCCGCAGGACAAGGTGTTCATTCTCTACGGCCTACGCCGGACGGGGAAAACCACCATGATCCGCCAGATTTTCGCGGAGATGAGCGACGCAGAACTGTCAAAAGCAGCGTTCATTCAGATTACCGCAAAAGACACGCTGGCAACTGTGAACTGCGACCTCAGGGCATTGGAAGCTCAGGGCTTTCGCTATGTGTTTCTGGATGAAGTGACGCTGATGGAGGATTTCATCGAGGGTGCGGCGCTGTTTTCTGATGTGTTTGCGGCCTGCGGTATGAAGATCGTGCTTTCCGGCACGGACTCACTGGGCTTCCTCTTTACCGAGGACGAACAGCTTTACGACCGCTGTATCCTGCTGCACACTACATTCATTCCTTACCGGGAGTTTGAATCTGTCCTTGGTATCCACGGCATCGATGAGTATATCCGCTACGGCGGCACCATGAGTCTCGGTGACGTCCATTACAACGAGACCTCTACCTTTGCCACCAAGGAAAGCACCGACGAATACGTGGACACCGCCATTGCCCGCAACATCCAGCACTCCCTGCGCTGCTATCAGTACGAGGGCCATTTCCGCCATCTGCGGGATTTATATGAGAAGGGCGAGTTGACCAGCGCCATCAACCGGGTGGTGGAGGACATCAACCACCGCTTTACGCTGGAGGTGCTGTCGCAGGATTGGAAGTCCCACGATCTCGGTATTTCCGCCAGCAATCTGCGCCGGGATCGGAAAAACCCCACGGACATTCTTGACCGCATCGACGTTGCGCTTGTCACCGACAGCCTGCGGAAGCTGCTGGAGATCCGCAACAGAGCAGAGCAGACCGTGGCGCTGGACGATGTTCACGCGGCGGAGATCAAGGAGTATCTGGACTTGCTGGATTTAACGCAGGAAATTGATGTGCTGCACCTACCGGATGTCAGCACAAAGTCCGGACGCACGGTGATCGCGCAGCCGGGACTCCGCTATGCGCAGGCGGACGCGCTGATCCGCAGTCTGCTGCTGGATGAAACGTTCAGCGCCCTGTCTCTGGCGGAGCGCACCGCCGTGCAGCAGCGCATCCTGACCGAGATCAAAGGGCGGATGCTGGAGGATATCGTCCTGCTGGAAACCAAGCTGGCGAACCCCAAGAAGCAGGTGTTTGTCCTGCAATTCCCTGTGGGAGAATTTGACATGGTGGTGTTTGACCCGGAGGCAGGCTCCTGCCGGATTTTTGAGATCAAGCACAGCGAAGAAGCCGTTCCGCAGCAGTGTTGCCATCTAATTAATACGGAAAAATGTGCGCAAACCGAGCACCGCTATGGTCCAATCACCGGAAAGTTCGTCCTCTATCGCGGGGAAAGCCAAGTGGTAAATGGCATTCAGTATCAGAATGTGGAAGAATATCTGCGAAACCTTGCATAATGAACCCGCAGCCCCGACCGAAAAATCGGGGCTGTGGGTTTTCATAGGCCCAATCAGGTAGACTTGCAATGATAGGAGCAAGGTAACGTTATGGCGAGATTCCGGGCCAGAAATGGCTTTGGAGTAGGGAGGTAAAATGACGGTACATTTGCGAGGTGTAGAGCGTTGGCTTATGCTTGTGAACAGCAATTTGCACCGGGAGCATATTTTGCCAAGCGAAAAGGCTTTTGCCTATAAGCTGAAAATGGAGGCAATGAAACACCAAGGCCGTACTTCTCCCCAAGTTGGGGAGAAGTTGGTGACAGCCGAAAAGGTTGGGGCTGATGGCGGAGACAGCAAGAATCAGGTGCGGCGATATATCTGCCTGACCTACCTGATTCCGGAACTGCTTCAGCTTGTCGATGACGGCAAAATCGCCCTCACCCCCGCTGTAGAACTGAGCTACCTCCCGGAAAAAGCCCAGGCCTACCTTCTGGAAGAAATGCGCCGAAACGACTGCACTCCATCCCTATCCCAAGCGATCCGCATGAAGAAGCTGTACCAGACCGGGAGCCTATCCCCAGAGGATATTTCCAACATCATGCAGGAGGAAAAGGCAAACCAGCAGGAAAAAGTCAGCTTCAAGACCGGCGATCTTCGTAAATTCTTCCCGAAAAGCTACAGTGCGGCCCAGATGCAGGAGACGATTCTGAAGCTGCTCACCGAATATCAGCGTAAGCGGCAACGGGCTGCGGAAAGATGAAGCGGGGGTGGACATATGGTGTTTCGAGGTGAGTGCGGATGAATGAGGTACAGCGGGACGTTCTGGATGCTTTATTGCAGATGCTTTTGGGCAAGGGCTTGATTTCAAAGACGGTTTACGACAAATCCCATGAAAAGATTCTTGGCACCTTGGACTTTCCACCTTTCTTCTGGGATAATGAGGCTGGAAAGGAGGATGTATATGGAAGTACGGAAAATTCGTGCTGAAATGCGCATGGGCAGGTCCTTTTATGACCTGCCCCTCCGGGTGACGTTTTATGCCCGGGTATCCACAGACCAGGACGAGCAGATCAACAGCCTAGAAAATCAGGTGTAGTATTATACGGAGCTGATTCAGAGCAAGAAGTGGACTATGGCAAGCTCCGCTGTCAGGTGGAAAATGAGATGGACGATCTGGAGCGAAAGAAAAACCGACTGCTGGATTTGAGCATTGCCGGTGCATTGACGGTAGAAGAATTCAAGGAGCGCAACGATGCCTTCAACGCCCAAATCCAGGAGTGCCAGGGGAAGCTGACCGCCATTCGGCAGGAGGAAGAAAACAGTTCCTCCGAAGAACTGGACATCCCGGCCATCCGTCAGGCCCTGGATCAGGCACTCAGCTTCTCCGGAGACATTGATACGGCACTGGTGGCAACGATTCTGGAGAAAGTTGTCGTCAAGAAGGAAAGCACCAAGGATAATATTTATCTCGACATCTTTCTGAAGCTGGGCAGCACCTATGAGGCCGTCTATACACCTCTCAAGCACACCGCGGGCATTACCAGTCTAAGAAATACTACGCCCAGACGGCCCAGCAGGAGGATTTGATTTCCATCGGCACCATCGGGCTCATCAAGGGAATCACCACCTTTGACCCGGCCAAGGGTGCCCGCCTGGCTACCTATGCTGCCAGGTGTGTAGAAAATGCTATACTATCACCGATGCGTTTATTGTGGGGAAGCCGGAAATCAGAACCCCCAAAAGCACCAAGTGGCGGGTGATTGCAAAGATTTTCGACAGAATGTATGTCCTCTGTGCCAATTTGGATAACCATGTGAGGTTTGCTCCCTTATATATCCATAGTTTCCGGCTGTGTGCCCCGCATAAGATTCTCGAATCTACCATGAAGACATATCGCTCTTATGAAGAAATCGCCGGCATCCCGGACAGGCTCCGCTGGCTCAGACACAGCAAGGGACTGATGCAGCGGGAAATCGCCCAAATTGCCGGTGTCAGCCGCAGCGTGTATATCGATATTGAGTGCGGCATCACAAGACGCCTGCCGGGGTGCCTGATTCTGAACCTCTCCCAGTTTTACGGGGTTCCAGTTTCCGACTTCCTGGATGACTACAACCAGTTCCTTTTCGATGGACAAGCCCAGCGAATCCAGGCGTATCGGAAGAAGCTGGGCATGGGTCGAAAACCCTTTTGCCGCCATACCGGCATTCCGCTGTCCAGTCTCAGAGGCTGGGAGGATGGGAAGAAGGAGGTCAGCTTCAAGTGTTGGGAGATTTACTTTAAGGGGAGAGCATGAACTGGATTCACCTGGATTCTCGTTGCATTTATGCAGAAACTATGGTATGATAATTACGAAAGAAGGTGATCACATGAGTGATATTGCAACTTTGGGAAATGAAGGCGGATTCAGTGTTTTTTCCTATGGAAATCGGGTAATTCGGTTTAAGGCGCCCTATTCCTTGGAACGCTATACTTCTGTGAAAGAGTGGGACAATGGATACCTTGTGGTCATGGCAAAATACAGCCACAATCTACAGCCGGAAGAAGAATATATCGATTTGTTGCCGATTCTGAATGGACTGTATATCAATGGACAGGAGTTTTTGAAACCAATCAAGGGGGTTGCGATTGCCAATGGTTGATATCAAGCAGGTTGCGGACGAAGCGGAAGTGATTATTGATGGATACGCGTTCTCAAAATTTGAGGGCGGTTATCGGGTCTTGAATCTGAATGCCCCGGACAAAGCGGCTGTGTTTGCGGCGGATGGCTCTGTCCTGGAAACAACGATGAATGACATTGAGCTTCATATTGCTTCCAAACATTTAAGTGCCAGCCTGAAATATATGGAGGCGTAAGATGCCGAAATATTATGAATTTAAGGTAGCCGGGTATTACCTGTATTTCACCTCTTTTTGCGTTGTGGAATGTATGCACGTCCACGCCAGCGACAGAAAGCTGACGGAAGCAGGCTCTGCCAAGTTCTTCGTGAAAGGAAACGGCGACAGTATTCTGCAAAACAGAGGCATTCTGACAGATCGGGAAATCAGCAAGATACAGGAGTTCATCAAAGAGAACTACGAAAAGATGTATGAAAAATGGGCCCAGTACAGTGAGAATGGGTTCTATCACGGATAAGCAATAATGGGCAGTCTCAGAAGGGTTGAGACTGCCCATTGTTTGTGCATTCTATTTCAGTGTCATACCGAGCAGTTCTTCTGCGACCTCTTGGCTTTCCAGACGCATGATATTGTCCTCCACATCATCCCGGGAGAGCAGATTCATGCTGCCATACCAGACGATCTTTTCATCAATCACAGCAAAATGCTGGCAGTTATCCTGAACCAGGCGTATTTCACATCCAGCCGTTCGCAGACTTTCCAGCAAACCGAAACGGTGTTCATCCTTCCCATAGCGGTAAACATCCGGGTGCCAGGTAATGACCGTAACCTTCAAGCCATTTTCTTGGCTGGGCTGCAAAAGCGCAATCAAATGCTCTACCCGCTTCCGACCCAAGGTGGGGCTGGAGATCACTACGCTTTTCGCTGCTTCCCGAATGTCTTGTTCAAAGACAGAACGGTAGTTGTCTGAATCAAAGATTGCATTGGCAGTCTGCTTTTTCGGGGCATCTGATGTATGGAGTGAATAGCCGATACGTTTATAAGTTCTCAGACGCTTGGCGTACATCTTGTCAAATACCGGAATATGGGTATCCACGTAGTCGAAAATATATACAATCTTCTTCCCGGGATATTCCCGGTGCAGCCGTCCGGCGTATTGCTCCACGACACCCTTCCAAGAAATTGGTGTTGCCAGAAACAGCGTATCCAATCTGGGATAGTCGAAGCCCTCTCCAATGAGCTGACCAGTTGCGACCAGAAACATGGATTCGTCCGACCGCACCTGCGCCATGGCTTTCATCGTTGCTTCCCGGTCTTTCTTTGGCATATCCCCTGTGAGCAGAAAAGGTTTTTGCGCAAACGGTTTCAGTATTTCGTAAAGTGCTGCCGCCTGATCCGTAAAGCGTGTCAGGATCAGCGGCGTTCTACCCTCGCTCAACGCTTTCTTCACATCCGCCGCAATCAGATTGTTGCGGCTTTCATTTTTTCGCAGATGATCATAGGCTTCCGTTACATGGATTTTCTCTTTGCAGTAAGGGAGAACTGTTCTGGTGAATCTGGGGATAATATAATGCCCGATCCCCTGTTCAGCTGCTTTCTCTTTTGCGGAGTATTGAAACCGAACTGGGCCCAATAGCATCTCATTGATTTTCTCCAGACCATCCCCACGGAAGGGCGTGGCAGTCACACCATAAACATAATGTGCGTGAACTTCCTGTAGCACGGAACGCAGTGTTTCCGAGGCACTGTGATGGCATTCATCTACCAGAACCATGCCGTATTCCCGGAGCCGGGGGTGGAATTCGCCCTTTTTGCATAGGGAACCCGCCATGGCAATGTCCACAATGCCGGTAGATGTGTCTTTGAGACCGTAGATGATACCAACTATACTCTTTCTCCGCTTCTTTCTGCCGGTTTTCGTTTCATATACCGGTAATTCTTCTTGGAATTCCAGAAACCGATTCAGTGCCTGATGCCATTGTTCAATCAGCGCTGAAGATTCCAGCAAAATGAGCGTACTGACTTTTCGTTCTGCAATCAAGCGGCTGCAAACAACGGTCTTTCCAAATGCTGTGGCAGCGCTGAGAATTCCACAGTCCCATTGCAAAATAGCTCGGACAGCTTCTTTCTGGTTATCCCGCAATTCACCTTGAAAACGAACATCCAGCGTCTTGCCGACGGCACGTTTGTCCTCGGTCTGAACCGGAATTTCTGCCTCCTGGCATCGTTCCAACAACTCATCCCAGAGACCTCTGGGAATGCAGAGAAAGCTCCCGTCGTCCTCACCCAGATACAAGAATCGGGAATTTGAGAAATTGGAAAAGCCCAGCGCCTGGTTCCGATAGAACATGGGATTTTGAATGGCGGCCATCCGGCGAATCTTGTTTTGCAGTCTGGGCTTCAGGTTGGCTGTTTCAATGTAAATTCGGTTTGCAAGTGTCAGACGCAGTTGCCCATCTGCATCTTCTTTGTGGAATTTCCTGGCACGCTCCCAGGGTTTTGTTTCTTCCGGCAGGAAGGAATTCTGTGAAGATTCTGCTACATTCCATTTTTTGATACAGTCATCGATCGTATCTGTGGATAATCTCTGTGTTGCAAACAATGCACTCCATTGATCTGCAAAGGATTCCCAACGCTCATTCACAAAGGCACTGTTGTCATTCTTCAACGCCTGTCCCTGTAATGGGAGCGCAATCAGATAGCCCAGTTCCCCATCTCCGATGCTCGTTTGCGCAGGAAGCATTCGGTCATAAAACCGGAATGATTTCAGATTCACCGTTTCGGCGCCTTTTTCCAACAGCGCCATTCCAAAGCGGCGAACCAGTCCGGCTTCCATGGAACGATCAAAGAAGATCCACAGATGTCCGCCACGGCCAGACCGGGAACGCTCCACCAGGCAGGGAATGCCATTCGTGGTGCACACCTGACGCAGCGCATTCACTTCTTCCATCCAGCTGTTATCTCTGTTTCCAAAGTCCAGTGCTTCGGCTCCCTTTTCATGATTATCAAAATCAAAAACCAGAAACCGACAGGTTCCATCCGGAAACAGTGGGTAAATGCCAATCACATCGGAACCATCCGGCTTTTCTCCCCGTAGATGGGTCATGATCTGCTCTGCTTCCAGCTTTCGCCATTTCCGATTCGCACAGTCCCCACATTTGACTTTCTTTCCGGCTTTCTTCGGGCACAGTCCGTCCTTCCACAGGTTTTCACATTGCGGGTAATAACCGGTCTTTCCTGTAGATTTGTTGACACTGCGCTTGCTGTAAACATCTGTCCGACCCCAGAAGTAGGAATAAAACCGACGGGCAAGCTGCTTGGTTATCACAATGGGGGCGATTTCTTTTTGACGTGTATATGGAATCCCCGCCTCATCCAAAAGGCGCTTTAGGTAGGTGTTTTCTGATTGAAGCTGTTCTACTTGGGCATACAGTTTTTTTGTTTCGTCCTCCATAACCGTTCCTCCTGCGAAATGGTACACTTCTTTCTTGCCAGTAAAGAATTTAGAGAGATTTTGACGGTCACCATATACTTCTATTATCAATATATTGGAATTGTAGCACAGAAATATCACGATGTCTAACAAATTACATTTCTGGAAAGGGAAAGAAAGCAGGAGGTGGGAGTATGCGTCCGCCACAATATTCTTGAAGATCCATGATGAATCAAACGTATCTACCGCATCCCGGACAGGCTCTGGTTCATACACAGCAAATGGCTGATGCAGCGGGAAGAAGCCCGGATTGCCAGTATCAGCCGTAGAGTGTATATTGAAATTGATTGTGGTATCATCCAGCATATCGCGGGGTGTCTGATTCTGAACTTGTCCTTGCTCTACGGGGTTGCGATTTCCAACTTCCTGAATGAGTTTAATCAGTTCCTTTATGATGGACAAGCCAAGTGGATCAAGGACTAGCGTAAGAAGCTGGGGATGGGCCGGAAGCCGTTTATAGATTCACAGGGATTCCGCTTCTAAGCCTGCACGACTGGGAAGATGGGCAGAAAGAGGCTTGTTTCAAGTGTGGAAGATGTATTTAAGGGGAGAGCATAATGATAGCAGGTAGAAAATAGTATCCACATGCTATTTATATTCAAAAAGTATTGTTATGCCGACAGAATAGCAGTATAATATTAAAAATATCGAAAGAAGGGATTGCTGTGAACAGAAAGCTATATTGGGTTATAAGAAAATATTGGCGAAAATGTGATTTTTATATTAAACGCCTTACCTATACCATTCGTGAGAAATTAGAACTGCATCATAATCTCGCTCAAGTTCAAGTAAAAATTGTAAAAACAATGATATTGCAAATTTGTAGCAGCCTACTTTTAGCATTTCTTCTTGCCAAATGCGATGAGTTCTTGATGGATAGGTTCAGTTTAAAACCATTATTAACGGATATAGTTAAAGACATTACCATAGGCGGTATGGGAATTGCTGGTGTAATTCTTGGCTTATATTGCGCAAATATTGCATCGATTTTTTCTGCAAAATACTCAAATGTTCCTCAGAATTTGGCAAGGCTGTTTCAACAAGATGTTGTAACCAATAGCTGTATCAAGCAAATTGTTGGATATATCGTTTTTTGTACAATAATATTGTTAGAATGTGCTGTGGGCCTAAATTTGTATTTGACGACTATGATCGGTCTGCTCTTTCTCACTATCCGTGTTGTTGTGACATTCAGTCTGGCAGGAAATCGCTCATATGTGCTTTCGGATACTTTTTCTATAGCAGATATCAAATTCCGTGATCTTTATAATACTGTGAAAAAAGTATCAAAACACGATTTATTTACCACAGATCAGAGTTTTCAAAATCACTACAGAAAAGTAGCAGCAAACGATATATCTATTTTGCGTGAAATCGGACACTACAACATGAGTATCCCCAGGAACCAAAATAGAACAATGCTTTTGTTTATGGAGAAAATACTTGCACTTGGAGAATTGTATTGGGAGAATAAGAGCAAAATACCGTTTGATTCGCTTTGGTTTGATAAGAAAGCACAATACCAGCAATGGCATCTTGCGTCGGATTCAGAGATTAGGATTGCGCTGAATACAGGTACACCAATTCAGCCTAAAGAAAGAAAACACACACATTGGTTTGAAGAAGAATTGCTTAAAATCAATCAAGAGTGCATTGAAAAATTTCTCAAAGACGATGATGTATCAATGGTGCAAAGATATTTAATAAATCTCTGCACAATCTCTCAAACAGCGGGTGAATGGAACCAGGATTTGTACTGGATTCATTATTTGGAGAGTGTTGAAGCTATATCTAAACCAGTGATTTGTAGGCACTTGTCGAATGACGATATAGATCAGGAAATCGCGTTATCGGCAGTCGACATACTATGCTCCAATTTTACTAGTCTGATTGTAGGAATAAATAGGCGCCTTTCCCAAATTGATATTGAAGAGTTGTTACAATTGTGTACGACATATTCTGATTGGAATCAATGTGATATTCAGAGTATTCCCTACCTAAATACAGAGACCTGCAGAAAACTATATATTCAAATTAACGCAGAATTATCAATTGAAAAAATCCGAATCACGCCTGACTGGTATATTAAACAGACTGTTGCGTCTGAAATATACAAAAGTATTGGCACAATTATTGATTCGATTACTGCTGCAATAAAAAGCGTGTTTGATATTGGACAACAGCTACAAAATGAAAAATACGAACAAGCAGCGGCAACTGCCCTTTCCCACGTTTTTGAAATACTTAATAAATGTCGGATCTCAATTCGCTATATTGAGGAAATACTTCCTCGTTTGAAGGATAAACCCATAGAAAACTCCATAATTTGGGAAGAAGTGTCCACTGCGCTACTGCATAAAGAGATAAAGCAGATAGAAGAAAAACTACCCGCTATTCTCATAAAGTGCAGTGTACACTATGCTGTAGATCACTGGAAAAATAGAGAAGACAGTCCGGATTTCCTGGGCCTT
This sequence comes from uncultured Oscillospiraceae bacterium, assembly GCA_934630985.1. Lineage (GTDB taxonomy): Bacteria > Bacillota > Clostridia > Oscillospirales > Oscillospiraceae > Faecousia. Next base: position 8,834 of record CAKTXO010000011.1, on the reverse strand, counting down.
TGTTACAATCATATCTCCGAGGCACTGATTCGTTCCATCGAAAGAGATGATTTTCAAGAATTTCAAGAAATATATAAAGACTATTTTGGCGTAGTACTTTTGTACCAAGAGTATGTCCGGACAGATGTAATAAAGCACAAGGAAGAGCATATGACAGGAATTGTATTTCATGTTGCGACTGCGCCGTTCGCGGAATATGCTCTGATTAGTGGCCTTGCAATCATTTGGGGTGAATTTAAGGAAGAGAATTGTTGGAAAGACTTAGTAGATAGTGTTCTACAAAGATTTGTAGAACAGGACGAAGGCAACAAGAGAATCTTGCAGATATTCGCGCAACAATTACAGGCACGACAACGAGATATTCTTGGAATTGGAAACAGAGATATTTTGCAGACTGGATGGACTCAGCGAATTGAGCATTCTATATCTGAAAGTCCAAAATTTGAGACAGAGTATGATCACTTCAGTGAAAGATTGAAGACCGATAGCAAACTTTTATCAGAATTCTGCGGCTCAATCTTGTTCCATGGTTCTGTAGAGCTACATGATTCTGAAGACGTCTATATGATTGTATCTGTAAATAAGTATTTGCCTGATGATCAAAAATATCAAAGCAGGTCAGGATGGGAGAGAGATTATGAGAGCTAAACCAAAGCAATATTCATCCTCTCAAATTAGTCCATCTGGAGAAATCTGGGAGAGCCCCCGGGATATGTCGGGAATGTATACCCATATGTTGTTAGAAGATTTTTGTGGAAGTTATTCTGTGTTCTTTTCACCCAATTGGCATGATCGTCATTTTTATGATATTGAGCCGTCTAGTGACCCACTAAAAAATATACTAACACTACAAGAACCATGGGATTTGGACCGCATTCTTGATTGTTTTCTCTCCGAAATAACAAGAATTCTCATTGAACACAGAAAAGCACATGTAGAGATAATTATCTGGAAAGATAACGATGGCAGTGTCAAAGGTATATCATTTAAACCGCTAAAACCCATTATTTCAATCACTGGCATACATAAGTCGCTCTTCATCTCAAGGCAATATAGTAAAAAATTCTGCTTGTATAGAATTGAGCATAAGAGGCTCATTGTTTTTGACCTACATGATTTAGGTTATTCCCGCCAGTTTTTCACCAGACTACTAAAAAGAATTAACAAGCGGGACATAACAAAAGTTAGCGAGTTTACGTTCAATAAGAATCTGGAATTTGATTTTACGAAGTATGCAGAAAATGAAGACTATCAACTGCTAAAGAATACGAAAGGAATATATTGGTACGGTAGAAACAGCAGTAATCAGTATATGGACAGTTTTTACCTAGTGTGGCGTGAAGCAAAATTCAGATGTTTAAGGAAAAGAATATTTGATTATTTGCTAGATAAAATAAACGCTGCACTGATACCATATCGTGGTTTGGCATGCTTTTCGGGAAAAGTAATTGCTAATTGTAAGAACGTTGATTATTCTCAAGAGTTTGAAAAACTACAGAATGGTGAGATATCTGTCTCACAGTTTAGTGACAAGTTGTATTTAAATCCAAAAATAGTCGCGAAAACAGAAGACGAATAAAAGGGGAGCAGGCTTATCTGGCCTGCTCCTTTTGTCTGCGTTTGACGGTATCAATGACTGCATCCACCAGTTCCAGCTTCTGCTTCGTGGGGCAGTTCAGCCGGTTGATCTTGGTGATAACAGATTCGGCATGTACAGTTGCGACCCGGCGAGCCAGTTCTTCCTTGCCTGCTTCGGTCTTGGGGTAATGTACAATCACATGGATCGGTGCGGATTTTCGAATACGCTGTCACCTCTATTCAAGGGGTTCTTTCTGCGTGCTATATCTTTATGCGTATGAAGTCGCTGGTTTGCTTGTCCTGCGAAACTGGGTGGAGAATGTCCATATACCACCCCCCTATCGAGCAATGGAAAAAAGTACTTGATTTGCAAGGGCTTTTCACCCTCTAAAGCGTGACGCCTAGCTTTTTGCTTCCGCTTGCATTTGGTGGCGTTTTGGCGCTTCATAGTTGCGGTGCAATCCGGACAGTATTTCGCACGGTTAGAACCGGGAAGAAACCGTTTCCCACATTCTGCGCACTGCTTGGCGGTGAGGTGGGGAAGGAGGGCGGCTTCCAGCTCATTGTCCATTGGAAGTACCGCGGCACGAAACCACTTGCAGATCAGCGAATAGGAAATGCTCTGGGCGCAGACACATTTCTCACCATCGTCCAGGGCAATACAAAAGCCATCGTCGTAGTTGCAGCATTTGTGCACCAGCCGACGCATCTTTCGGTACTGCTGGTAGTCCATTACCGGAATGGATTTACTGTTTTTCAAGGGCTGCTGCCTCCATGTAACCGTGTCCTATGTAGTAACGCTGCAATCTACGGATGGCAGCCCGGACGCTGTGTTGAGCAATGGAAGTATCAATGCCCTCTGTCTCGGCAATCTCCCGATATTTCTTTCCCTCCACAAAGCGGGCTTTCAGACGACGAAGCTGCTTGGGAGTAAGTGTGGCAAGCGCCTCATCCAACTTCCCCAGCAGAAACTCCTTGTACTGGTCTGCTTCATGCTGGAGCAGAATCTCCTCAGCAGAGCAGATCTGTTCAGGAAAGTGATTCTCTATCTCCGGGGATTCGTCCAGGGAATAGGTATGCACCCATAGATTTCGCCGGGTATTATCATCACGATGATGTTCTTCCCAAAGTGCAATGGCAACCTCGTCTGATACCTCTATGAAAATGTCCTTATCATAGAGCAGATGGTAAAGCTTCTTCAAATTGATACGCTGCATGGGCAAACCTCCTAACACAGAAAGGGCAAGCAGCCTGAAACTGCTTGCCCCCTCTGGAAATGTGATAGGGAAAAGTCCCTTTGCCTGTTAGCCCGAAAAACGCTGATCCTTAGGGTATCCAGTCAAAATTTTCCTGCACTTTTTTCTCACAGCCTCGATGCTTTCGTAGACGGTAACCTTGGCACAGCCGCAGAGCCGTCCGATTTCAGCATAGCTCAAATCCTCCAGCGCATAGAGCAGGAACCGATGGCGCTGAATCTCGGTGCAGAGTGCCAGTGCTGCCCGGATCTCCTGCATGGTTTCTTTGTGGCATAGGTATTGCTCCGGAGATTGCGTGTAATGGATACATCCTTCTGCCAGAATTATGTACTCATCAAATTCCCGACCATCCCAGTGCCGGCGCTGCTCATGGGCGAGATTTTTCTCCTTATGGTCAGCATAGTTCAGAAATGCGTATACTTCTTCTGTGACCTCCACGGACACCATTCGACCGTTATCATGGATGGTTATTTCCATCTGTATTTCCTCCGTTCAGATTTTTTGTGAGAATCTGAACGGAAACGGCGGGGATCGACAGCGAGGAAGGCGCAGAAAAACGCCCAACCGGCATACCGGATGGGCGAAAGGTGAATGAATATAGAGATTCGCTACATCGTATAGTTCATGTTCGTTGCCGCAGAAGTCCTGTACGGGGGCAAGGCTTTTTCTGAAATGTGTGATCCTTTCCTTCTACGGCAGCGGTCTGCAATCAAGGCGGCTTCCTCCTATCAGCCGCCTGAAGCACAAAAATGGCGGCTCTGAAAATCAAAGCCGCCGTGGTATTCATATTTGGGCATGAGAAATGACTGCCCAGCAGCGGTTTTTTTCTTTTCTGCCGCTGGGCAGATGCAATCAGCATTATGTTGTAGGTAATATCTATTGCGAGTCTGAATGAAAAGAGCCTGCTTGCCCTGTGATGTGATTTCACAGGAAAGCAGGCTCTGCGTTCTACGTCTGGCTCATTTGCTTACTGTCATTTTCAGTTGTGAAATATCGACCCGGACTTCGGTTTTGCATTTTGGGCAATACAGCGGGAAATGAAACACTACTGTATCCTTGCATACTTTGGTTCGGGTCTTGCTGCCACAAATGGGACAGTGAACCCATTTAGCACCGTCTTGCTCGTTGTTCATACGCGATTCCTTCTCATAAAATAGGCTCAGCGTTGATCGTCTGGCACTTTGAATAAAAAAGAGAAATGTAAGTGTTAATTCATCGGAAAATCCTTAACAGGCTTCATTTCCGGCAGCTCAACATGGGCATAGGAATTCATGATTTCAAAGGCTTCCGCCTCTGTGATTTCTTTTACATCATTTCCTTTCTGGTAACGCCAGACCCCATCACTGGGATAGTAAGAAACCTGTCCCAAGTCTTCTCCTGTCATAAGGTTTCTGTAGCTATGGAAATGGGAACCATCCTCCAAAACTGCTAACTCATAAATATATCCTTCACAAAGGTAACCCTGCGCCCAGCTACTCTGCAGGCCAATGGTTTTTCCGTCTTTCATTGTCCAGATTGCGTTAACATTCCCATCTCTTCCAAGGATCAGATCTTCTGTGCCATCCCCATTGGCATCCATCAGGCAGTATCTCATACTCTCCCAGAAGTCTACATAGGCATTGCCGGTGTATCTGGTGAAATAGTCCTCATTGTCCCGCATATCCGCGATCAAAGCTGCAAAGCTGTCATGCCGTTCGTGAGCTTCAAATTCTGCCTGCCGCCGGGCCTCTTCCTCTGGATCAACAGGGGTGGGCGTGCGGTACAGTTCATCCAGTTCCAGGGCCAAAGCGTGCATATTCTCCACCTTACCAGACTTCAAAGAATAGTCCAAAACCTCCGCAACCGCTTCCATTTCCGCTTTTGTCATGTTCGGAACTTCTTCCATCTTTCCACCAAGCTGGATATGCAGGAATGCGTCCTCCCGGTCGCAAAAGATATGACCATATTCTGCATCCTTCACCAGCAGCAGTTCCGTGCCATCTTTTGTGGTGTAATTCCACTCCCGGGCAGACTCTGGTTCATCAATCATCAGATACCAGGATGAGAAATACGCCTTATCTGCATAGGAATATCCTACTATCACTTCCTGAAGGCCATCGACTGCAACACGGTAGTCCAGATTGAAGTTTCCGCATTCATAGAACCTGCCTCCAACATAAGAAGCCTGCGCCGAAGTGCCTTTTTTGAGAACGCCATCGATGCCAAGGATCTCCGGGATGCGGCTTTCCGCCTGTGTCAGCAGCAGGGCGCCTTCGCCTGCCTGCTTCAGATCATACTTCTTACAAATTTCATCCACCTTGTCCACAAGTTCCTGGGTGGGAACCCAGTAGGAATCGTAGGCATCGGGAGCCGTAAAGTCAGGGATGCCGTCTGGGTATTTCTGCACAATATCATAAGCTTTTGTAAACTCATACCATTCTTTTGCAGCCTGCTGATTGGGGCTTTCAGCAACACCTTGTACGGAAATAATCTCCTTCACCTTTTCTGTAGCTGGGGTTTTGGTTCCATCTTCCAGGTAAAGAGGATGTTGGGTGTAAGTTCGTTCACCTATTTTCAAATCATTCAGATGGAGCAGTACCACTGCAGCACAGCCCATAAGGAAAAGCATCAGAGCAACGATGGCTGCAATCAGCAGGGGCTTGCGAAATAACTTTCTTCCCTGTCCAGATTTATCATAAGTACCCTTCATACCGGAAACCGTATCACTCTCTGATTCTTCAATAAACTTTCGATCAATATGGCTCAGGCCAATCAAAAGATTCTGTCCATTCATACGTAGATTCCCTCGCTTTCCAAATAAGAGCACAGCTTTGCGCGGGTGCGGCTCAGCTGCATTTTCACTTTACTTTCTGTCATTCCATACCTTGCAGCGATTTCTGCAATGGTATCCACGTGCCAGTAACGCCGCAGGAAAATCAGTCTGGTGTCTTTGGGGAGGCTCTCCAGGAAGGCATTCATGATTCGCCCAAGCTCCTTTCCTTCCAGTTCTCGGTCTCGGCTGGTATCCGGGATACACAGCTCCATCTCGTCTGTCAAAGCTACGACCTCGGCATTTCGTTTGGCTGCCTGTTTCCAGTCAACCTTATGAAAAGAGAGATGTCGGCAGATGGAGGCGATAAACGCATAGAAGTAGTTGGGGCGCTGGGGAGGAATGATTTCCCAAGTTTTCATATAGGTGTCACTCACGCTTTCTTCTGCATCCTCCCGATTGTTCAGAATCTTGTTTGCCAGCGCACGGAGCTTTCTGCCATATGTAGCATCCGTCTCGGCAATGGCATCTTCGTTTCTTGCCCAGAACAATTCGATTATTCTTTTATCTTCCAAGAACAACACATCCTTTCCATTTGTTCTTCACCCTAGTAGTACGAGTATTTCTCTCCCGGGTCACACATTTTGAAAAAATATTTGGAAGTTATGATTCTGTTTTCCGCATTATGTCGCATCCGGTTGGGAAATGCAAGGATAGTGAATCCGTAGAAAGAATGTCTTTGCGAAAATGAGCCTGCTGCCCACATGATTGAGGGTAGCAGGCTCTGCGTTTTGCATCGGGCTTATTTGCTTAAGGTCATTTTCAGTTGCACAATATCGACCCTGAGTTCGGTTTTACACACCGAAAGCGGATTAGATATTGGGAGCAAACAGTTTTGTCCCATCCTCAAGCAGAATATAATCTAACTGACTTAGGACAATCGGCGTCTGCGCTTGAAGAATCGTTGCGTCTGCCCCTGTCAAATCCAGTTTTATACGGCTTTCATCCTTCATTACGGCGTATATTTCATCATCCGTGTCCTGCCACAGGTCCAGAGAAATGCCGATTGTATCTGATTTCGGGACAAAGGTGATATTTGCGCCAAACGGGGTCACCCGGAAAGAAGAAATCTGCACTTCTTCCAATGAATCTACGGTATCCCACTGTTTTTCATCCGCATAACGCCAGACTTTGGCTTGCGCGAAAACAGGCTTTGTAATCAGCTCTATAAACTGGTTATCCGAATCAAAGGTAATATCGAAATTCCACTCCTCGTCCGTAAGAATATCAGAGCAGAACAGCCCCGCTGCCTCCTCACCGTCCACAATGTAGGTCTGTCCGGCATACTTTTCTTCTATTTCTTTCTGTAGTTCCAGGTTTGTGTATTCCAGCGTAATGCCCATAAAGCGGATATGGAATGTGTTTTCTTTCCCAAAGGGCTCTTCCATCAGCATGGGTTTGTCTGGGTATAACTTTTCACAACGGATGCTCATACAATAAAGGACTGAATTTGCCTTGCCGTCATTGTCGGAAATCCAGTTTCCGCCATCCGCGAACATATAGTTTTTTTCCTCATTCAGATTTCCTATGGACGCTTTTGACAGAGGGTACATCCTGTCCCGGCTCACACTGTAATTGCCCGGCGAGAGTCTCTTATCATCGACTGTCGGCGGGTTCAGGTATTGCTCCAGATCCATGCCATCCGGCGCGGTGATCTGGAAGACCAGATAGCCTGTTCTTCCATCACAAATAGTGGATTTCAGATCGACAGTCCAATCGTTTTTGGTTTGAGACTGTCCCACAATCTGCTCGTTATTCTGAATATACTGAATCTGTTCAGAGGACAGGGGCGTTTCACTGCGTGCCGAGAAAATCTGCTGGAACCAGCCATTGGCATACGCCACCGCACAGCCCACCAGCAAGAGCGTCAGCGCAATCACCGCAGCGATCAACCACATCTTCCGTGTGGACAAGCGCTTACGTTTTCCCTGACGGAATTCCTCAGCGCTGATGACATAAGAATCCTTTACGCTATTGAAACCCACTAATAAATCGATCGCTTTCATCAATATCCCTCCTCGCTGAGCTTTTTCCGCAGTTTCCCCCGGAGCCGATGGAGCATGGAAGTCACCTTGCTCTGGCTAAAGCCGGAAACCTCAGAAATGGTCTGGATGGAATCCAGATACCAGTACCGGCACAGAAATACATTCCGTTCTGCCTCCGGCAGGGAAGAAAGAAACGCATTGAGAACCCGTGTCAATTCCTTTTTCGCCAGCTCGGTTTCCACATTGTGTGTGTCAACGCATTCTTCCAATTCATCCAGTGCAAGAATAATTTCTCCACCGCCCCGCTTTTGGGCGCTGCGCTTGCGCCAGCGGTCAATGGAAATGTGCCGGGTCATTTTGGCAAGAAAAGCGTTCAGAAAGTTGGGACGCCGGGGTGGAATCGTATTCCACGCCGTCAGATATGTATCGCTGACGCTTTCCTCCGAATCTTCCCGATTGGAAAGAATGTTGTAGGCAATGCTGTAGCAGTACCCACCGTACTTTTTGTCCGTTTCTTCAATGGCCTGCTCAGACCGCTTGAAGAACAGAGCTATGATACCCTGATCCTCCAAGGAATCACCTCCAGTTGTCTGTCTATTTTATAACAAAGGGTTTCACTTGTATAGGCGTAAAATGGTGCGGGTATATTGCATATGTTTCAAAAAATTTTGAAGGTTTTCTTTACAATAGCATGGCATGGCTGAAGGCATATGGCAAATTCACGCAGAGCCAGCTGTCCCTACGGTGATTGGGACAGCTGGCTCTGCGTTTCTTTACTTTCAACTCAAAGATTTTTCTGTAGCATCTCTTGCAAAGTATGGGTGACTTGAAAAAAGGGTGGCTGCACGACGAAGGTGAAGTCAAAGAGGTTTCAATTGCGGGTTCTACAAAGTTTTCCACAAATGATATCTTTGACAGCGATGCGGAAATTGTCATATCCTATCACTCATTTCCATCGGAGTAAGCGGAAAACCTGACACCATAACAATGCAAAAGCGTCAGTGATGGCTGTATCTTTGAACGAAAGTGTAAACCGGCAGCATCCAATTCCCGGATGCTGCCGGTTGCTTCTTTCGAGGGAGGAAATCGGACGAGCAACGGCGAATACAGTAGCCATGGAGGTGACGCGTATGCTATCGGCTGTGTGGCTGATGCTCAGCACCCTGCTGTATTCTCTGGAGCTGAGCACCGGCAGCTTTCCGAAGC
>CAKTXO010000010.1 GCA_934630985.1 uncultured Oscillospiraceae bacterium | reverse complement strand
TTCATGGGATTCGATACGAAACATTCTAGCCATCCCAGGAGAAAGTTATTCCGGGGAAATCAGGGAAACCGGCTTAGGCCGGTTTCCCTGATGGTTGGTGCTTAGGGAAGCTCTGATTAAATCGGCAAGAGCTGGCGGCAGAGATTTTGTTTCCAGACAAGGTTCGAAAAAGGTCGGAATACTGTATGTACCCGCAAGGGGTATACCGCATCCGTAAGCCAGCTTGCGCTGGCAACGGCTGCGCTATATTTCCCGTTTTTCAAACCGAAGTCTGGGAGCAAAAGATCCGTCGTCCAGCCGCAGACGATTTATTCAGAGTTTCCCTTTGAATCAGCCCTCGGTCTTCTCCTCAGCCTTGGGAGCCACGGCTACGGCAGAGTCCACGATCAGCTTGATGGCCTTCCGGGTGACCAGGCTGCCGGTGAGCTCCTCGGCGGGAACCATCTCCTTGACCTTAGCCTCTTCCAGCTCGTACTGCTTGGCCAGAGACTTGACTTCCTCCTCGATTTCCTCCTCGGTGGCGGCCAGACCCTCGGCCTTGGCAATCGCCTCCAGGGTGACGGAGATCTTGGCCTGCTTCTCGGCGGCAGGACGGAAGGCATTGCGCATGGTGTTCACATCGCCGCCCATCATCTTGGCGTACTGCTCCATGGAGTAGCCGCTCATCTGCAGCTGATAGCCGAAGCGCTCCATCTGAACATCCAGCTCGTTCTCCACCAGAGCCTTGGGCATATCCACGGTGGTGTTCTCGGCAGCCTTCTCCACGCAGGCATTCTCGAAGGCGGAATCTGCCTGCTTCTGAGCCTGCTCCAGAGCCTTGGCACGGACGTCGGCCTTCAGAGCGTCCAGGGTGTCAAACTCGGAAACGTCCTTGGCAAACTCATCGTCCATCTCAGGAACCATGGTCACGGTGACCTTGTTCAGCTTGACGTGGAACACAACAGCCTTGCCGGCCAGCTCCTTGTGGTAGTCCTCGGGGAAGGTGATGTCGATGTCCTTCTCCTCGCCGGCAGTCATGCCCACCACCTGCTCCTCAAAGCCGGGGACGAACTGGCCGGAGCCCAGCTTCAGGTCGAAGTTCTCGCCCTTGCCGCCCTCGAAGGGCACGCCGTTGTCGAAGCCCTCGAAGTCGATGTTGGCGGTGTCGCCCATCTGAGCGGCCCGGTCAACGGTCTCGGTGGAGGCAACGTTCTGCGCCATCCGATCCAGCTCGGCCTGAACCTGCTCGTCGGTGACGGCAGCCTCGGTCTTCTCTACCTCAAGACCCTTGTACTGACCCAGGGTGACCTCGGGATAAACCTCGGTGGTCAGGGTCAGGGTGACGGAGCCGTCGTCCTCGATCTTCATATCGGTCAGGCTGGGACGGCCGATGGCCTTGAAGCCCTCCTGCTTGGCAACGGCAAAGTCATAAACCTCGGGAAAAACCTCCTCCAGGCCGTCTTCGTAGAAAACGTGAGCGCCGTACAGAGCCTCGATCATCTTCCGGGGAGCCTTGCCCTTCCGGAAGCCGGGAACCAGAATCTGCTTGCGGGCCTTCAGATAAGCCTTGTTGATGCCGGTCTCCATCAGATCCTTGTCGATTTCCACCACGATGGTGGCCTCGTTGCCGTTTCTTTCAATGTTCTTTACGTTCATTGGTTGTTGTCCTCCTAAATTGGTTCGCAGGGCGATACCATTCTATATATAATTTCATAGCCGAACCATTCTATCAAAATATACGGCTTTTGTCCATAGTTTTTCAGAAATTTCTTTTACAAAATTACGGGATATGGATGGAATCCCAGATAATCCGCCGAAACCAGACGAAACTCCACCCCGTCCCACTGCCCCTCCATGGCAAGCCTGTGGCTTCCGCCGTGCAGATGACCGTAAAAGCACCGGCGCACCTCATATTTTGCAAGCAGTTCCAGAATTTCCGCGCATTCATAGCCCTTGTACCGGGGCGGGTAGTGTAAAAAGACGATTTTCGGCTTCTCCCCTGCCGCTTTCAGGGAGGCTTCCAGCCGCATCAGCTCCCGGCGAAAGACCTTCTCGTCGTGCTGACCGCTTCTGTCCTCCTCGAAAAACCAGCCCCGGGTGCCGCAGATGGCATAATCACCATATTCGTAGGCGTTGTTGTTCAGCAGTTCCAAGTCGGAAAAGCCGTTTTCCTGGCAGAATTTCCGGAATTTTGCCCCGGTGCTCCACCAATAGTCGTGGTTTCCCTTCACAATGATCTTCCTGCCTGGAATTTCGTTCATCCAGGCGAAGTCCAGCTTGGCTCCTTCCAAGTCCAGCGCCCAGCTCAAATCCCCCAGAAGCACCGTGGTGTCTTCGGGACGAATTACCTTCATGCCCTCTTTCAGCTTATCCATATAGCCCACCCAGGCGCCGCCGAATACGTCCATGGGCTTGGGCGCGCCCAGGCATAAGTGTAAATCTCCGATTGCGTATAACGCCAAAGGCGCACCTCCCATCAAAAAGTACGGTTTTCCAGCTCTTCCGGGGTCATTCCCAGGGCTTTCGCCGTTATCTCCAGGCTGTGCCTGGGACTGCTGTCCGAGAGAATCACCGCGCAGCCCAGTCTGCCGGTTTTCGCCCGATAATCCATAAGCCCGGCATAGGCCAGGGCTCCGGCAGGGTCAAGAATATGGCCGCAGGTTCGATAAACCCCGGAAACGGTCTGTAAAATCCGCTCCGAGCTGACCACACTGACGGCCATCCCACGGCGAAGCTTTGTCAGAACCTCATCGCCGGGTGCGTAGGCGGCTCCCCGACGGCAGACATCCAGATACCGTTCCACTTCCTCACAGCCGCCGGCTTCATAAATGAGACGCTCCAATTCCGAGGGGACGACCACGTCCGCCGAGGGGAGAATCGTGGGGATGCTCACCCCGTCGGTGCGGAGCTGACCGTGACTGAGCAGGTTCCAAATTTCGTTGTTTTCATTGCAGCAGCACAGAATTTCGCCAATCGGCGCACCCCATTGCCGGGCATAAACCGCACTGATTGGGGCGGAAAAGTCACCGGAAACCACAGAAATATCCGGATTCGTTACACCAAGATTGTACAGCTCCGTGCAAATTCCCAGGAGGACGGCGCATCGCAGCGCAATGCTTACCCACCCCGCAGGCTCCTCCCGTCCCAGCAGCCGGGACAAAGACACGGCCATGGCATCATAAGACCAGCCGGGATTGTACCAGGTCTGCGCCAGGTATATCCGGGAGCCCAGGCTCTCCATCCGGACAGGGCTGCGGCCCGCGGCAAACTCCACGTCCCACAGGCTGCACTTACTTTCAAACAGGTGGTTCAGCATCCAGGCAATCCGTCCGGCGAAGGGCTTTTTTGCCAAAGCCCGGAAGGTCTCCGGGGATATATTCGGCTGCCGATAGGGCAGAAAAAGTCCGCCCTCCGGGCCGGTTGCCCTTTGCAGCACCTGCTGAGCCGTAAACACCTCCCGGTCATTGCGTGTGGTCATGTACAGCATCGGAAGCCCCTCCCCCAAAAGCTACTTGGCTCATTCTACCACAGCCGCTTGGGGATGTCTATCAATAAAATATGAACAGTTCCGACGGTTTTCCTTCGATTACCGGATGCTTCCCGGAAAAAAGCCGATTTTTCCTCAAAAATTTCCCAGCACTCTCAGGCCATTGCTCCAAAAAAGCTTCCAAATCAGGGTCTGCGTCAGTCCTCGCTCCTTCAGCCGGTCGGCAAGAGCCGGGTAGCTCTGGACGCCCTCGAAGCCGTCGGGAGTATGCTCCACCCCGTCCAGGTCGCCGCCCAGGGCAATGTGCTCGCCTGCCGGATCCAGCTCCAGAAAATGGAAAATATGGTCGCAGACGGTGTCCAGATCGGCATTTTCTCCCGTAAAATCCCGGCAGAAGTTGTAGCCCGCCACACCGCCGGTTTCGCAGATGGCACGGAACATATCGTCGGTCAGATTCCGCTTATGGCCGCAGACCGCCCGGCTGTTGGAATGGGTGGCGATAATGGGTTTCCGGGTGATATCCATAATATCCCAGAAGCCCTCGTCGCTGATGTGGCTCACGTCCACGCCCATGCCCAGACTCTGAGCCTGCCGGACATAGTCCCTGCCCAGGTCGGTCAGGCCGCCGCCGGTAACGTTGGAGCCGGTAAGGGGGTTCTTTTCGTTCCAGCCCAGGCTGGTGATCCGGAAACCGATGGTGTGCAGGTCTTCCAGCAGCTCCGGATTGTAGTCGATGCCCGCGGTGCCCTCCAAAGTCAGAATGGCGGACATTTTTCCGTTTTGTCGGTTTTCCTCGATTTCCGCCGGGGTATAGGCAATGGAAATAAGGTCGCTGTTTCTGTCCACCTCCCGCTGGATGGTGGCAAGCTCCCGCTCGAAGAGCACGATGGGAGACAAATCCCCCACCACTTCCCTGTCGGAGGTGGTGAAGCAGGCAAAGCACTGGGCGTAGCCGGGAAGCCGTCCTGCCCGCTCTAAATCGATGTGGTAAGCGTTTTTCCGCAGGCTTCCCGCCTGATTCAAATCCTCCCCCAGCAGCTTGAAGGCGGAATCGCAGTGAAAGTCAAAAACAGGCACGTTCATTGAAAGGCATCCTCCAAATGGTTGATTTCCGGGTGTGGGGTTTCCATCCCTTCCGGGGCGTAAATTTCGATGACATCGAACCGACAGGGTAGGTTCGTGGGGTTCTGGGCTAAGTACAAGGATGCGGTGGTACGGATCCGCTCCTGCTTCTTAGCATCCACAAATTCCCGAGCCTTGGCAAATTCTGCCGATTTTCGCAGCTTTACCTCCACAAACACCAGATATTTCCGATTTTTTACGATCAGATCGATTTCCCCGAACCGGCAGCGATAGCCGGAGGCCAGAATGTCATAGCGCTTTTTGCGCAGATACTCCGCCGCCAGGGCTTCTCCCCAGGCACCGGTCAGATTATTTCTCCCCATAGAATTTCTTCAGGAAGGACTTCCGGTGGATGGGACAGGGGCCGAACTGGCGCAGAGCCCCATAATGCGCCTGGGTGCCGTAACCCTTGTGAATGTCAAAGCCATACTGGGGATAGGTTTTTGCCAGCTCCAGCATGAGATCGTCCCGGGTGACTTTGGCGAGAACGGAGGCCGCGGCAATGTTGGCGCTGAGGCTGTCCCCCTTGACCACGGTTTTCACCGGAATACCAAAGTCCGTCTCCCGGTTGCCGTCGATGAGGGCTAAGTCCGGCTTTACAGAAAGCTGAGCCAGTGCCCGACTCATGGCCAGAAATGTAGCCTGCAAAATGTTGATTTCGTCAATTTCCGTCTCGGAAGCTAAGCCGATGCCGTAGGCAATGGCCTGCTCCTGAATCAGCGGAAACAGCTCCCGGCGTTTTTTATCCGAAAGCTTTTTGCTGTCCGTCAGTCCCGGAATCTGCAAGTGCTTTGGCAGAATCACCGCCGCGGCGCATACCGGCCCGGCCAGAGGCCCCCGGCCCGCTTCGTCCACGCCGCAGATGATTTCACAGTCCTGGGCATCCTCAATTTCCCACATGGTAATTTCGCTCATAGTTGATCCTCCGGCATTTCCAAAGTGAATTTTCCAAGCTTGCCTCCCCGGAATTCGTCCAGCAGCACCCGCGCCATCCGTTCCAGGTTCACTTCGCCGCCGGAGACCAGGTACCCCCGCTTCCGGCCTGCCTGCTCCAAAAGCTCCCAGCCGGGGGTATCCTCCGGCGCTTCCACCTGATAGCGGTCAAGGAGCGCCTTGGGGTAGTGCTTGTGAAGCAGGGTCATTAAGAAACAGGCCAGCTCTTCCAGGTCGATAACGTTTTCCTTCACCGCCCCGGTATAGGCCAGCATCATGCCCACTCTGGGATCCTCGAATTTCGGCCAGAGAATGCCCGGAGTGTCCAGCAGCTGAAGTCCCGCGTCCACGGTGACCCACTGCTTGCCCCGGGTAACGCCGGGGCGGTTCTCCGCCTTGGCACCCTTCCTGCCGGAAATCTGGTTGATGAGGGTGGATTTTCCCACGTTGGGAATGCCCACCACCATGACCCGCAGAGGACGGTTCATGCCTCGCTTGGCGTCCCGTTCCAGCTTTTCCGCGCAGGCCCGGCGGGCAGCCGGGGTGAAGTCGGAAATGCCCCGGCGGCTTTTACAGTCCGTGGCAATGACGCTCATCCCCTGCTCCCGGAAGAAGGCTGCCCACTTTTTCGTAGCCTCCGGATCGGCTAAGTCCATCCGGTTCAGCACCAGAATCCGGGGCTTGCCGCCGCAGATGGCATCGATATCCGGGTTCCGGCTGGACATGGGAATCCGGGCATCCACGATCTCACACACCGCGTCCACCAGCTTCAGGTCGGCCTCGATCTGCCGCCGGGTCTTGGTCATGTGACCGGGATACCACTGAATATTCAGTTTTGCATCCGTTTCATTCATATCTTAAACTCCAATTATTTTGTATCAATTCTCCCGATTCGGCTGAAATCCTGGGGGTGCTCCCCATGGTGGGTGCCCGGAAGCAGCAGAAACACCGCCTTGCCCAGTACCTCTCGCCGGTCGATCTGGCCAATCTGAGGGCTGCGGCTGTCCAGAGACACCGCTCGGTTGTCCCCCAGCACAAAAATACAGCCCTCCGCCACCGTCAGGGGAAACACCGTTCCCTCGTCATTGGTGGTCAGCTGCTTGAGATAGGGCTCCTCCAGGGGCTCCCCGTCCACATAGACAAGGCCCTCCTCAAAGTCAATATCCACCTGCTGGCCTTCCGTGGCGATGACCCGCTTGACGATGGGCTTTCCGTTTTCAAAGCCTTGCTTGCTGATGACCACGATGTCCCCCGGCTTCGGTTCCCCGCAGAAGGCCTCGCTGACCAGCAGCAGATAATCTCCGTCCCAGAGAGTATCGTACATGGAATTCTGGGTCACCACGATCACCCGGAAAAAGATAAGAAACACCAGCATAATTGCCGAGAGCATATACACAAGATCATGGACATACAGCACCAGGGATTGCTTTCCCGTGCGCTCCTCGGCTTTCTTTTTGGATGCCATGGGATTTCCTCCTTTCCCGATTGGAACAATCAGGGTTACTATACCACAATTCCCGGAAAAAGCCAATAAAAAAAGAGGGCAGCGCCCTCTTTTCTTATCCAGTTTCGGATTAAACCTTCTCCTTGACCTTGGCAGCCTTGCCGGCGCGGCCACGCAGGTAGTACAGCTTCGCGCGGCGAACCTTACCGGTGCGGACAGTCTCGATCATAGCCACGTTGGGAGAATGCAGGGGGAAGACCTTCTCACAGCCTACGCCGTAAGAGATCCGGCGAACGGTGATGGTCTCGCCGATGCCGCCGTTCTTCCGGGCGATGACGGTGCCTTCAAACACCTGGATACGCTCACGGGCGCCTTCCTTGATGCGCACATGCACACGAACGGTGTCGCCGACCTTAGCCTCAGGCAGCTCCTCCTTCATGTACTGGCTGTTCAGAGCCTTAACCAAATCCATATCTTTGTCCTCCTAAAAAGATTAGGCGTTCATGCCGTCAAATACGCGGCAGAGGACTCACCTTGATTTCAGACCGATTTATTCTATCATAGAGTTTTCCAAAAAGCAAGGGCTTTTTCGGATTATTTTTTCGGTTTCCACCTGCCAGTCCGGTAGCAGACCGTGAGCAGGACGAAAATCAGCAGATTGTGGGCGATCATGCAGGCCCAGGCGGAAACCAGCCCCATGCCGAAAATCTGGGTGCAAAGGAAGGTTCCCACAATCCGCACGCCCCACATACCCGTGACCCCGATGACAAAGGGCAGCATGGTCTGACCCATGCCCTGCATCATGCCCTCCAAAATAATCGACACACCGTAGAAGGGTTCAGACACCGCAACCATCCGCAAAACCACCGCTCCCAAGGCGATGACCGCGGCATCGGCAGAAAACAGCCCCATCATATTGGGAGCGAACAGGAACAGAAGTCCCCCGGATACCACCATCATGGCAACTTCCAGGGTCAGAAGCATTCCCGCCAGGTGGTTGATTTTTTTGTATTTCCCCGCGCCCAGGGCATTGCCCGCCAGGGTAGCCGCCGCCATCTGCATTCCGTAGCCCGGTACATAGAAGGCGGATTCCACGGTGTTGGCGATGGTATGGGCGGCAGTGGCTGTCTCCCCAAGGGAATTGACCATGGCCGCAAAGGCCACATAGCCAAGAGACGTGGCAAAGCGCTGCAAAGCGTTGGGCAGTGCCACCTTCAGACAAGGCCTCAGAATGGCGCTCTCCGGCTTCAGGGAAAAGCCCCTGGGAGAAATCCGGGGATGCCGCCAAAGGGCAACCGTTATGACGATGCCGCCGACAAAATAGGCCGCCGCGCTGGCTGCCGCCGCGCCGATGACCCCCCAGCCCGCGCCGTAAAGGGTCAGGCCGTGCCAGACCCGGGTGGGATAAATCAGCAGCAGATTTCCCCCAACGTTGATAAGGTTCACCATCAGCCCCACCCGCATGGGGGTCTTGCTGTCCCCCACCGCCCGGAACAGATTTCCGAAAAGCAGTATGGCCGACCGGGCCAGCATGGGGGTATACATCACAAAAAAATACTGGCTGGCCAACTCCTGAATGGAAGGGTCAGCCCGCATCCAAACCGGCACCCGGGTACTCAGCGCCAGAGCCAGCACCGTAAAACCAATGCCTACGATCAAAGTAACCAGCACCGCCTGAGCCGCCGCGCGCTTGGCTCTGTCCCGGTCTCCCGCTCCGCAGGCCTTGGAAATATAGGACAGGAAGCCTACGCCGATAGCGGAGACCGTGCCGTTGATGAGCCAGTTGACGGTGGTGGTGGCTCCCACCGCGGCAGTGGCGTGGGTACCCAGAGTGCCTACCATAGCCGTATCGATATACTGAACTGCCGTTGCCAGGAACTGCTCCAGCATGGTGGGCAGAGCCAGAGACAAAATGGGAGCTGCCAGCTCCCAGTGAAGTGCCGCGGGCTTGGACATAGAATAACCTCATTACAAGTCGATGATGTTAAAATCTTAGCACAGTTTGCCGAAAAAAACAACCCATTGCTTTTCAGGCCGTCCTATGATATGCTTTTCCGGAGAACACGGAAGGAGAAAGCTATGAAGCGATTTCAAAAAGCATATGTGGAAATCTCCAACCTGTGCAATCTGCGCTGCGGGTTTTGTCCCGGTACCCGCAGGGCTCCCGGACGGATGACAGAGGAAGCCTTCAGCCAGGTGCTTTCCAGACTGGCGCCCTACACGGACTATTTGTACTTTCACCTGATGGGAGAGCCTCTGTGTCATCCGGAGCTGGAACGGTTTCTGGCGCTGGCAGGAGAAGCCGGATTCCGGGTGATTCTCACCACCAACGGAACCCTGCTGGAAAACCGGCAGGAGGTGCTGCTCCGCTCCCCTGCCCTGCACAAGGTGAATGTGTCGCTCCACGCCTTTGAGGCCAACGATCTTTCCATTCCCTTTGAAACCTATCTGGAACAGTGCTTTGCCTTCGGTCAGGCTGCCCAGGGGAAGGTTCTTGTGGTCTACCGGCTGTGGAACCAGGGCGGCGCGGATTCTCAGAACCAGGCAATTCTCTCGGCCATGCACCGCACCTTTCCCGGGGAGTGGGTCGTGGAGCGGAAGGGAACCCGGATCGGAAATCGGGTCTATCTGGAGCACGGGGAGAAATTCGACTGGCCGGAGCTGGGCAAGGCCAAAACAGGCGTGCGGTTCTGTTACGGGCTTCGGGATCAGATTGGAGTGCTCTGGGACGGGACGGTGGTGCCCTGCTGTCTGGATCACGAGGGGGATATTCCCCTGGGAAATCTGCTGGAGACACCGCTGGAAGAAATTCTGGCCACACCACGGGCGGCAGCGCTGTATGAGGGCTTTTCCCAGGGAATCGCTGTGGAGCCTTTGTGCCGAAGCTGCGGCTACGCCCGACGGTTTCAGAAAGGATAGGCATATGAAAAAGACAATTTTATTTGATTTGGATGGCACCCTCACCGATTCCGGCGAAGGCATCATCAACTGCGCCACCCTGGCTTTACGGCACTTCGGGCTGCCCATTCCCTCTTATGCGGATATGCGCACCTTTGTAGGCCCGCCCCTGCGGGATTCCTTCATCCGCTTTGGCGTGCCTACCGACCAGGCCGATGAGGCCATCCGGGTCTACCGGAGCCGGTACATCCCCACGGGCATGTTTGAAAATACCCCCTATCCCGGCATTCGGGAGCTGCTGGAAAAGCTGCGGGCAGAGGGGTATACGCTGTATGTGGCCACCTCCAAGCCGGAGGAAATGTCCGTGACCATTCTGGAGAAATTTGATCTTGCCAAGTATTTTCACCGGATCTGCGGAGCCTCCATCGACAGCAGCCGGAGCACCAAGGACGCGGTGATCGCCTATCTGCTGGAGAGCAGCGGAGCCAAAGAAGACATGGTCATGGTGGGCGATACGAAATACGACATTCTCGGCGCCAAGGCTCACGGGATTCCCGCCATCGGCGTTGGCTGGGGGTACGGGAAGGTGGAAGAAATGGAAGAGGCCGGGGCTGTGGGGATTGCGGAGACGATGGATGAGTTGATTGGGCTCATTCGGGGGATGTAAATATTACAGGAAGATCCCCCATAGCATATGCACTGTCATTGCGAACCAGTGGAATGTGGTATAATAATTTGAGCACCCTCGGATGGGGGTGCTCCTTACTATAGAACATTTGCCTTTCCGCCCACAGTCCTACGGACTGCGTTCGGAAAGCCAAGGATTCTCCCACGGACTAAAAAAGTGTCCACAGGACACTTTTTTCCCGGGGCCAAGGCCCGGGGACGTCCTTTCGAATCCCATCTCTGCGTCAAAAGAGCAGCACCCCTGCGGGGGTGCTGCTCTTTTGGCGGAGAGAGTGGGATTCGAACCCACGGTGGGTTGCCCCATCACCAGTTTTCAAGACTGGCTCCTTAAACCACTCGGACATCTCTCCGGATACAGAAAAACCGCCGAAACGGCGGTGATCTGTGGCGGAGTGAGAGGGATTTGAATTATCCAGCTATCGTAAATAGCAGTAAAACTAAACAAATAGCCCATCATTTCGCCACAGGCTTTACGCCTTACGGTCAACAATTATAATTTACGGATATACAATTGTCAATGCTTGTATGGGAAAAAATATGGGAAAACTTTTGGCTCCTTCCACCAAAGTGCGGGAGGGCTTTTCTGTTCCCGGTAAACCTGCGATGTATGCCGCCGCTACAACTATGCCTGAGTGGTTAAATCAAATATCACAAAATCCATCTGCTTTTTGAGGTATGCAATCAGGCTTTCCAGTTGCGTATCTGAGAGATTTACCTTCCTATTATTTCCACCAACCCGCGTTAAATTATGCGGCCCGATTGGGGCTTCTCCCGTCAATCCCGCCATATCATATGCCACCGTGTGTTCTATGTTCTCGTATTGATACCCAATCATAGAAAACAGGCCACTGTATCGATTGGCTCGCTGTTCATACTCCCGATCCATTTCAGCCAAGGCTTCTGACTCACCCTGCTCCCGGTCAGCCCAATCTTGCAATGCTTCCTTGTATTGGGATTCATCTGTATAGTCAGTCTCGCCAAACCAATATTTCCAGAAAATTTCCGTTCTTTCTTCGAGTTTTCGCGCAGTCTTTTTGGTTGCCGGATATTCTCCGCGGTGTTTTCGGTCAGCGTTCAGCTCTAACCGCCGAATCGTCAGGTCACTTACTCCCAGCTCTTCGGCGCACTTTTCCTGCGACCAGCCTTTTTGTTTTCTGAACTCCTTTATCCGCATACCCATAAGCATACGACGGCTTCTCTCTTCTTCTGTCAGCATATTCTTGCTCATGGTAACCTCCCATCTTCAAATCAGTACAAAATATTATTTTTGTACTGATTTATTTTTATCTGTACTGAATTATAGTTCAAAATTATAATAATGTCAACACAAACACAAGGAGGGAAACAACTTGAAAAACAAAAATATTCGTAGGGCGATTGAGCAGGCAGGCTTTCGGTATTGGCAAGTAGCTGAGGAAATCGGTATCAGCCCGGCAACCTTTTGCATCTGGCTGCGGCATGAGCTGACCGGCGAACGGTTAGAGCGTGTTCAGGCTGCCATTGCTGCCCTGAATACTGGAAAGGCTGTGGTGAAATGACAGAGCAGAAGAGAACGAACACAAGCGAAAGCATCATTCTGACTGTCCAGGAGGCTGCTGAGCTAATGCGCGTCAGCCGCCCGACGCTGCTAAGCTGGACACACTTAACTGGATTTCCCTGTTTTCGGACTGGCCGCAAAATTCTGATTCCTCGCAAGGACTTAACCGAGTGGGCAAGTAAACAGGTACAGGAAGGGGCGGTTCTGTGAGCCGCCTCACACATGACAGACAAATTACAATTTCGGTGGGCAAGAACCGAAAAGCTACACAGTGGGAACCCAAACAGCTCTTCCTTTCGGAGTTCTACGCTATGCTCAGCACACCCCGCCACAGCCCCGAAGCTCAAGCTGAGTATTTGGCGCTGTCAAAGGCACAGCAGGACGATTTGAAGGACGTGGGCGGCTTTGTAGGCGGCTCACTGAAGGGGCTGCGCAGAAAGGCCGATAGTGTCACAGGGCGCGACCTTATTACCCTCGACTTTGATAGCATCCCATCCGGGCAAACAGAGGAGGTTATCCGCAAAGTGGAAGCATTGGGGTGCAGCTATTGCATCTACTCCACACGCAAGCATAGGCTCTCTGCGCCCCGTCTGCGCGTCGTTATTCCCTTTGACAGGACTGCCGCCCCGGAT
Organism: uncultured Oscillospiraceae bacterium; assembly: GCA_934630985.1. Lineage (GTDB taxonomy): Bacteria > Bacillota > Clostridia > Oscillospirales > Oscillospiraceae > Faecousia. Next base: position 13,807 of record CAKTXO010000010.1, on the reverse strand, counting down.
GAATATGTGCCGCTTGCACGTCTTGCAGCGTGGCGGGTAAGCATGGAGTGGATCGACTCAACCACCTTTGACGTGGCGCGCCTGATGTACTTCCCTTCCTGTAGTGCCGATGGGGAATACATATACCGGGTAGGAGATAAGCCCCTCCTAGCAGTGGACAAATGGCTTGACATGCACACAGTCCTCTGCGGAGATTGGAAGAATCCCGCAAATTGGCTCAGATCTGTCACCGCTGCCGAGGATCGTATTTCTCAGATGGCGAAGAAGCAGGGCGACCCGCTGGAAAAATCCGGCATCGTTGGCGCGTTCTGCCGTGCTTACAGCATTCACAGAGCCATTGCGGAGCTGATTCCCGGTGTATATGAATCTGCGGGTAACGCCGACGACCGCTATACCTTTATAGGCGGGTCTACCACGGGCGGTGCGGTTGTGTATGATGGTGGAAAATTCCTCTACAGCCACCACGCAACCGACCCTTGCAGTGGCCGACTGGTAAATGCCTTTGACCTAGTACGTCTGCATAAGTTTGGGGATAAGGACGACAGTGCCGCACCTGGTACGCCGGTAGGTAGGCTGCCAAGCTACACAGCCATGCGAGACTATGCACTATCGCTGCCGGAGGTTCATTTGGAAGCCACCTCCGCTGCCGCTGATTTCGCCGGGTTGGAAAGCGAGGCCGGTGAGGATGAAAGCTGGAAACAACAGCTTGACACCACACAGGCGGGAGGACTGAAAAACAGCCTGAATAACATCGTTTTGATTTTAGAGCATGATGCCCGATTTCGGGGCAAGCTCAGAAAAGACATTTTCCACGACCGCATAGAAGCTGACAACCTGCCATGGAAACGTGAACACGGAAAGCCCTGGGATGACACGGATTCTGACCACTTGCGAATTTGGATGGAGCGGACAATTGAGGGCAAAATCAGCATTTCAGATATATACACAGCTGTCAATGCAACAGCGGATAAAAAAGCTTATCACCCGGTAAAGGCCTATCTGGAAGGGCTGGCATGGGACGGTACGCCCCGGCTTGACACCTTGTTCATTGATTACCTTGGAGCAGCAGACACACCGTATACCCGTGCCGTGAGCCGTAAGGCGTTCGTGGCGGCGGTAGCACGAATCATGAATCCTGGATGTAAATTTGACTGCATGACCGTTCTGGTGGGAAAACAAGGCCGTTTTAAGTCAACAATCCTATCAATTATGGGCGGGTCATGGTTTTCAGACAGCCAACGCACATTTGAGGGCAAGGAAGCTGAGGAACGGCTGCGCGGCGTATGGCTCATAGAGGTATCTGAACTGCAAGCCTTTGACCGTTCTTCCGTTGAGGCAATCAAGGGCTTTTTGAGCAAGCAATCAGACCGCTACCGACCCGCTTATGGTCACATGCTGCGGGAGTTCCCCCGTCAATGCGTTTTCTTCGGCACAACCAATGTGGCAGACTTCCTGAGAGATACCACCGGTGGGCGGCGCTTTTGGCCTATTGATATTGACGAACAGGAACGCACCAAAAATGTGATAGACGATTTGCCCGGAGAACGGGATCAGATATGGGCTGAGGCCGTAACCCGGTTTAGTTCTGGGGAGCCGCTGTACCTATCGGGAAATGCTGAGCAGGCAGCTCAACAAATCCAGGAGGATCACCGGGAGATTGACGCATGGGAAGGCATACTTCATGACTTTATAGAAAAGCCGATCCCGGACAATTGGGACGATTGGCCGCTTGACCATCGCCGAGATTTCCTTGCGGGACAGGCGCATACCAATAGCCCCCTTGTGAGGCGAGAACGTGTCAGCGCAACAGAATTTCTATGTGAGGCATTGGGCTTTGCGTCGGGGAAGCTGAGCGCCCGTGATTTGATGCGGGTAAGCAAACTGCTGAGAGGTTTACCCGGTTGGAAACCGCTAAAAGGACGATACCGAACCCCCTATGCACAGCCGCACGGGTATATCCGAACAAAATAGCTGGTGCCACCTGTGCCACTAAAATCAATCCTGAAAAGGATAGGAAAATAAGAAATTAAGAGATTTAAGAAATTATAAAGGTATATATAATTCTTAAATTTCTTATTTTACGAAGCTATATAGAGAAGTGGAACAGGCGGCACAAGTGGCACAATCACTGGCAGCTGAATATGAAGGGAGGTGAGAAAATGAGTATTGACATTGGATACTGTGAGGCCTGGCCGGACGAAATGAAAGCACTGAGCCGGACAATCTATCGGGAAGAACAGCGTGTGCGCAACCTAGAGGCCTATATTGCCCGCGTCGATCCCGATGAATTTGATGAAGTAATGGCCGAACTGGAAAACGCAAAAGCTACACTGCGCAACGCAGTGGGTACTTTTACCAGCTGCAATTATCACTGGGCGTTGGAACGCGATATGCGCCGCCACACCGCCCAGGCATGAGAAAAGCCCCTGAGATGGAGCCGGACAGCAGCCATTTCAGGGGCACCCCCACGTTGGAGCACAGTATATTCATTATAGGGGAGATTCCGAATATGTCAAATGAGGATTTACTACAGCTTTGGTACCTGCCCAGTGAAATCAAATACCTGCAAAACGAAATCCGCCGCTTATCCGCGCGGCGAATGGCGAGCGATATGCAGGCTGCTGTCAACGAACTGCTGGACACACTGAAGCAGCGGTTAACCCGATGCCAAGCAGAGTATAAGCGTGACATGGACTTCATTCAGTCCATCCCAGATGAATGGATTAAGGAAACCTTTCAGCTTCGGTATGTGAAGTGCCTCAGCTGGATTGATGTGGGCTTGAAAATGGGACTGACTTCTGACTGCTGTAGAAAGATGGTTCTTCGTTATTTGGAACGCCATGCAGAGGTCTCCGCACTGTAAGAGAATAAGCGCGAGGCAGAGTGGCGGCAAAGAGAAAAGGCACTTATAAGTCCACCAGAGCCGCCACAACAGAAACGGAAAAAGGGCGCATTTCTGCGCCCTCAACACAAGCGCCCGGATTCGCCACCGGGACTTCGGATATACCGCGTTCTCCTCGTCTTAAACTACCACTTGCGGCAAGTGCCCGGATTTCAACCGGGGCTTCGGCTAACACCGCGTACTCACCCTATACGACTGCTTGCGGCTTTTATGATACCACAGATTAAGTGCCTTTGCAAGGAACGCCTTTCTTCTCGCACAAAGCGGGCGTACTACTACATCCAGTTTGGGACATTGGGATTTGAACCCAAAAAATGCTTTCATAAAGCCGTTTTCCCAGACTTAAACTATATCCCAATGCACTTATACTACAAATCAACCACTTTTGCAAGTACTATCTTATTGCCATCAAAATTCTTTTGCCTCCCCCGTGGCGGCGTTATCCCGCTCTATTGCCTCTCGAATGGCCTGGCGAATAAAGCCCGCCTTTGTGTACCCATGGGCGGCACAGTGTTTTTCCAGCACTTCCGCTTCCTCATTCGGCATGGAAAGCTTTACTTGCCGATAGTTGTCTTTGAAATATTTCTCATGGGCACGGCGCTGAGCTTCTGAAATAGGCATACTATTCCTCCTATCATATATTAGTACCTCTATGCTATCACACTATTTTATGGGTGTCAACTGATGTTGGTACAAATATACAATACGCACATATTGGTACCATTATATTTGTCTAATATTCCACCTTGATATGTTGGTACTAACATAGTACAATACAGTCATAAGGAGTTGGGAGCCAATTTCAACACCGCCTGTTGTAACCCAATGCATCGACAAACACAAAAGAGCGGCGGCAGCACGGAGAGACGGCAAAATAAAATTCCGGGAGGCTATCACATGAGAAAGTACAACCTGAGCGGCATTATGAGCGCAGCGTGGCGGATTTTCCGCAAGGGCATTCCGTCCTTCTCCGTGGCTCTGCGGATGGCATGGTCAAACGCAAAGGCTCACAACACGGCCAAGTCTGAGGCTGGAATCACCGAGGAAACCCACACCTGGGCGGGCTGGCGTGATATGGGCTATGAAGTAGTCCACGAAAGCAAAGCTCTGTATCGGGCAATCATCCGCGATCCCTCCACCAAAAGCGGCACCCGCGTGACCTGCTACTTCGGCGCTTCTCAGGTTCAGCCGATAGCGTGAAAAGCTCTCTCCCCTATCAGGGTTCAACTCAAGCAGGTAAACGAATAACCACCACTGCAATATTTTTTCAGCGAATTGAAAGGAGATACATACGATGGAAGAGGTAATGACCACCAGAGAGCGCAATATGAGAGATAAGGTGTTTGATTTCGACAATCTCCAGTATCAGCTTGAATGCACTGCATGCGCTATTTCCGCCATGCAAATTGCCGCCGAGCAGATGGGCGCGGAAGGTATTTCAGAGAAAGAACTGGGAAAGGCACTGTATGTAGTTCAAGCGTTCCTTACTGACCTTACCCATGAACAGCAGGAATGGTACGAGGACATCAAGAAAGCAGCAGACATTCACTAAGGACTGTCACAATAAGCCGAGGGGGAGCAGCCCAGAGCTGTCTCCCGGCAGCAAAAACAGGAGGCGGCATAATGGCAAAGTCAGCAAGCGGCACGGGCAATATCCGCAAGAAGACCGTTACCCGTGACGGCAAGGAATACACCTATTGGGAGGCACGGATTACCACCGGCTATGACCCTGGAACCGGCAAACAGATTATGCGCTCCTTCTCCGGGAAAACGCAAAAGGAAGTGCGGGCAAAAATTCAGCAGGCAGCGGTGGAGCTGAGCAACGGCACCTACCAGGAGCCGTCCCGCCTGACTGTCAGCGGGTGGTTGGAAGAATGGGTGGAAAGCTTTGTAGAACCTACTGTGAAGCCTTTGACATTGTCCGCCTATTCCACCTCCATCAAGACCCACATCAGTCCCAGTATCGGCAACATCAAACTGCAAGCCCTCAGAGGCACCCACGTTCAAAAGCTGTACAACACCATGAAGGATTCCGGCCTTTCGGTAAAGACCGTCAAGAACACCGCCGCGATTCTCCACAAGGCCTTTGCCATAGCGGTTAAACAAGGTCTGATGGCTGCCAATCCATGCGATGCAGCAGAGGTGCCTAAAGGGAAAGCGAGGGAAATCACCCCGCTGTCGGATGCACAAATTCCGCTCTTCCTGGAAGCCATACAGGCTGACCCTTACTGCAACGCCTTTGCACTGTGCCTACTAGCCGGTCTGCGTGAGGGCGAGTGTCTGGGGCTGAGCTGGGAACAGGTGGATTTCGACAATGGCAGGATCACCATTTCCCGGCAGCTCCAGAAAGAAAAACGTAAGGGTGGGCAGTATTACATAGCTGACAGCACCAAAAGCGGAAAGCCCCGCGTCATTGAGCCGCCACCCATCGCATTCCAGTACCTCCGGGCGGAGAAGAAAAAGCAGCTCGAGAACAGGCTACACATGGGGGAGCATTGGGACAACCCGTTCGATCTGGTTTTCACCGAGGAGTCGGGGCGGTATATCATCTTCCAGACCTTCCACACGCATTTCAAGAAAATCGCCGCGTCCATCGGATGCCCGGACGCAAGGCCCCACGACCTCCGGCATACCTGCGCGACGGTTGCCATCAGCTCGGGCGCTGACATTAAGAGCGTCCAAAGTCTGCTGGGCCATGCCACAGCCAGCTTCACCCTGAACGTTTACACCCACACCTCCGACAAGATGAAAGCCGACACCGCTGCCCGTATGCAGAGCTACTATGACAGCATGAAGAAGCAGGGATAAAGGGACACCCCGCCACAGTACCATGACCCGATATGTGGCGGGGTGTTTTCGCGTTTTGAAAGCTGATATGGGAAAAAATATGGGAAAACGGGAAAAGCGGCGCTGAGCTACTTGTAAAAGTCGAACAATTCCCTTTCTAAAATTGCAAAAAACAAAAAGAAAACCCGGAAAACCGAAGTTTTCCGAGCGTTCACTATTGGCGGAGTGAGAGGGATTTGAACCCTCGCGCGGCTTTTGACCGCCTACTCCCTTAGCAGGGGAGCCCCTTCGGCCTCTTGGGTATCACTCCGAATCAAAAAGTTATTCAACTGATTGCCAAAGTATTCTAGCATAGCTGCCCCCGTTTGTCAAGTAAAAATTGCCAAAAGGAAAAACAGGAGCACCTTGAAATCTTTTTCTTGATTTTGCGGTGAAATGGACTACAATAGAAGCAATCTCGCAAGAAAGGCAGAAATCACATGAATCAAATCTTTATTCCCCAGGGCTACACCCCCAAGCTGGACGCCTACGACACCCAGCGTGCCATCGCCTACATCAAATCCGCCTTCCAGGAGGAGTTCTCCAACGCGCTGAATCTGAAGCGGGTCTCCGCTCCCCTGTTCGTCACCGAAAGCTCCGGCCTGAACGACAACCTGAACGGCTATGAGCGGCCCGTTTCTTTCGACATCCCCGCGGTGGGAGCCGATGCCCAGGTGGTGCACTCCCTGGCAAAGTGGAAGCGGCTGGCTCTGAAGCGGTATCATTTCACCGTGGGCAACGGCCTGTACACCGATATGAACGCCATCCGACGGGATGAGGAGCTGGACAACGTTCACTCCATCTACGTTGACCAGTGGGACTGGGAGAAGGTCATCACCGCGGAAAACCGGAATCTGGATTTCCTGAAGCTGATCGTCCGAGCCATCGTCAAGGCCATCTGCGCCACCAACGACCGGCTCCACGTCCGCTACCCCCAGCTGCGCACGGAGCTGAACCGGGAGGTCAGCTTCATCACCTCCCAGGAGCTGGAAGATCGGTACCCTGATCTGCCCACCGGCTCCCAGCGGGAAAACGCCTATGTGCGCGAGCACAAAACCGCCTGCGTCATGCAGATCGGCGGCAAGCTCCGCTCCGGCAAGCCCCACGACGGCCGGGCTCCGGACTACGACGACTGGAATCTGAACTGCGATATTTTCTTCTGGGACGAGACCCTTGGCCGGGCTCTGGAGATTTCTTCCATGGGCATCCGGGTGGATGCCCAGTCTCTTGACCGGCAGCTGACCCAGGCCGGCTGCGACGAGCGGCGGAAGCTTCCCTTCCATCAGATGCTGCTGAACGGGGAGCTGCCTCTGACCATCGGCGGCGGCATCGGTCAGTCCCGGCTGTGTATGCTGATGCTGGGCTGCGCCCACATCGGCGAGGTGCAGTCCAGCGTCTGGGACGCCCAGACGGTGCAGGCCTGCGAGCAGGCGGGAATCCGGCTGCTGTAAAGAAGCCGTCAGTTCGGGCGCCGACTCAGGGTGAAAAAGCCGCAAAACAGCTGGCAGTCAAGCCCCGGCGGAAAAAAACCGGAATTTTGAAAAATAACCCTTGACAATTCCGGTCGTTTCGTGTATTATATGCAAGTCGGCACGAGCCTACAGCACTTGGAGAAGTCGCGTAGCTGGCCGAGCGCGCACGATTGGAAATCGTGTATACCCCAAAAGGGTATCGAGGGTTCAAATCCCTCCTTCTCCGCCAAGAAAAAGTCCCCTTTTACCACTAAAAGCCGGTAAAAGGGGAACTTTTTTATATATTGTGCAAAATGACGGCCACCTGAAATCTACGCTACCTTTTTTAATCTAGGATTCCGAATCGTGTATACCTTGCCTAAATTTTCCGAACTTTTAAAGGAGAAATGAAAAATGGCTGGAAAAACTAGAATTACTTCTTCAAGCAAGAAAGCAAGAACGCCAAAAGAGAAAAAGGAAATGCTGTCTTATAAAGAAGAGTTGGGGCTTGGCTATCCCGATAATCCCGACAACACAAATGAACTTTGTTGGGGCTGGTTCCTTGTGGATCAGATGGCTAAGTCCAATTCTAAGGCTAGAATAGATTCTTACCACCTCTTCTATAAGAAATATATGCTTTAATATTGAAACAGGATATCACAGAGAAACAAGCCATGTTTTACCTATTGGCTTATAGTTTTTTGCGAAAAAATCCTCAGATTATAAGACTATACAACTAACACCAAAGGAATACGCACACGTTATGAGTGAAATCGCAACTTGGGCAACTGAGTAGCAATTAAATCAGAACGTCTTTAGTAAGAATATTGGAAAATACGCCTATATTGTTGAAAATAATGGATTTGGAAATTTCAGAATAATCAATAGGAGGAAAATTAAATGACTATAACGGCCTATGTTGAAAGAGAAGTTAAACGTAATGAATTGAGCCAAGAACTTGTTACCGAATTAAAGAAAATTTCTGATGATATTGAATTTATCGGAGGCGTATTGTTAAATGTTGAAAACGATGAAGACAAGAAAGCTTTATTAGACTATATAAGGGCAGGTATAGATGTTGATTTTTCTCAAATCCTATTAACTTCCCTATGGCTTTATCAACAAAGAGAAGAAAATATACAAGATAATTAAAAATAGTTTATAATTTAAAGTCTCAACTTTCACTTAATAGTGAAAGCAGAGACTTTTAATTCAAGTTATTCTATTAAATGTTCTCAATAAACCGTTTTACCCTCAGCATAAGCTTTCTTAGCTTCATTAAGGCTCATTCTATTTGCCCCGCCTTTATAATCTGGTTCTTCATTTTGAACTAAATCATTCTGCCAGCCGCACACATCGCATATATCCCAAAAGTCAACAAGACATTTATTACAGCAAGCACAAATTCTTCTACCATAAGTGGAATTATCATTTTTGTTTAAGTTCATTCCTCTTTATCCTTTCCCAATATTCAATAGCATCTACTGGCTTAAATCTGGTATAAATATTACCTTCTTTACCAATAGCAATATTTTCTAGGAAAATTGAACGCTATGACAGCAGAATATACTGCAATCATCCACATACAATATAGCACATACCACATAAACATTCAAGAATCTGAAAATATTTTGGGCAGAAATAAGGATGGATTGTGACCGAGGGGAATCCCCGGAAGGGGCCATACCAGAGTGCGCTATATTCAGGTTCTCGGAACGACCGGGGGATTGTGACCGGAGGGAATCCCTGGAAGGGGCCACACCAGTCTGCGTTACATTAAGGTATGACTGCCACTGGCAGTCATTGAGATTCTGATTCGCTGCGCGGAGCACCACTGGTTCGCAATGACAACGTATCCTTCCGGGCCTTTTGCTATACGAAAATACCCTCCGCGCGGATTGCGCGGAGGGCATTCTTTTACTTTACGTCCAGCTTGAAACTGTCGCCGTCGGTGAGAATGCGGATGGCGGAGATGGGGTGCTCGAAGCTGTCGATGATGGCCTGGCTGATGGGATCCTCCAGCTCCCGCTGGATGGTCCGGCGCAGGTTCCGGGCACCGTAGAGGGCGGAATAGGCCTTCTTCACAAGAAGCGCCTTTCCCGTTTCGTCCCAGGTCAGGGTCAGGCCACGGGCAGACAGGCTGTCCCGAAGCTCCCCCAGCATGATGTCCGCAATGCCCAGGAAGTTCTCTTCCGTCAGGCGGTTGAAGGTGATGATCTCATCCACCCGATTCAAAAACTCCGGGCGCAGGAACTCCCGCAGAGCCTTCATGGTGGTCTCCTGAACCTTGTCGCCCTCGGTTCTGCCGAAACCCAGACCCCCTACCCTGCCCTCAGAGCCGGCATTGGAGGTCATAACGATGATGGTATTCTCAAAGTTTACCACCCGACCCTGGGCATCGGTGATCCGTCCGTCGTCCAGAACCTGCAAAAGCACGTTCAGCACGTCCGGGTGGGCTTTCTCGATCTCATCGAAGAGCACCACGCTGTAGGGGCGGCGGCGAATCTTCTCCGTCAGCTGACCGGCCTCGTCATAGCCCACATAGCCGGGAGGCGAACCGATGAGCTTGGAAACCGTGTGCTTTTCCATATACTCGGACATGTCCAGGCGGATGAGAGCATCCACGCTGTCGAACATGTCGCTTGCCAGCTGCTTGACCAGCTCCGTCTTGCCCACGCCGGTGGGGCCGACGAAAATGAAGGACACAGGCTTCTTTTTGGGGCTGATACCCACCCGGTTCCGGCGGATGGCCCGCGCCACCGCTTCCACCGCCTGATCCTGGCCGACGATGTGGGTCTTCAGCCGGTCAGACAGACCCTTCAGCTGCTGATACTCCTGAGCCTTGATCTTGGAGGCGGGAATTTTCGTCCACAGCTCAATGATCCGAGCCAGATTTTCCATGGTCACGGCGGGCTTGGGCTTGGCCTCCAGCTCCTCGATCTGGGGCGCCAGCTGCATCAGCTTGCTGCGAAGCAGAGCCAGACGCTCGAAATTCTGGTTCTCCGCGTCCTCGTTGAGCATCCGAAGCTCCAGCTCGTAGTCGTCCCGCTCCTTTTTCAGCTCGGCCAGCCGGGAAATGTCCTTACACTGGAGGTTTACGTCCGAGCAGGCCTCGTCCAGCAGGTCAATGGCCTTATCCGGCAGGAACCGATCGGTGATGTAGCGCTCGGAGAGCACCACGCACTGGTGGGCAATCTCCGGAGAAATCTCCACCCCGTGGAACTGGGCATAGGCCTTGGCGATGCCCTGCATGATCTGGCTGGCCTCCTCAATGGTAGGCTCCGCCACCGTCACCGGCTGGAACCGCCGTTCCAGGGCAGCATCCTTCTCGATATATTTCCGGTACTCGGCAAAGGTAGTGGCACCGATGACCTGAATTTCTCCCCGGGACAGGGCGGGTTTGAGGATATTGGCGGCGTTCATGGAGCCTTCCGCGTCACCGGCTCCCACCAGGTTGTGCACCTCGTCGATGACCAGGATGATGTTGCCGCACTCCTTGATTTCGCCGATCAGGCTCTTCATCCGGCTTTCAAACTGACCCCGGAACTGAGTTCCCGCCACAAGCGCCGTCAAATCCAGGAGGAAAACCTCCTTGTCCCGGAGCTTGTAGGGAACGCTGCCCGCGGCGATGCGCTGAGCCAGACCCTCGGCAATGGCGGTTTTGCCCACGCCGGGCTCGCCGATGAGACAGGGGTTGTTCTTCTGCCGGCGGTTGAGAATCTGAATCACCCGCTCGGTCTCCACGTCTCGGCCGATGACCTTGTCAAGCTTCCCGGCTCTGGCTCGGCCGGTCAAATCCATGCAATAGCTGTCCAGGAATTTATGCTTTTTATTCTTCTTTTTGGCTTTTTCCTCCTGGGGCGGCTCCTCGGCTCTTGTCGGCCGCTGGGGCTGGGCGGGCGGATTGGGATTTCCGCCGAAAAGCTGGTTCAGCAGTGGGAAGGTTGCGGTCTGGCTGTCGATTTCGTCATCGTCCGCGTCCGTGCTGTCATCCCGCTGACCGAACATGCTGCTCATCTCATCGGTGAGCATGTCCAGGTCTTCCTCGGAAATGCCCATCTGCTTCACCGCCTGATCGATCTGGGGAATGCCCAGACTCCGGGCGCATTTGAGGCAATAGCCCTCATTCAGGGTCACGCCGTTCTCTACCTTCGTAATGAACACAACGGCGATATTTTTCTTACACTTGCTGCACATTTTCGGCTGCATACTTCTTCACTCCTTATTCCAAGGAATCTTTATTTCCTTTCTGAGCAGTATAGCACAGACCTGTCAAAAAAGGAAAAACAAATTATGAACGTCCCAAAACCTTACTTCGTCCAATCGCTGCCGGCTTCGAACCGGGTCACGCCGTCATCGTACCACAGGTGAGTCATGTACAGGCCGCCGGGGGGCACGGTAGGGCCGGCGGCGGTGCGGTTGCCGGATTCCAGAATGGCTCCGATTTCCTCCGGGCGGATCTTCCCTTCCGCCGCGTAGACTACGGTGCCGGCCATGGCTCGCGCCATGTTATAAAGGAAGCCGTTGGCGCAGACCTTCAGAGTGATGATGTCTCCCCGCCGCTCTACGTTATAATAATACACCGTGCGCACGGTCGACTTGACATCCGTGCCCACGCTGCGCACGGCGGCAAAATCGTGGGTGCCTACGAACTGGTCTGCCGCCGCCTGCATGACGGTCTCGTCTAAGTGTCGGGGGTAAAACCAGGCTCGGTTGACATAAAACGGATCCTTCAGCCGGGAATTGTAAATCTGATAGGTATACTCCTTTTTTGCGCAGGAGCCGATGGCGTTGAAATTCTCGTGGACATCGAAGGCCTTCGTCACCACGATGTCGCAGGGCAGATGGGTATTCAGGGCATAGGGCAGCCGGTCGGCGGGGATGGTGGAATCCGTGCGGAAATTCGCCACATACACCCGGGCGTGGACTCCCGCGTCCGTGCGGCCGCAGCCCGTCATATGCACCGGGTGCCCCACGATCATGGCCGCCGCCTTTTCCAGGGTCTCGGCGACAGTTGGCAGGTTCTTCTGAACCTGCCAACCGTGGTACGCCGTACCCAGATATGTTAAAATCAGTCCGATATTTCGCATAAAATCCTCACAAAGCGAAGGTTTTGAGTACGATAACCACCGCAAGCAGCACCGCACCGGCGCAGTAGGACAGAAAATCCTCCCGGTGGTAGTGGAGCTGCTTCATTTTCGTCCGACCCTCGCCGCCCTGGTAGCACCGGCACTCCATGGCCGTGGCCAGCTCGTCGGCCCGGCGGAAGGCACTGATGAACAGCGGCACCAGAATGGGAATCAGAGCCTTGGCTCGATCGGTCAGCGACCCGGACTCAAAATCCGCGCCTCTGGCCTTCTGGGCACTCATGATCTTGTCCGTTTCCTCAATCAGCGTGGGGATGAACCGCAGGGCAATGCACATCATCATGGAAAGCTCGTGCACCGGCACGCCCACCTTCTTCAGAGGGTTCATCAGAGCCTCCAGGCCGTCCGTCAGAGCAATGGGCGAGGTGGTGTAGGTCAGAAGGAAGGTGCCGGAAATCAGCATCAGAATCCGCGCCATCATCATCAGCGCCCGGGACAGGCCGCCGGAGGTGACGGTAAGCACCCAGAACTTCACCAGCACTTCCCCGTCCTGGGTAAAGAACAGGTTCAGCACACCGGTGAAAATCAGAATCATCACCAGGGGCTTCATGCCCCGGAGGATGGATTTGAGCGGAATGGTGGACAGCCGGATAACGACCGCCAAAAACAGGAATACCAGGCCGTAGGAGACCCAGCCCTCCGCCAGAAACAGGGCAACGATGTACACCACCAGCATGGTCAGCTTGGTTCTGGGATCCAGCCGATGAATCACGGACTGACCGGGGAAATACTGACCCAGGGTAATATCCTTAAGCATGGGTCTTCCCTCCCCTCAAGCGGACAATCTCCGCCACCGCCTGCTCCATGGTATAGACGCTCTTGACGTCAAGACCAAGCTTTTTCAGCTCCAGGAACACCTGGGTCACCTGGGGAATATTCAGCCCCATGGCAAGAAGCTCCTGGGCTCGGGAGAACACCTCCGACGGCGTGCCGTCCATGGCAAGCCGGGAGCCGTTCATCACCAGCAGCCGGTCGGTCAGCCGGGCTACGTCCTCCATGGAATGGGAAACCATCATAATGGTGGCGTTCTTCGCCTGACGGTAGGCTTCGATGTTGCCCAGAATTTCCGCCCGGCCTACGGGATCCAGGCCAGCGGTGGGCTCGTCCAGGATCAGCACCTCCGGCTCCATGGCGATGACGCCGGCGATGGCTACCCGCCGCTTCTGTCCGCCGGACAGGTCAAAGGGAGAGACCTCCAGCTGCGCCTGGGTCAGACCCACGAAGCCCGCGGCCTCCCGAACCCGGCGGTCAACCTCTTTTTCGTCCAGACCCATGTTTTTCGGGCCGAAGGCGATGTCCCGGTAGACCGTCTCCTCAAAGAGCTGATACTCCGGGTACTGGAACACCAGTCCCACCCGGAACCGGGCCTGCCGGGTCAGCTTCTTGTCCGACCAGATGTCCACCCCGTCCAGAAGCACCTGGCCGGAGGTGGGCTTCAAAAGGCCGTTCATCTGCTGCATCAGGGTGGATTTTCCGGAGCC
>CAKTXO010000009.1 GCA_934630985.1 uncultured Oscillospiraceae bacterium | reverse complement strand
GATTGCCACGCCAGTGTGAGCACTGGCTCGCAATGACATTGTTCTATTTGGGCACTTTGCTATTTTGAGACAGCTCCCTACATCCGCATTTTTTCTCCCCGTACCGGAAAAATTTGGAAATAATTGACCCATTTTTTCCCTTTCCTCTGGTAAACGGAAGGGGATTATGTTATACTGAACCCATAATACTATTTCTTAATAAAATGATTTCATCATTTTATTCTGCCGTATCACGGCAGACCGCCTGGGCGGCGGTAAGAAATGTATTGACTTCGTTTTTTAGCGGCAGTGGCCGCTGGCCGCAATCCTGCGGCCTAATAAAACGCTTAAAAGCGTTTTATGAAAAACTCGTATATAATACTTCACATCAGGAAAGAAGAACATGAATATGAAACAAAAGAGAGTTTTGTCTCTGGCGCTGTGCGCCGCCCTGCTCTCCGGCCTGCTGGCAGGCTGCGGTGCCAAAAGTGCCCGGCTTGACCCCAAGGAGCCGGTGAATCTGACCGTCTGGCACTACTACAACGGCGCCCAGCTGTCCGCCTTTGACGACATTGTGGATGCCTTCAACAGCACCGTCGGCCAGGAAAAGGGCATCTATGTTTCCAGCTACAGCAAAGGCTCCGTCAACGATCTGGAATCCGCCGTCCGGGATTCCCTGGCGGGCAAGGTAGGCGCGGAACCCCTGCCCGATCTGTTCTCCTCCTATTCCGACACCGCCTTCAACGCCGAGCAGGCGGGGGCGCTGGCGAATCTCTCCGACTATTTCACCCAGGAGGAGCTGGATACCTACATCCCCTCCTATGTGAAGGAGGGCTGCATCGCCGCCGACGGCAGTCTGCGGATTTTCCCCATTGCCAAGTCCACGGAGGTCATGATTCTGAACAAAACCAACTGGGAGCCCTTCGCGGAAAGCACCGGCGTGACCCTCGACCAGCTTGCCACCATCGAGGGCGTGGTGGAGGTTTCCAAAAAGTATTACCAGTGGACGGACGACCAGACCCCGGACATTCCGGGGGACGGCAAGGCCTTCTACGGCAGAGACGCCCTTCCCAACTACTTCTTCGTCGGCGCTCAGCAGCTGGGTCAGCCCCTTCTGAAGGTGGAAAACGACCAGGCGCATGTGAACGCCGATCAGGAGGTTTTCCGGAAGCTCTGGGACAACTACTATGTGCCCATGGTCAGCGGCTGGTTCGGCGCCTACGGCAGGTTCCGCTCCGACGACGTGAAAACCGGGTACTTACTGGCCTACACCGGCTCCACCGCCTCCGCCGGATACTTCCCCAAGCAGGTGGAGACGGAAACCGATTCCTATTCCATTGACTATGAGGTTCTGCCTGTGCCCATTTTTGCCGGGGGCAAAAACGCGATCATCCAGCAGGGGGCGGGCATGGCCGTCACCAAGTCCGATGCCAAGCGGGAGGCGGCGGCTGTGGAATTCCTGCGGTGGTTTACCCAGGCGGAAAACAACGTGCGCTTCGGGGCAAGCTCCGGGTATCTGCCCGTTCTGAAGGAAGCCAACCGGGTGGAGACCTTCCGGGTAATCGCAAAGGATGCGCATCTGGAAATGGATCCCATCACCGATTCCTGCATTACCTTCTCCCTGGAGCGTATGGAGCAGGCCGAATTCTTCACCCCCCAGACCTTCACGGGCGGTAGCGCGGTGCGCAGTGTGCTGGAGCACAGCCTGGCAGACAAAATCACCGCCGACCTTGCCGATATTCAGCAGAAGACAGCTTCCGGTGCCAGCCGGGAGGCGGTGCTGGCGAAGTACACCTCCGACGCCGCCTTTGAAAGCTGGTACACGGAATTCACTGCCGAGATTGAAAACGCCGCGAAAGATTGAAGCTTATGAATAAAAGTCCATCGAAAAATTCTATTTTCCGGTTTTTCCTGATACCGCTGATCGTTCTGACGGTCATTCAATGCTCCCTGATTCTGGGCATCATTGAATTCCGGGACGTGGTAGGCTCCATTCAGCGTAACTCCGTGGAGAACACCGGAAAAACCGTGGAAAACCAGCGAACCCGGCTGGAATCCCAGATGCTCCAGCGTTGGGGCGGAATCTACCGGAGCGAGGAAGATCTGACCCAGGTTTTCCAGCAGTTTCTGACGGAGAACCGGCTGACAACGGAGGAACTGAACGACTCTCGTACCCTTCAGCAGGCACTTCTGCTGAAGATGTTCCCCGCGTGCCAGCAAATCGCCCAGAACTGCGAAGCCACCGGCTGCTTCTTCCTGATGACCGGCGAAAGCCCGGAGGTTTCCGGCAATGTCAGCGGCTTCTATCTCCGGGACTATGACCCCAGTACCAAGACGGCGGACAACACCGACCTGTCCTTTGTCCGGAGCGGCACGCTGCTGTCCCGGAGCCTGGGCATTGCCCTGAGCAGCGACTGGACCACCTACTTCTCCCTGGCAGGGGACGGAAACCGGCAGTCGGACGAATTCTACTACGCTCCCTGGCGAGCCGCCCGGGAGCATCCGGAGGTGGAAACCCGGAACCTGGGCTACTGGTCCGAGCCCTTCTATCTGGAAGACAACCCGGTCTGCGGCTATAAGGTCATCACCTATTCCATCCCCCTGCGCCTAAACGGCCAGGTCTACGGGGTTTTCGGCGTTGAGATTTCCCTGCCCGCGCTGATTAAGGAATATATGGTAAACGCAGGCTCCAATTCCTCCGACAGCAGCTATCTGATTGCCGTGGAAGAATCCGACGGCAGCTACCGTCCCATTGCCGGAGACGGCTACCTTTCCAATCTGCTGCTGAGCCAAAGCAGCTTCCATCTGGTGGAAACCAAATACGACAACCTCTACCATGTGGACAGCATTCCCTTTGACGGAAAGCTCCTGTACGCCAGTCTGTCCCCCATGAAGCTTTACTCCAACAATCCCCCCTACGCAAACAGCAATTGGGTTTTCCTGGGGCTGAAGGGGCATGAGGAGCTGTTCGGCATGGGGCACTCCCTGTACCTGTGGGTGCTTGCCGCGGTGCTGGTAGGTCTTCTCTTCGCGGTCGTTGCCATCTATGTGCTGGTGCGCCACCTGACCGACCCCATCCAGCAGCTGACGGACAGCATCGGTCAGGGCCCCAGAGGCCTTGCCAAGTACAAAAATTCCGACATTCCGGAAATTGACGGCATCTACCGGGTGGTCAAACAGCTGGTGGAAAAGCAGCAGGCCACGGAGTTGTCATTGCAGGAGGAGGCCTCCCGCTACAGGGTGGCTCTGGAAAATTCCAGCGACAGCTACTTCACCTACAACATTCCCAATCACACCGTAGATATCCTGAACGTGCCCAATCTGGAGGGCACCTGGGACTGCGTAGGGGGAGAATACGGCTTCTTCTCGGAAAGCCGCATCCACCCAAGCGACCACGCGCTGGTGCGGGAGCTGTTCGCCGGTCTGGATCAGAAGCCCTATCAGGATTCCTTCCGGACAGAATTCCGGCTAAACCGTCCCGGCCGGGAGTACCGGTGGAAGCTGTTCTGCGGCCGGGTTCTCCGTGCCCCCGACGGCACCGCCGTGAAGGTGATCTGCTCCCTGCGGGACATTGACGACGAAAAGCAGCAGGAGGCTCAGCTCCAGGAGCGCAATGCCAGAGACGGCATCACCGGGGTCTATTCCCTGGACGAGGGAATACGCCTGCTGCGAAAGCAGCTGAGCACCGGGGAAAAGGGCTGGATTCTTCTGCTGAGCCTGCCGGATCTGCCCCGGCTTCAAATGAAAAACGGAAATCTTCTGGTGCAGCTGCTTCTGCGGCATCTTTCTCCCGCGCTGAAGCAGCCCGGCGTCCATGTCTTCCGGCTCAACAGCAGCGAATTCTGCTACTGGCTTCCGGACAGCAGCCGGATTCAGCCGGAGGACTTTACCAGGGAGCTTCTGAGACAAATCCGGGGCACCTTCCCGGCCGATGCGATTCAGCTGTCCCCCCGGGTGGGCATTGCCCGGTGGGAGGATACCGTGTCCGTGCAGGTCTGTCTGAACCAGGCCAACACCGCCAAAGACTTCATCGCCGACAATCCTCAGCGGGGCTTCGCGTTCTTCTCCGAGCTTCCTGAGGAGGTTTGCCGGAATCTGGTGCCGGTGGTTTTCCGGCATCACGGCTCCGTGGACTATCTCCGGGAAAGCAATCTGGCATATCTGGCTGTCAATCTGCTGGGAGGCGAAGGGGACTTCGGCCTGAAAATGCACCTTCTCATGCGGGAGCTGTCCGGCAGGATGGGTGCCTGGGGCGCGGAGGTGAGCCTGAGCCGGATGGACTCCATGTCCACCTCCCTGGAATACAGCTATCGGCCCGGTTCTATGGCCGCGCCGGACAGCGCCGTCCGTTTCTTCACCCAGAGCCAGCTGGATACCCTGATGGAATGGACGGGAAACCTTCTTATGCGGGGCTACTGCCTCCGGGATGCCGGGAGCTTCCTTCAGCCCTTCCTGTTCCGTGGAGATCAGCCCGGCATTTTCCTGCCAATGTACGACGACGAGTGCTATATGGGCTGCCTGTACGTCTGCGGAACCCCCATCGGCAAAGCGGACAAAGCCCTGCTGGAGGATCTGCGGCAGCTGGCCGGCATTCTTCAGAGCTACATCCGCCAGCGGCAGCATGACAGCGCCGCCAGAGCCAAAACCGATTTCCTGTCCCGGATGAGCCACGAGATCCGCACCCCCATGAACGGCATCATCGGCATGACGAACGTGGCGCTGCTTCCCGGCAAGACCCAGCAGGAGATGACCCGGTGCCTGCAAAAGATCTCCGTCAGCTCCCAATATCTGCTGAGCCTTCTCAACGACATTCTGGACATGTCCAAAATCGAAAGCGGCAAGATGCAGCTGGCCTCGGAGAACTTTGACCTTTCTCAGATTCTCACCGCCATTGGGGATCTGATTTCCCAGCAGGCCGAGAGCAATCATCTGGAATTTGTGGAAGAAATCGAGCTGCAAAACCACTGGTTCCGGGGGGATTCTCTGCGGATTACCCAGATTCTTTTGAATATTCTGGGCAACGCCGTGAAGTTCACCCCCGCCGGGGGAACCGTCCGGCTGACCGTCCGGGAGGAAGCCGTTCTGGACGGCGACAACGGCCGGTATTCCCGGGTGTTCTTCGCCGTTTCCGACACCGGCATCGGCATTTCCGAGGAAAATCAGGAACGGGTTTTCCGCTCCTTCGAGCAGGTGCCCGGAGCGGATTCCAACGGCATCCGGGGCACCGGCCTGGGTCTTTCCATCAGCTCTCGGCTGGCTCGGCTTATGGGCGGAAAAATCAACCTGACCAGCGCCCCGGGGAAGGGCAGCACCTTCGACTTCACCCTGCCCCTGCTCCACGGCAGAGAGGTTGTCCAGGGACAAGCCGCTCTGCGCACCCGCTTTGACGGAAAACGGGTGCTTCTGGTGGAGGACAACGCTCTGAATCTGGAAATTGCCCAGGCCATTCTGGGAGAAATGGGCTTCCGGGTGGACACGGCCACCGACGGTGACGAGGCGGTGCAGACTCTGCGGAGTTCCGACCCCGGCACCTACGACGTGGTGCTCATGGACATCATGATGCCCCGGATGAACGGTCTGGAAGCCACCCATCAGATTCGCAGCACCCCGGAGCGGCCCGATCTGCGAACCCTGCCCATTCTGGCCATGTCCGCCAACGCCTTTGCCGAGGACGTGAAAAAGTCCCTGGAAGCGGGGATGAACTGTCACCTGTCCAAGCCCATCGAGCTGGACAAGCTGGTGGAAGCTCTGAACCGGGTTCTGGGCGGGTAAGAAGGTCTTCTCGGAATTAAGCACAACTGCCCCGCCTTTCGGTGGGGCAGTTCAGCGTGTCAAAAAAGTCCGAAAGATACGGTGTCATTGCGAACCAGTCCGCAGACTGGTGTGGGAATCCCCCGGTTCTTCCGAGGACTGATGGCGAAGCGCAAAGGCTCCCCTTGCTGACCAAGGGGAGCTGTCATGGCCGTCTCCCGCAAGGCCATGACTGAGGGGATCAGAACTCCCATCTTTTTGTGTGCCCTCATTGACGCAGCTTTACAATCCCTCAGTCAAAAATCAGAGATTTTTGCCAGCTCCCTTTACACAAGGGAGCCTTTGGGTGCTCCCGCACCAGTGCGTCTATCGATGTTTCCCAGAAGAACAATAGAATCGTGCCGCATTCGTATCTTTTGGGCGTTTTCTTTTCCGGTAAGTTAGTTACAAAATGACATTCTTTTCCGGGCATTCTCCGGAATCTGCCAATCTTTTTCCAATTTGTTTACAGTTTCTTCCCAATTGTCCCTGACAGGTTATATAAAATAATAGTGCTATTTTTGTGAACATTATCTTCACACAGTTAGGAGAAAGCCTATGGAGGAACAGCAAAAGTCTGGCGAGGAGCTATTTGACAAGCTCAGTCAGGAAAAGAAGCAGCGCAGGCGCAAGCGGCTGCGCAGGGTGATCATTATTGTCGCGGTGATTTTCGTGGCTCTGGTGATGGTGGTTTCCCATCTGCGCAAAAACGTGGACGCCCGGTTCGCCGCCACCCAGAAGGACGTGCAGAGCTACACCGTGGCTCCGGGCACGATTCACACCCTGGTCTCCGGCAGCGGCGTGCTGGAGCAGGTGGACGAGGAGGCCGTGACCGTCCCCGCCGGTGTGGAGGTGGACGAGGTCATCGCCGAGGCCGGAGACGCGGTTGCCAAGGGCGACCTGCTTGCCAAGGTGGACATGGCTTCCGTGGTGGACACTCTCAGCGACACCCAGGATCAGATCAAGACCCTGGATAAGAAAATCAACAGCGCCAAGTCCGATACCGCCTCCACCAGCGTCACCACCAGCGTAGGCGGCCGGGTGAAAAAGATTTACGCCAAGGTGGGGGACAACGTGGTTTCCAGCGTCACCGAAAACGGGGCTCTGGCGCTTCTGAGCGTGGACGGCTACATGGCTGTGGATTTTGAATCCGACGGCTGCGCCAGAGGCGACGCCGTCACCGTCACCCTGTCCGACGGCACCGCGGTGAAGGGCACTGTGGAAAGCGCCACCCTGGGCACCGTCACCGTGCTGGTTTCGGACAACGGCCCTGCCATGGACGAGGAAGTCACCGTCACCGATGCCGCCGGGAAAGCCTTGGGAACCGGCAAGCTGTACATCCATTCCCCTGTAGCCGTCACCGGCTATGTGGGTACGGTCAAGAGCATTTCCTGCAAGGAAAACGCCAACATCACCGCAGGCTCCACCCTGATGACCCTGAGCGACACCAAAACCAGCGCGAATTTTGACGCGCTGCTGCGCCAGCGGCAGGATTTGGAGGACACCCTGACGGGACTTCTGACCATCTACCGGGACGGGGCGGTGCTGGCAAGCCAGGACGGCCTGGTGACCAGCGTGGAGTATGACGAGGACACCGCCACCTCCGCAACGGAAACCCAGATCCTCACCCTGTACCCCCAGAAGCAGATGACCGTCACCATCAGCATTGACGAAACGGACATTCTGTCCCTGAAGGAGGGACAGGAGGCGCAGGTCACCGTCAGCTCCGTCAGCGACGACGCCTTCACCGGCTCCGTCACCTCCATCAGCAAGGTAGCCGATACCTCCACCGGCGTGACCCGGTATTCCGCCGAGGTCACTCTCGACCGGGAGGAGGGAATGCTGGTCGGCATGACCGCCGACGTGGACGTGCGGATTGAGGGCACGGAAAACGCCCTGATTATCCCCGTGGACGCTCTGCACCAGAACAGCGCCAGCTACTATGTCTACACCGGCTATGACGAGGAACAGAAGCGTTACACCGGTCGGACGGACGTGACCATCGGTATGCAGAACGACGACTATGTGGAGATCACCTCCGGCCTGAACGAGGGGGATACCGTCTACTACACCGAGGCCGACAGCGGCGGCTTTGGCGATTTCATGGTCATGCCCGGCGGAATGAGCGGCGGAATGAGCAGCGGCGTAACCGTCGTCCCCGGCATGGGCGGCGGAAACGGCGGCGGCCCCGGCGGCGGAAACGGCAGCGGACGGCCCTCCGGCGGCCCCGGCGGCATGGGAGGCTGAGCCATGATTCAGCTGAAAGACGTGTGCAAATATTATCAGGTAGGCGACGACCGGGTTCGGGCTCTGGATCACGCCAACCTGCACATCTACCCCCAGGAATTCGTCAGCATCATCGGCCCCTCCGGCTCCGGCAAGTCTACCTTAATGAACATCATCGGCTGCCTGGACGTAGCCGACGCGGGGGAATATCTGCTGGACGGCCTGCCCATTGAAAGCTACACCGAAAACCAGCTGGCCAAGGTGCGCAACGAGAAAATCGGCTTTGTGTTCCAGCAGTACAACCTGATTCCCAAGCTCACCGCCGAGGAAAACGTGGAGCTGCCCCTCATCTATCAGAAGGTTCCCAAGAAGGAACGCACCGAGCGGGTGAAGGAGGCTCTGGAACGGGTGAACATGTACGCCCGGGCAAAGCATCTGCCTACGGAGCTTTCCGGCGGTCAGCAGCAGCGGGTATCCATCGCCCGGGCCATCGTCACCCGGCCCAAGCTGATTCTGGCGGACGAGCCCACCGGTGCTCTGGATTCCAAAACCAGCCGGGAAATTATTGACATTTTCCATGAGCTTCACAGTCAGGGCAATACCATCGTCCTCATTACCCATGACGGCGGCATTGCCAAGCAGGCTCAGCGGTCTATCCACATTCTGGACGGTCAGATTTCGGAGGTGAGCCTGTAATGCAGTCTTTTGTGATGGCACTGCGTTCCATCGGTGCCAATAAAATGCGCGCGGCTCTGACCATGCTGGGCATCATCATCGGCGTCATGGCTCTGGTGGTGCTGGTGAGCCTGGTCAATGGCGCAACCAATTCCGTCACCACCGCGGTGTCCGACCTGGGTACCAGTCTCGTCACCGTCACCGTGTCCGATGACAAGGGCAAGCCCATTCACTTGGACGACCTGAACACCTGGATGTCGGAGGAGCCGGATATCGGTCGGATTTCCGCCCGCACCAGCACCTCTCTTGTGGGCAAGCACGGAGCCAACTACGACACCGTCACCGTTTACGGCATCACTCCCTCCTATTACGATATCCAGGGCTTGCAGCTTTCCATGGGGCGGTGGCTGAAAACCGCCGACCAGGACAACCGCACCTATGTCTGCGTTCTCAATGACACCGCCGCCAAGGAGCTGATTGGCTATACCGACTGCGTTGGCCAGACGGTGGTTCTCAGCGGTGTTTCCTTTGAGGTGGTGGGGGTATTGGAGGAGGACACCAGCTCCATGATGTCCATGCTTACCTCCGGTACGCTCATGGCCTATATTCCCTATTCCACCCTCATCCGTCTGACGGACAGCGTCAGCACCGATGTGACCACCTTCTACCTGTCCGCAGCGGAAGGCTCCAACGTGGACGCTGCCGCCGACGCCATGACCCGGATTCTCATGGAGCGGTTCGATGAGGACGAGGATGCCTTTGAGGTGGATTCCTCCAATATGCTGGAGGAGGCCATGAATTCCATCACTTCCACCCTGTCCATTCTGCTGGGCGGCATTGCCGGCATTTCCTTGGTGGTAGGCGGTATCGGCATTATGAACATCATGATGGTCACCGTCACCGAGCGAACCCGGGAAATCGGCATCCGCAAGGCCATCGGCGCTAACCGGGGCACCATTCTGACCCAGTTTCTCATGGAGGCGGTGGTGCTGTGCATGATGGGCTGCGGCCTGGGCATTTTCCTGAGCTGGGCCATTTTGCAGGTGGTTTCCACAGTCACCGCCAGCGCGGGCATTTCCTTTGCCCTGGATGGGGGCGTGGTGATGCTGGCCGTGGCCTTCTGCTTCCTCATCGGCGTGGTCTTCGGACTGTACCCGGCCAATAAGGCGGCAAAGATGAAGCCCATCGACGCGCTGCACTACGGAGGATAACTATGGACAAAACGAAGAAGAAAAATGTCCGCCGGTACATCCTGTGGGGAGTGCTGGCGGTGGTGGTGGCAGGTCTGGCAATGCTGCCCGCCCTGGCCCGGCAGCAGGATGCCAAGGACGGCCCGGTGGCGAGCGTGCTGGAAGCGGAGGTAAAGAACGGCTCCGTCCAGGCCACCGTCCGGGGCGGCGGCACCCTGGAAGCCGGGGACGGCGAGGACATTGAGCTGCCAGCGGAGGTAAAAATCACCGAATTCTTGGTGAAAAACGGTCAGGAAGTCAAAAAAGGCGACCCGGTGGCGAAAATCGACAAGGTTTCCGCCCTCACCGCCGTCACAGAAATTCGGACTTCCATGGCTGCCGTGGAAAAGCAGATGGAAACCTATTCCGACGAAAAATCCGCCTCCACCGTCACCGCCCCTGCCGGAGGCCGGGTGAAGGCCATTTACGCGGGCCCCGGTGATTCCGTGGCGCAGGTGCTGGTGGAGCACGGGGCTCTGGCGCTTCTGAGCCTGGACGGCCGGATGAGCGTCACCCTGACCGTTTCCTCCCAGCTGATTCCGGGAGATTCCATTAACGTGACCCTGGATTCCGGGAAAACCGTCACCGGCCGGGTGGAGTCCAATCTGAACGGAGAGCTGACCGTGACCATCGCCGACAACGGCTACGCCGTGGGCGACACCGTGACATTGGAAGGTCTTGGCTCCGGTTCCCTGGAAATCCACAATCCCTGGCTGGCCACCGCCTTCAACGGCACCGTTTCCCAGGTGAATATCCGCCTGGAACAGACGGTGTCCTCCGGAGGAAGCCTTTTCACCCTGAAGGACACGGACTACACCGCCCAGCGGGAGCTGCTGGCCGAAACTCATCGGAAATACGAGGAGCTGCTTCAGAAGCTTCTGACCTGGCAGGATACGGGCGTCATTACCGCCCCCTGCGACGGTCTGGTTTCCGGCATTGACACGGACAGCACTCATCTGCTGGCCGCCGAGGACGAGGAACTCACCGCAAGTCTTCTGAATGCCGACGATGGGGACTTCCGGCTGGTGCTTCTGAGCCAGGTGACCCAGACCTGCACCGGCGACGACAAGTGCCCCCTGAAGGGTACGGATTCCGGTCATCAGGATGGCTGCCCCAAGGCCTGCAAACATACATCTGACGAAGGCACATGCAAAGCAAACGAGCACTTTGACGACTGCATTGAGTCTTGTTCCCATGCGGATGACGCAGATAAATGTCACGCTACTGGAGCTCATCACAAGGACTGTATTCGCCGTTGTGTAAGTGCCCAGAAAGAGGGCGTATGCGATGCGGAAAAGCACAATCCCAATTGTATTGAACTGTGCATTGAATCCGATGGCAGTAATGTATGCCCAGCAAAGGTTCATAAGGTTGATTGTATCTATTCCTGTAAGCACGCGGATAACGCAATCGATTGTCCCGCCGGGGCACATCACTACAATGACTGCATCAAAAGTTGTGTCAACAGCAAGAATGTAGATACCATATGCCCTGCCAGCAAACATCAATCCACCTGTTGCTTTAACGGTGCAACCTATACCGCAAGAGTTTTTAAGGTAATTGACGCAAATGGAACCTTAATGCGTGTTTGGGATCCCCAAACTTATGAAGTTGAACAAACTGCAAATGGTTGGAGGCTAAAAGGCAAGGATGTCAGTCAATGCACGTTCCCTGGTAAAGCAGTAGGGTTGCCCCCTTCACTCGCCAGTTCCTATGTGAATGGGGATGTTGTCTTGGAAATTACCGCTACTATAAAGGATGGACAAACTACATCTTGTGGCTTGCACCGGATTGCTTCTTCCAGCGGAATGCCAAACCTCGGCAATCTGGCCGATCTGATAGCCGGCATGGGCGGCTACGGCAGTACCGGTAGTTCCCAGACCCAGCTGTACAGTCTGAACGGGGACGTGCTTCTGACCGTCACCCCCCTGGACACGATGACCGTCACCATTGCCGTGGACGAAAAGGACATTGCCAGCGTAAAGACCGGCATGACCGCCCAGCTGACCATGAACGCCCTGTCCGACGAAACCTTTGAAGGTCAGGTCACCCGGGTGGCTCAGACCGGCAGCGGCAGCGGCGGCAGCAGCAAATTCGATGTGGAGATCACCCTGTCCCGGGAAAGCGATATGCTTCCGGGCATGAGCACCACCGCCCAGCTGACCCTCTACGAAAAAATGGACGTTCTGACCCTGCCTGTGGCCGCCCTCCGGGACGAGGGAGGCAAGACCCTGGTCTACACCGGCAAGGACAAGAAAACCGGGGAGCCTGCCAACCCTGTGGAGGTCACCACCGGCCTGTCCGATGGAGAGAATGTGGAAATTCTCTCCGGCATCGACAGCGGCACCACCGTCTATTACCTGTACTATGACACGGTCACCGAGTCCGACGCCGTGGAGACGGAACGCAGTATGTTCTGACAACCTATCGTAACAGCATCCCCCGCCGGGATTTCCCGGCGGGGGATCAGCGTGTCAAAAAAGCCCTCAATATACGTTGTCATTCCGAACCAGTCCGCAGACTGGTGTGGGAATCCCCCGGATAGAAGTAAAAGCCACTGGTTTATGATCTAAAATGTTTGAAAATTTGGGGGATTGCCACGGCAGTGTGCGCACTGCCTCGCAATGACATGGTTTTTCGACAGCCTGATCCCCCGCCGGGTAATCCCGGCGGGGGATGCTGTATTCAGAAAACCTTCGTAAAGGAAAGTACGGGCGGCCATTGCCTGTCCACGGGTGGTGCTCCCCCGGCGGTACGTTTTGGGGCGGTTCTCGGAACGTTTCGGGGATTGTGACCGGATAGAATTCCGGGAAGCGGCCGCACCGGTCTGCACAATTGGCAATGATTTCCTTTTTCAGCTTTCTAGCTGCCGCCCGAGAAATCCGGCGGCGGTTTTTGCTACGCTCTGGTCGCCCTCGGCCAGGGGTGCGTCGTTTTCTCCCAGCAGGAGCATGACGCAGCCCATCAGATCTCCCTGGGAGAGAATGGGGCTGGCCGCCCCCAGCCGGTACTTTTCCTCTCCGTCCGCGGCGAACACCGGGGTGTCCCCGGGATGGAAGAGGTAATTGCGCCGCTGCTCCATCAGCCGGGCCAGCTCGGCGGAGTTGGGCTTATCCATCAGCTCCCGCTTGGGGGCCCCGTGGAGGGCGATAATGCTGTCCCGGTCGGAGACTGCGGCGATGTGTCCGGTAGCCGAGCCGATGGACTCGCACATCTGGGCGGCGAATTCCTGCAAATCCCCCATGGGCGAGTATTTCCGGAAAATTACGCCCCCGTCCTTCTCTGTGTAGATCTCCAACGGGTCACCGTCACTGATAACATTGACACGGAAAACCTTGTCCTCGTGGTTTTTAGAGGACTGAATCAGGGTATTTTCGCTATTTTCCGTGCCGGAATTAAAATTTACGGCGATGTCTCCCTGGTTGACGTGGAGTAGGGTGTCCACATCGCTGTGGAGCCGGATCTCCAGCCGATCCTCGAACACGTCGATGCGCTCTATCAGCAGTTCTAAATCGTTTCGTTCCAGGGTTTCCTTGGAAAGAATGTCCCCGAATACCTCCATGGCGGTTTTGGCGGCACGCCCCGCCTGAATGATGGTGTTCCGCTTGTCCGAGAGCATACCGATCTGGTGATCCAGCCCCTCGATTTTCTTTTGCAGGTCGGCTTCCAGCTCGTCATAGGTCTCCGCCAGAAGCTCCTCCTGATCCGGGTGCTTTACCATATCCCGGATGCGCTGCCGCTTGGTGGCTTTCAGCTCCTCCCGCAGCTCCTCCATGACCTGAGCCAGATGGTCGGCGGACTGCTCCGTTTCCACCACATCGGAATCCTGCCGTGCCAGTTCGGCGTTCAGTTCTTCCAGCATGGCATGGGAATGCTCCATGACCCGCCGCACATAGATTTTCAGCAGATCGTCCAGCTTGTCCACCCGGATGTGGTGGGAGCTGCACCCGGAACGGCCCCGGCGGTGGTAGGTGCCGCAGGTGTAGGCGGCACTCAAATCCCTGCGGCTCATGGCAAACATGGGGCTGCCGCAGTCGCCGCAGAACAGGAAGCCGGAGTACACGTTGTCGTACTTCTTCACGCCCCGGTAATTGGCGGTGGAACGCTTCTCCCGGAGGGCCCGGGTGGTGGCAAAGGTGCGGTAGTCAATGATGGGCTGGTGGTGGTTCTCAATGACGATATGCTCCTCCTCGTCCCGTTTCACATCCTTGCCGTTGATCTTGGCCCGGGTGTATTTGGCCTGGCGGAAAGTGCCGATATAAAAATCATTGTCTAGAATCCCCTGCACCGTGACGATGGCCCAGGCGGCTTTCGTCTTTCGGCTGGTGGGTTCCCCTGCCGCCTCCTTGCGCATCTGCTCCGACATCCGTGGCGTTGGAATGCCCTGCTCCGTCAGGTAGTTTGCGATTTTCTTGTAGCCCCAGCCCTGGTTGTTGTACAGGTCAAAAATCTGCCGCACGATCTCCGCTTCTGTAGGGACGATTTCAAATTCTTTCTGCTTGTTGATGATATAGCCGTAGGGGGCGGCGCAAAGCCATTTCCCGTCGGCCTGCCGCCGCCGGATGACGTTTTTCACCTTCTTGCTGGTGTCGGTGACAGGCATTTCGTTGATGAGAAACTGAAACTGGATTTTCAGCCAGTCGTCATCGTTGGGAAAGTCGATGTTGTCCCCCACGGAAATAATGCGAACGCCTGCATCCCGCAGATCCTCCAATTCCACCAGCCCCCGGGAATTTCGCCGGGAGAATCGGGAAAAATCCTTCACCACCAGAATGTCATACTGATGCCGGATCAGCCCCTTTCGCATGGCCTGGTAGCCCTCCCGCTGCTCAAAGGTATAGCCGGAACGGTCCCGATCCTCATAAAAGGTCAGGCTGCTTCCCGGAAAACGGCGGTTCACAAAATCCCGGATGATGGCTTTTTGGTTTTCAATGGACACATTGTCCCGATCCAGCTCCTCGTCCACGGAGATGCGGCAGTAGCCGGCAATGTCAAAGGTTTCGGTCATGGTTATTCTCCCTTGAGGTATTTTTCGGTCTGGCGGTCAAATTCGGAAATATAGTCTGCATCCTGCCGTTTGCGGAATTCCTCATAGATGCCGCTGACCTTTTTCACCGCCGCCTCCCGGGAAATGTGGCCCTTGCCATCCAGTACCTGGCGGCGGTTGTTGGTCAGAAAACGGTCCGTCTCTTTCAGCCAGTCCTGCATGGACATGAGCTGCTCGTCCTCGGCCATTAGCTCGGCATAGTCGATGAACATGGTCACCAGACGATTCAGCCGGGAAAGCTCTTTCTGATTCAGGTAATTCTTCGCCACCAGTGTGTCACTTTTCAGAATCTTTCCATCCGGCGCACCCTTCCAAGTGGTCAGACCCATGGTGGGGCTGTCCAGAGTGGCCCGCTGGGAAAGCAGCTCCGCCGCCGTCTTGCCGGTGACGGCATAGTGCAGCTTGTTCTGGACAAAGGCATAGAAGGCTTTCGTTGTCTCGCTGTTTTTGTCGTAGTCATAGCTGCACTGCTCAAAGACATCCGCAATTTTCTGATAGGCCCGCCGCTCGCTGGCACGAATCTCCCGGATGCGTTCCAGCAGCTCATCAAAGTAATCCTTGCCAAAGGGACGGCCGTTCTTCATCATCTCATCGTTGAGAACAAAGCCCTTCTGGATGTACTCTTTCAGCGTTTTCGTCGCCCACTGGCGGAATCGGGTGGCCTTTTTGGAGTTGACGCGGTAGCCTACGGCGATGATGGCATCGAGATTGTAGAAATTTGCCTCATTGGTCTGGGTCTTTCCCTCTATAGCTCCATGGGGCGTGGTTATTTCCATTTTGGAAACAACCATGGTTTCATCCAATTCTTCGTCCAAGAAGATATTCTTCAAGTGCTTGCTGATGGCAGGCACTTTGACACCGAAAAGTTCTGCCATACCCTTTTGTGTCAGCCAGAAGTTTTCATCGTGAAATACCACATTCACGACTTCCTTTTCTGCGCCATTCTGGTACAGCAGAATTTCGCCGCCGTTCACCATTTCCTCGCTCATATCGTTATTTCTCCATATCGTCGTTTCTGGTTTTCCTATTACAGATAATATTGTAACATAGAGTTTTGCTTATTGCAAGACAAAAAGAGAAAAAAGACGGGAAAGATTGCTCCTTCCCGTCAAGTTCTCAGCGCTCCATGCTTGCCGTCCGCCGCTTCTTCTCCCGCTGCACCGCCAGTTCCGCACTGCGCCGTTTGTTATACGCCAGCAGTGCCATGGTGTTCTCCTTCAAATCCTCCTGCCCGGAGTGAAATACCGCCACCATATATTTCTGCTGCTTCCACTGGGCATACATGGGCTTCAACTGATTTTGCAGAGCCTCGTCCCCACTCTCCTTCCGGCTCAGCCACACCTGTACCAGCTTCTTTGCATCATCCTGAATAATTTCCATGTT
Source organism: uncultured Oscillospiraceae bacterium (assembly GCA_934630985.1). Taxonomy (GTDB): domain Bacteria; phylum Bacillota; class Clostridia; order Oscillospirales; family Oscillospiraceae; genus Faecousia. Next base: position 15,202 of record CAKTXO010000009.1, on the reverse strand, counting down.
ACTGCCCCCTTTTCTCCCAATGATTTCCAACTTTATCGATTTTCATGCAAATAGGCATGCTCCTTTCTGTTCCTGCCGGTATGCTCCGCTTCAAAAGCACGATCCAACGTATCCTGAATTTCCAGGGAACGCTGTTCGATTTCCTTACTGTCCCGGATGTCCTTGCGCAGGGCTGTGATTTTGGCAGTAACCTCCGCTTTCTCTTTTCGGAGAAGAATCTTCTTTTCCGGGGTGGCGCGGCGGATTTTGTTCTGGAGCTTGGAGCGTTGGGTAGTCAATGCTTCCAGCTGTGATTCTTTTGCCGCTCGATCTGCCAGTAATTCCTCTACGGTTTCGATATTGTGGCTGGTCAGATACCGGGTCTGTCGGTCAATATCATCCAGACGCCGGAGGTCAGCCCGCAGTTGCGGGCTGGTGGGACGGTAAGTCGTGCCTTTGGGCAAAATCCCCAGCTGGTAGCAATAGTAGAGATACAGCCTATAAATTTTAGTTGTGTGTTTCCGGGGCTGGTATGCTGCTTTCAGCCAGTCCGGGATTTCAAGCACCTGCGGGCGTTCCAGGCGGCCAAACTCGGATATGTCCCGGTCGTAAATCAGGTGTTCCAGCCCCTTGTTGGTCCAGCGGGGATTCAGCGTATCCAGCCGGGTAAAATGCGGATACTGGGGCAAGCGGATTTTCAGATTCGCTCCTCTGGTATCTACAATGTATCCCATCTTCCGCAAGTGCTGTACGACCTGTTTCCCGGTGGCGTTGCAGTCGATGGCTTTCTGCACATCCGCTCGGTAGATGTTGTACCGGGTGGGCTTCCTCGCCTGTTCATCCAGCCAGACCTGTCGGGATGGGGCTTTGTGGGGATGCTCCACCACGGATAGCCCATGCTCCCGGCACAGGCGGTCAGAGGTATCCCGCAGACGCTTTAACTCTTTCTTGGAGAAATTGTACTTTCCGCCATCCTTGAAAGATACGGAATTTACGCAGAAATGATTGTGCAGGTGCTCCTTGTCTAAATGGGTAGTGACAATGACCTGGAACCGATCTCCCCACATCTGCTTTGCCAGCTCCACGCCTAAAGCGTGACACTGTTCCGGCGTGACCTCTCCGGGCTTGAAGCTCTGGTAGCCGTGCCACGCAATATAGCCGTCCTCCTTTCCGTAGCGCTGTTTGGTTAAAATCATCTGCTGCAAGGCAATGTCTTTCTGGCAGTTGATGGCGGTGACGAATTGGCCGCCCGCTGTTTTATCCGGATTTTGGGTGTAAGAGAACACATTGAAGAAATCCTGCAATCCTGGCTTGACTGTTTTCTCTGGATTTTCCACATAATCCACCAAGTCTTTCAGCCGTCCCTGGATATGCCATAGCTTTGTAGTCGCCATCTACACCGCCTCCTGTAACCGCAGAATCAGCCCGGAAAGCCGCTGCTGTTCCGGCATTGGGAGAAGTGCTGCTATAGCATACAGTTCTTCCAGCAGCTCCCAGAACACATCCGGTGGCCTGCTTCTCGGCTCCCTGCCCAGACAGCATTGCCGGACATACCCCGATACGCTCATACCGCAACGTCTGGCGTTGCGTTCAATTTTGTCTTTCTCTTTCAGGCTCAACCGCAATTGGAGCCTTGTGTTGTTTTTCTTCATCTACCTCCTTTGGTTTGGGTAGTCCACACCCGGAAACGGTGTGGATTCTGGATTTGTGCCAACAAATCCGATGCTCGTTACCTCTAAGGACATACCCTCAAACTTTTTGGCTTCGTGGATAAAATGGAACACACAGGCCGAACACTGTGCGTTCCACTGGGATACGAGGATGACGGGGTCGTTTACACCGACTGCTCCCAATTTCCCTATCTTCCTGACAGCAGGATGAAATATGGCATTCTCATCTGACTTTCGGCTGCTGCCAAAAGCTACAGGATTTGCAGCCAATTTTTTCCATTTTACTGCAATTTTCGGAGATTCTTGCACTCAGAAGAAGCTTTTCAGGAAATTCCCAGCCTTTTCCGCACTTCTTTCCATAGCCTTTTGATTCCCGGACGAAGCTTCCGGTGTGGCTTCTACAGGAATAGTTCGGGCAATGGCATTCCCTAATACTTCCAGTAACGTCTTTCGCAGAGAATCATTGACCTGCTGAACAAAGTGCCGTTTCGCTTCTTCCTCGTCCAGGTAGCTCCCGTAGGCATTCACCGCCGCAATGATAAACTGGCTCATGGATCCTCCGCAACTGCTCAAAATCTCGTTGGCTCTCCTGGCCTCCGGCTTGTCGAGATTCAAGCGGAGCTTGATATTCCGAATGTTTTCAACCATTGCGTAGATGATATTCCGTCAGGAACTCGTAGCCCTTGGCAGTGGCGCAAATGTCATCATCGAAGGTGACACGGCTGCTGTCCAGCTTGGCGAAATTCCGAAGCAGGCAACCACCACCGCCTACCACGTACAGCCGCATGAGAGACGGCGTATAATCATGTGCCTGAAGCCGACGTAGAATTTCCTGGACATATCGTATGGCCGCCGTTTTCATGATTTTCAGATATTCCTTGGACACATCTGCCTCGCCGGTTCGCAGGAACGACTCCACGATTCCCTCGTCCATGACCACCTGGTACTTGTTCATAACTGCCTCCAGGATGGCGTTCACGCACTGTTGAGTTCCGAATTTCTCTGTGTACATTTTATCTGGAATGGCATCCCCATCCCGAAGATACATGAGATTCATGGTGCCGTTGCCAATGTCGCAGAGCAACGTCATCCCTTTCAGGCCATCCAGCTTGTCCGCAATAGCGGCGTACCCCTGGGGAAGAATATCCGCACCGACTATGCGAATTTTGTACCGTACTCCCTTAAACGAAAATTCCACTTCCTGATTCTTCAGCAAGTAGGCAAGATAATCATCCTTCTGCTCCAGCACCCAGCTAAGGGGCAGCCCAGCGGAGAGATAAACGTCTGCCTCCGTCAGCTGTTCCCGGTTCAGCTCCATGGCAATGGCGGCAAGGGTGAGAACATAATAGTCCTCATCTAACGTTTTCTCGGCGGTGTAGGTCTTGTGTCCCTCACCGATCAGGTAGTAGCGGCCCTCATAGACTAGCATATTTTTGGTAAACAAGGGTTCTGTGTCATAGGCGGTCAGGCCAGTGCGGAAGCAGAAATTTGCCGTTTTCATGTTTCCGTATCCGGCATCCACACCAATGATTTTGATGTTGTTGATTGTTTTCATTTGATTTTCCTTTCAAAATTCAGATTTTTGCGCACCTATTCGCCCTCGCCCCCGTGCGCTCTGGATTCATCTGACGCCCGACAGCGAATCGGGTCCATGGGAGTCCCACCCCTGCGCTTCCGCCCAGCTCTTTCGAGAAGTATCATTGTCCTGCCCCCGCCGTCGTCGCCTTGCCGGTTGCTGTCCGGCATTTGAGGCCCGTGGTTGTCGCTCGCATATAACGGTCATGGCGCACGGCCTTCCGGCTCTGGTGGGGGAGAATGTATCAGATGAATGAGTATGAACTTGTCAAGGTACATGGAGAGGGACAATACCCCTTCACTCATCGCGGGAAAAACGGGGTTTTGTGAGGGTGTTTTGGGAAAGATTTTTAATTTTCATTGATATTCCACAAAAGTCGCATTGAAAAATTAGTAACTATTACGTTCCTTTCGCGCTGTTCCTATTCCCCCTTGACGTACCTTTTCATGCTGCCCTACTCCAATGTCGTTCCTGCCCCGGAATCTCACCGGAGCGTTGCCTCGCTCTTATCCTCGCAAAGTCGTATCCCATTTTCTGGCAGGTATTCACTTGTCAAGCTGCACGGCTTCACACCGCCAATATTCACGCCTCAATTTCGGGCAAAACAAAAGCACCGTAAGATGCCAACCACACAGGCAGAATTTCTTCTGTCTGAAGGTAAGCCTCTTACGGTGCTAGGGCAGTCTCAATGATAAACCATCATTGGCTCCGCATACGCGAATCGAGAACACAAATATTCAATTGCGGTGTTTCAACCTGCCTGCATTATAGAATATATGTTCGTAAATGTCAAGAAAAATTTTTTCCGCCCCTCAAATTATGCTGCCGCCCTATTCCAATGCCGTTCCTGCCCCGGAGTTCCACCGCAGCGTTGCCCTGCTCCTATCCTCGCAAAGTCGTATCCCATTTTCTGGCGGGTATGAACTTGTCAAGCTGCACAGCCTCACATCACAATCCCCGCATCTGGAAAACAAAAAGCACCGCAAGACACTAACCAACAGGCAGGATTTCTCCTGTCTGAAGATTAGCCTCTTACGGTGCTTGGTAGCTCAATGATGATACATCACTGTCTCCGCTTGCGCGATTTGAGTACGGGGATATTTAGTTGTGATGATCTAGCCTGTCCGAATTATAGAACATATATTCACATTTGTCAAGAGTATTTTTTACCTTCTAATTACTTTTCCCCAAAATGTTTTGTATACGCTCAATACGCATCCTGCACAGCCAATACTCTGCCCAGTTTCTTGAAAAACTCACTATGAGTCATTCGAGGTTTTGGAAATTATTTCATGGGGCACGGGAAATACTAGGTAGGTTGCCGATAAACGCTTATGAGACTTCCATAGCATAAAATGATATAATGTATCTTCCTCTACAGTACTAAACTACCGTTCAACAATAACCGGCGAGCTGCTTTTTATTGTTTAATTGGGCATTTCCATAAATTGCCGATAAGTAATAATATTATCTTTGCCAACCAAAGTTATCAAAAAAGCTCTGAATGCAGTATCTATCGGCACGGTAACAAAGAAGAACAGCCGCTTTTTGGGTCTTGAGCAACAAACATAGAAAAGATTCCGGTTTCGTTCATACGATGCTTCTTTATCTTTAGGAATGGCTACGTGGCCGGTTATCATTGGTGCATAGGTTTCAAATTGGTATTGATTCCATCCCTTGCTGATAACAAAAACAACATTGTCGTATTCTTCGCCTTTTACGCCATGCTCCGTTGAAAATTGTGCATCTGGATATAGAAAATCTTTAACAGCAATAAATTGCGCATAGTCCAATTGTAAAAACTGTTGAATTGTTGTCTCTGATGCATATATAGTTTCTGGAGCATCCTCATAGAGTCGATACCATCCACCCACTTTAGGTGGAATGGGTATTAATTGACTATGAATAATTGCTTCAAATACATCAATGGCTTTTTGTGTGCGAGCCTCTGTTAGCTGGCCGTAAAGACTTTTCCATTTGGCTTTTTCGGATTTTTTTGTAATTGGATACCACTTGATTCCGAGCGTGTCATAAAGCAACTGGGTGTTCGAGGTATCAAGCGCATGATATATTGGTTCAACCGTATCAACGAAGAAAATAAGGAAAGGATCTTCCTTATTGCGCAATCCATCATCCAATATATCCAACAGTTGCTCGTAGCCTTGTTGGGAAGCAAGGACCTTGTGTGTAATCATCAGCACTTTAAGATCTTCGTCAGAGGGTGTATTCTGTTCGATTTTTTCTCTGATATTATTTAGCCTTTCCCTCAACTCGTCTGCTGGTAATTCATTTTTGAAATTGCGTTCCGCGCGACGGACACCCGAAAAATCATCACATGTAATCGCTAAAACTTCACCATCAAATCCATCAATTGCTGATTTTTGCGGCAATTCTGGGCGGATATCATTTAGCAATTGAACAATTCTTGGTGCAGATCTGAAATTTGAGCCTTTCTTTATTACATCGATTTTATCGTGTTCAATTTTTCCGCAGGCTTTGTTTGACTGATAGATAGTCTGCCAAGCGTCGCCAAAGAAGCCGAACTGTGGTCCAATGCCTTTTGCTATAAAAAACTCAACGAAGCGGTCAATAATCGGCTTATAAGAATCCTGATATTCATCAATCAGTATCAAAGGGTATTTATCCGCAAATACACGACGAAATTTAGCGTTATCTAGAAGTAGGCAGAAAAGCTTCAGCACGTCGTCATGATAAAGGTACTGGATGCCATTTTCCTTATATCGATGTCCCAAAGTATATGCAACTTCAGTAACTTGATTAAAATCACCTTCATCTGGCTGATAATCAGGATTTGTTGTAACAGCTTCGATTAAAACGCTCTGATATTGTCTGATAGCATTCCATGCAAACGCGTGAATTGTGGAAGGAAGAATAAATGAATCTTTTGCAAGTCTTTCTGCAATTACGTTCACGGCCGCATTTGTATATGTAATGCAGACCACATTTTGTTTCTTTTGGATATAATCAGACCATTTATTTGCTTGTATCCATTCAATAACTCGATTCAGAGAGTAAGTTTTGCCAGACCCCGCGCCAGCTTCAACACGGAAACTGTGTCCCGACTTAAGCGTTTCGATAATCTGTGCATCAACCTTATCAGCTTCCGCTTTTGCAAGGTCATAATTTGCACCAATATACTTTCCACTCACAAACGGCCCCTCCTTACTCAAGGACTCTTTGGTCATTCAACCATTTTAATCCGGATTTTATATAATCAGGAACAGAATAATTGGAGCATTTGGAAATCAAGGCAAGTGCAAAATCTGTTTTGCTCTTGCCCTTAAATTCAAGCTTCTTTTCCCCTATTCTATTGCTTAAATTGTAATATTTTCGATTGACATTACGAATCGCTTCTTCCAAAGAATGTCCACATAGCCCCTTTTCGGCAGTCTGGAACTCAATGTGGCATTTTCCCCTGGTTTTATCATCCGATGTCATCGCAATAATTTCTGATAGGTCGATTTTAGAGGTGTCATTATCCGGAAGGCCCTTATTTTTACGGACCCACCACTTTATCGTTTCATTAGATGTCGTTTCACCTTCCCTAGTCACTACCGACTTTTTTACGATTTTTCCGCCTCTTCCTTTTCGATCTGCTACAGGATCCAAGTCAGTAAGGATAAGACATGGAACTCCTAAGAATTCAATGAACGGAATAAATTTGTGCGCATAGGCCCCACCGATTTCAATTAAGGCATAATACTGCGCTGATAAAGGATATTTACAAAGGCCAAAATCCCCCGCTATTACACATTTTTCGATCATATCTGGCAGCAGCAACCGTTCAGAGGCACCTTCAACAAAAATGGCTTTATCCGCAAAAAATAGATCACATTTGGTCAAAGTTAAGTACTTCCGGATAAAATCTACATTATCTGGATTCGCTTGAGCAAAGGTGTTCAAATTCTTATAAATCACACCGGCATTAGACTTTTGTGCATACCGAACTTTTGCAAACTCCATTGTATTAGCTATATGCGCAGAATGTGATGTCAGAAAAGTCTGGATTTGCACAACAGTAGATAGCTTACCAAGAAACTTTTCCAAATACGCTGCAAAAGCAGTCTGCATTTGTGGGTGCATATGTGATTCTGGCTCCTCAATAAAGAGCAATGGAACACACGCAATACCACGTTTCTCAATGTCTTTAGCAAATGCGGTAAGGAGAAACTCTATTTTTATCAGATTTTTATAGCCAAGGCCATTGTGAGAACTCGGCAAACTTTCGTTTGCTGTTCCTGACATATACGACAGTCTGGTTTGATTCTTGATCTGTTCGTCAATGTTGAGCTGTGTTGTAACCCCGAGCTTTAATTCCTCTACGTTTGGATAACCAAAGCCAATAGAATTATTCACAACAGCACTTAGGATTTCATCACTCTGCTTTTGGACATCTTTATTGGCTTCTCCCACTATTAAACGTAACCGCTTAATCTCTTCGGCAATGTCCGGATCTAGTTCTGCCTCTCTCGTATCAAAGAAGCCAGATATTAACGAGCCAAGAGAACTGTTATGGGTGTCATCCTCGCCAAGGACTCGTTCAGCAGGAATTGCGTGGAATGGGAACAGATCATGTAGCTCCTTTTGGCTTTTTACCTGTTTGTCATCCGGATTATTGGGGTTGATGGCATACACAGTTAATCCAAACCACTTACCAAAATTATCGGCAAGTACCTTATGTGCTTCTTCATTATTCGGCGAAAAGATTCCATTCTTATAATAGCTGCTCTCCAAGTCTGCCAACAAGTCTTTTTCGTCGATCTTTAGTCGATACTCCGCACGAATCAGCGAAGTTGTCGTATCTACATCGACATCAATGATAAATGGCGACAAGGCGCCTAAATTATCATCAGGATCATCCAGCGAATAGTCTACCAAAAACTCTATGGAGATAATTTCGATCTGCTCACAAAGATCTTCATAAGATAGCTTTTTCTCCATAAACAGCGCAACTTTGGCATAGAAATCTTCTCTCCTTAAGAGTGGATAATCATCGAAAGATATGGGCTTTCCATCCAGTACATTCGCAATACACGAAAAAAACGATGTCTTAGCCGTGTTGTTTCTGCCCACAATTAAGGTTGTTCTGGGATCAACTTCCAACTCGGCATTAGTAAGCAATCTATAGTTTTTAATTTTTATCTTTGATAATTGCATATATGTATCCCTTTCCAGCAGCACAAGCATTCTTTTATGCATGTGCTGCTTGGAATGTCTTCTTTTCTCAAAATAGTTTATAAACAAAAACGACCAGGATAATACAACTCTAAAGACTGCAATAGATCTTGACCATTCATAAGCGTCACATTCGTAATACGAGCTTCATCACGACCTTCCGGAGTGAAATCGGAAGTTGTAATTACCCAGGCTCTACTTGCATTTCGTGTACGCATATAACTATGAACGCGCTGAATTGGAGTGGAGCCAATATTATTGCCCTGACGGTATCTTTTGCATTGGATTAATTCATATTCTCCATGAATGTTGGTAGCAAGGACATCAACACCTCTATCCCCAGAACGGCCGATGACTTCTGCATGCACAAAACCTCTTCGCATAAAGTAGTCTGCAATCAATCTTTCAAAGTCAAAGGGGTCCATTGTGCACAGATGTTCTCTGCCATCAGTGTTTTGATCAATGTCAGCTGTATTACGAGCGAAGAATTTCCCTTGTTCAGGGTCTTCGATAGCATACACGTTTAGCAATTCTGGAATCAGTCTATTAGCCGTGTGTAATTGATTGATAATTTCTCGGCTACCATTCTCCATGAATGACGCAAGATGGATTACATACTCCTCAAAAGTAAAGCCCTGCCCCTCAGCAGTTAATTCTTCAATTACGACTGGCGCAAACTCACGAAGCCTGATTTCGGCATTCATTTCACGGTTCATCAAAGTATAAGGAGACAAGCCTGTCAGTCGATACTGAGCACCAATTCTTGTTGTAAACCGATCCAGTGTTCTTCTGATTTTGCCCTCATACATCGGATGAGCGAGACGCATCAAACTGCATCTACGTAACTGAGACAAGAATTCCTGATTAAACTGTGTAATAACAAACGGATTGCCTTGATCTGTCGCAGCATTCATAGCTGCTAAGAAAACGAGTTCATCAATATCTACTTCACCTTCGTACCATCGACGCTCGCTTTCCTGTAATTTGAGAAAAATAAAGCATACATCGTTCTTAAATGTCCACGCAGCTGATGCCAGTGCTCTCATTGAAGGATCGGATATTCCTGCAGAAATAGTGAGCAGTGGCTCAAAACCATGACGCCGTCCATAATCTTTCAATTTATTAAGATCACTAACCCAATCTCGTTGCTGTGGTCTAAAATACAGCACCATAAATCCATGGTCGACGACAATCCGATTAGCCTCAATGAACAACCTTTCAATATCATTAAGGAACTGTTCTTTGCTATGCTTGTCCGTTCTGGATGGAGCATTACTGATGACAACTTCGTTATGAAGCCTATCATTATCGTCTTTCAGTGAGTATCCCATAAGAGGATGGATTCTCTGGGCGTGCTCAAAATATTGCGCATTATCTCCGTATGGGGGATCTGTCAGCAGAAGATTAACCGTATTGGGCAAAATAGTTTGCAAAAAGCGTCGATAGTCCATAGAGCTTACTTCTAGCAGATTCAAGTTGAATTCTTGCACAGCAATATAATTCTTGCGTTCCTCAAGCTTCTCTAAAAATCTATGGTATAAATTTGTCTCCTTTAGGCGATTTTCAGGGCAATGATTATCTTGACTTTTGCTACGGTAATCAGTATATTTTCCGCAGTGCGCAATCGAAATAAAAGTATCCTCAAAGAAAGTACGTGTGGTTTCCGGGAGCTCAGCAATTGCGTTCTTAAGCGTCATTAATGCAATCTGTTGGCGCCTAGAGAATAGATTTTGATATACCGTATATTGCGGTGCAGTAAAATTCAGTCGAGAATTCTCAATCAACTCAACATTAGGGAAGTCGCATGGCATATCCTCAACTTGAAGGCGCACAGATTCATCGAAATCGTCATAATGTTTTTCTGTGCATCCACAATGACATCTGTATCGACGATTTCTAAAAATTACATTTTCACCGTTTGCTCCAAGGCGTTCATGTTGTGTAGGGTGATAATATTCAAGTGGTTCACGATCGAAAAACAAGCCATCGAAAGGCAACTCAGTTCCGCAGTTTGGGCATCTTGTTTTATATATGATGTCCATAATAGGCTCTACCCGCTGTGCAATAAAGCGCAAAGCATTACAATACTCTTCAGCGGCCGGAATACCACGGAATGGAGCGGTAGACATTTTGAACGCGTATGGCTCCCACTCGTTATACCGTACATGACGGCCAGCATCAAGTGCCGCGTATGCAAACGTGCCAGAGCCGCCGAAAGGATCTACAACAAGAGCGTTCTCGTCCGTTAGATTTTCGATAAGCGTTCTCGCAATAGAACGACTCTTACGTCCGATAAAAGGAAACACTTGCTCAGATTGTTCTCGAGGTTGCCTATCTAAGATTGTACTTTGCAAGTGAATCATTTGCTGGCGCAGTTTTTCCTGTTCTGCATAGTCTAATAACCAATACATTACTTACACCTCCATAACCCATTCTGGAACACGAAAGAATCGCTAATAACATCAACAAAAGATTTATAGTGTGTTGACAGGACTTGCAGATAACCACATTCAAAAGAATCTTTAAGCATACCGTAGTCGTACAGATCTTGAGAAGTTACCTCTTTACGCGATGTAATGATTCTTTCAGCACATTTGATTGCGAGGTTTTTTGCCTCGTTTACAGTTCCCTCAAATTTAGGTAATCCAATAGTTGTTCTCTTCTGAAAGGCCACAATATAGTTTCCGTCCAACGTGCCCTTGGGGGTCATAATTGCTTTGAAAGATTTTCTTGGTGCAGCACTTGGAATCTGACCGCAATATGCCAAACCATGTTCCTGCATTGTCTTGAGAATTTCACTCCAGGATTTCAGATCAAACGAATGATAAAACATTATGAAGTATCCATCTGTCTTTAGGGCAGGGGAGATGCGACCAAGAATCACCTTGAAGGTATGATTGAAATCATCAGCGTCCTTCTTTCGGCTCGGAGCATCAGAAACAACCAGTTCTGCATCTAGAGATTCGTCTGTAAATCCTTTCCATCCCATCACTTTATACCAAAGTTGGTTATACTCAAGATAAGGGACCTGATCGGTATAGGGTGGATCAGTTAAAATCAAATCGACAGACTCGTTCGGAAGTAGTTCTAAAGGGATGTTCTGTGCGGGCATATTCTTGAGGATAACTCCATCTTCACCAACAAAGCGCCTGCACTTTTCACTTAGATATGCCAGACCTTCCTTAAATGCGGCTGCTTTTTGCTCTATTATCATGACGGCGTTTCTTGAAGTAACATCCTTTTTAGGCAGCCAATACGGCATCTGACTCGACGCTTTTTTATCTGACAACTTAATCAGATTGATTGCCGATGAAACAAGCAGTTCTAAAATGTCATAGCAGTAGCTGCTTTGATACGAATGAAGAATGTCTAGTATCCGGTCCATTGCAATCAAATTGCGGTTACAGAAATAACTATATACCGTTGCATCCTGCCCGATAGCAATCCGAGAATTGGGGATCAATGCGAGATCTTCAATATTTTGCTTTTCAAAGCCTCCATACTTTTTGTATTGCTCAATAAATGCATCTGACGCAATAGCTTTTTTTCGTCCGGTTAATTTCCCGTTTATCTGCAATTTATACCAATACATAGTCGGAACAAGCTCTGTACCGCACCTGTCAAAATGGCATCTTTCCAATATACGATTTTCCTCATTTTCAATATGCATATATAAAGGACTACATAAAGAGCAAACAGCCTCACAGAAAGAGTCAATGATGCGGTCTACTCTATCTAAATCCCATCTAATCAAAGATGTTTTGCACAACTTATATGCAAGCAGATTAATGTCTGTACCAATTGCTTTCCTCCCAAGTTTACTCGCTTCAATAATCGTCGTTCCCGAGCCAAACATTGGGTCGTATACGCAGCCATTATCGGGGCAAAAACGTTTGATTATTTCGGAGACAATATTATAGGGCTTACGTGCCATATAGTTGTGCATAAGACCAGCCGGGTTATCAACAATTGGCTTGAGTTCTTTGATTACTGACAATTTTTCATCTAGATCATGAACGGCCTGTTTCGGACGACAAACAAAAATATATTCATCGACCCTTGATGTTGAACTACGACCTTGCTTTGAATGACTAAGTTCTACTTTCTCAATTACGACATCATATTGTTTTTCTGCCAAGGTTTGTATATCTATAATATCTACAATAGAGTTATCAGAGTAGCTTATCATCAGCCACGCCCCAGCAGTAGCACACTTTGTAATGAGTGTCTCAAATGCCCCCAATGCTTTGGCCTTTTTTCCGAAATCGGATACTCGCCTGTCTTCCCTATATCTTCCGATCGTAAACTTGTGTGTCTGAGGATTAACTGCCATTGCCGGGTAATCGTATAAGCATAATGTGTTCAACACATGGTAGTATCTAGAATAATGTTCCTTAAAATAGGGGGGATCGGCATAGACCAGTGTGTGATTGTCCAAAATAATCGAATCCAAACATTCAGCATAATTAAGATTATAGCAATCAAATTTTGTATCTTTGTTTTTCTCTTTATCACACAATCCAGCTGCTCGATATTCTTTCAACAATGCTCTACATTCTTCGATTATGTTTATTTTTCTTTTTGAAATCAAATTTTTACATGTTGATTTGCTTTTTACTTTTAAATACTGGGCAAAGTGCGTTGTTGTAGAAGCCGCTGCACTCATAACGGACATTAAAACGGTTAACAAAACATTTTTGGTGCAGTCGTCTTTAACCCATTCAATAACACCACGCAACGCATCAATTTGGCAACATTGGGTAATGCCAAAATAGGTGTTAGCAAAGTAAGTCAAAAACAAGCACGGCAAGTCTAGATCGGGTATATCACCTGGAGTTACATGAGATACTAACTCCATAAGGTCTTTCATGCGAGAATCATCACTTTTAGGTACAAATACCGAAGGTGTTTCTTCGCAAAAAGCCCGATATAGTTTGTAATCCACATCATCAACAAAGAAACTTTTTTCTGCGGATATGGCAGCGGATACTTTTTCTTGTAAAAGAAGATACTGTCGATCAACAGACATCCAAAAAGCAGCTTCATCTGCTTCAGAAAAATTACATCCATTTAATATAGCTTGGTTGATGATGTATGAGTAGTACTCAATGTCATTGCTAATTATATTTTTATATGATTTAAGAGCATAGCCAACAGAACCTGTTCCCGCAAAAAGATCAACTATTGTTTTGATTGACTCGTTTTTGATTATTGGATCACATATATGAGAAATGATACGGGCTTTACTTCCCATATACTGAAGTGTAGAAATTTCGTTATATTGATTCATTTCATTTGCCTTAATAATTCGTTTTGGATTCATGTATATAATTAATTTTACTGTTTCTCCAACGCCAACCCAATCAGTCGATCCGCCTGGTCGGCCATAAACAGTGGGATATTCAGCACATCCCCGTCCAGCTTCAGATTATCCAAAGAAAATCGCACACGGAGCTTCACCTGATTCGGGAACAGCTCTTTGAATTTCTTCAGGCTCTTGCTGGACGTATTGGCCTCCGATTTGACTTCAACCGGGAAAATGTCGTTCTCCCGCTGAATCAAGAAGTCCACCTCATAGGGCGGGTTGGTCTGGGTCCAGTAACGGGGCATGACTTCAAACTGCGGGATTAAAGATTGCAGCACATAGTTTTCCGTCAAAGCACCCTTGAACTCCGTAAACAGGCGGTTTCCTTCCCCAAAGGCCGTAGGAGCCAGTTGGGCAAGACGGCGGAGGAGGCCCACGTCTACAAGGTAAATCTTGAACGCGGACAAATCATCATAGGCCGCAATGGGCAGACCAGGAGCGGTGCTGCGGTAGACTTTATGGACAAGCCGCGCGTCCACCAGCCATTGCAGCGCGTCCTCGTATTCCCGGGCGCGGGCCCCCTCCTTCACGACCTTGTAGAGAAACTTCTTGTTCTCACGGGCCAGCTGAGAAGGAATGGACTTCCAGATCATGGAGATTTTCGGGAACTCACTTACATTCGGGTGCTTTGCAAAATCCCGCTCATAGGCCCCGATAATATTCCCCAACGCCTCCTGCATGGCTGCCACGTCCCGTGCCTGGGTCCACATCAGGACCGGTTCCGGCATTCCGCCTGTGACATAGTACATCTTGAGCTTTTCATAGAGTGGATTAAAAAACGCGTCCGGGATCGGTTCCAGTTCGTCCACAGTCTCCAGATACTTTGCCAGGTTTTCGTCCCCATTGGCAACCAAAAATTCCGAAAAAGTCATAGGGTCGATCTGCATAAAGTTCACTTTTCCCACCGGAAAAGAGGAAGGCTTTGCCAGCGCAATGCCCAGCGAAGAACCGGCACAGGCAATATGATACTGTGGGGCATTCTCACAGAAATATTTCATGGAATTGATGACCTTAGGGCAATCCTGCACCTCATCAAAGATGATGAGGGCCTTTTCAGGCACGATTTTCTGCCCGCTGGCCAGCATCAGATTTTGCAGGATGCGGTCAACGTCCTTAGTTGTTTCAAAGAACTGCTTGTATTCCTCATTTTCATCAAAGTTGAAATAGGCAGTATTTTCATAGTAGCGCCTGCCGAATTCTTTCAGTACCCAGGTTTTCCCCACCTGGCGCACCCCCTTCAATATCAGGGGCTTGCGGTATGGAGAATTCTTCCAGTCCAGCAACTTTTGCAGTATAGCCCGTTCCACGGTTGCCCTCCTCGCATTTTTATTGAATTATTTGTGGATGTCATCACACTTTTATTATATGCAATGAGCCATCAAAAAACAACCCCATTTACAAAATTATTATGATTTT
>CAKTXO010000008.1 GCA_934630985.1 uncultured Oscillospiraceae bacterium | reverse complement strand
GAGGATTGCGAGATCATCTTCTTAAACGTCCAGAGGCTGCTGGTCTCCTGCCCGACGGCCTGCGAACACCACCAGAAACTGATCCGCAACCTGGTCAGCGTGCTGGCCAATAAAATCCTGGTTTTTAACGATAAAATCACCCATGTTGGCAAGCGAACGACCAGAGATAAACTGCTGTCTTATCTGTCGGCAGAGTCCACCAGACATTCGTCTCTCTCCTTCGATATACCCTTTGACCGGCAGCAGCTGGCAGACTACCTTTGCATTGACCGCGCGGCAATGTCTACGGAGATTTCCAGGCTGCAAAAAGAAGGGCTTCTAAAAACAAATCGAAATCATTTTGAGTTGACCGTCAGCAGCTCCGGTTTTGAAAAGTGTTGATTTCCATAAAAAAGCCTCCGCTTTGCCTCTTAGATGTGTTCCATAGGAAAACACCCACGCCCGTCTGCTTGCGGCGAACTGAGAGGAAAAAACGGAGGCTTTCGCACCCTAAATGATACAGTTTTGAGGGCATCGTTCATGCAAGCCCAAAATATGATTGGTGAGATGAGCGATGTGTGCTATACGGTCATTCTGACGCAGGGCATGATTATTGCCAGTTTCGTTTCAATATCTCACTTTTGAGATACAGCGTACTCTTTTCCGACGTCTTGATCGGGTGGAGCTTTCCGCGTTTTGTTAGATCAATGACATTCTGCCGGGAACAGCCCAAGATCTCCGCCGCTTCCGAGGCATTGATAACTCTGTACGCGGCAAAGTTCCGGAAATCAGCCGCCGTCAGAGGAACACTTTTGCCGATCCGGTAGAGCGTCGTATCCGAGACGGTCATATTCACATCCCACGCAACGCCGTATCCTCCCGTCTGCATCTGCACATGCTGAAAATAATCCGGCTTCTTGAGAAGAATCTGAAATGCTCTCGTCTTTTCAAAGTGCTTCTGCAAATCACACTTCTTCACCGCACCATCCCGGAAGAATACCAACAGGCAATGATTCTCCAAAGGCAGCACATCCTCAATCCGCTTTGAGAAGCGCTTCGTAATTTC
Organism: uncultured Oscillospiraceae bacterium; assembly: GCA_934630985.1. GTDB lineage: Bacteria > Bacillota > Clostridia > Oscillospirales > Oscillospiraceae > Faecousia. The sequence goes on along the minus strand of CAKTXO010000008.1, from coordinate 31,096 downwards.
CTCCGGAAGTTCCTTTTCGTCAATGGGAACGAGGTAGTAATCGTCCTGCGCACACCGCCCCATTGCCAGCATCAATAGTTCATACTCGTCGTATTCCTTCAGATGATTGTCACGCAAAATCTCCCCGATATTCTGACGGTCGGGCGGAACAATCCGCTGCTCCACCCAGATTCTGCTCCAATAGGAATTGACTGTGGTTTCTCCGCGCTTCACAAAGGAGTCCAGCAGCAGCGGTGTCTCCCATGTGTCCGCGTTTTCCGGTAGCTCAATGTAGAATCGCTTTTCCTGCTCGTAGTACAGGAGGTACGCCAGATCTTTCTGCTCCTGCGTCGATTCATCTCGAATGGCAAAAATCTTCATATGCGCACCACCTTTTCCAGATCATTTCCCATATCTTGTCCTGAAGCGTCTGAGAGATCACGCCGTCCAGTCCTTCCATCAGTATCTGCCTGTCACTCTCGTGAAGCGGCATCAGCTCCGGCATTTTGTCCTTCGGAATGATACGCAGATTATCCCATGTGGACTTCGAGCCAATATAGTTGTTGCATGGTTTGTCAGCCATCACATCAAATTTTGCTGCCGCAGCATCATCGGGACAACTGCAAAGCAACGAAAGGCCGTGGTCAAACAGGGGAGCCAGACGAATTGTTTTCTTTCGGCTGTTGCGCAGTACCTCGATATTGGCGCCGTGGCGATCCCGGTTCAGAATCAGATAATCCACGACAAGCATCTGATAAATATAGTCTTCCCAGCCCATGCGAGTGCAAAACTCCAGCGCAGATTCATCCGGCAAAGCCTCCAGCTCCTTATAGGTATCCAAGGCAATCTTCGATTCGCTCTTTGCCTTGAAATCCTCCGAAGCGCAGAGATATACTTCATGCGTCTTGCCGTCTATGGTTACGTCTGCGTGAATCAACTGGTACGCCAAATGCGGAATACCCAGTATCGTCAGCAGTCGGTCAACGATCAGCTCATTCACGCACTCATGCCCGATGACTCCACGCGCTTTATCAAAGTTTGAGAGTTTGTAATAGGTCTTCTTTCCACCGAGTTCGGAGTATGCTTTCAGAAAAGAACCGGCGGTTCCGGAAGAATTGCGATAGACAGACCACGACAAATACGTCAGATCCTGCTTTTCTTTCATCAGCTGCATGTGTACCTTCACCTCGAGGTTATTATATCTTTTTACTTGTCGTATGTCAAGTTATATTCCTATATTAACTTGACATACGACAAGCTTAATTGTTTCTGCCTGTACGAAACCGCCGTCCCGGTTGAAATCGGGACGGCGGTTTCGTTATGCAAGGAGGTCTGTTGGGTTCTTTTGATTCTGGTGCAGGGTGCCGGCAGGAATGCCCAAGTTGCGGGCACTCTCTGTGCTGAAACGTGCACAAAACTTTTCAGCCATGGGGATGGTCTTCCGGACTTTTCTGAAATCGCTGTATCACATATTTTACTACGGACTTTCGTACAAGCTCTGCACCAACTGCGTTAATCCGATAAACTTATTGGGCTTTATGACATTATACGACGTATCCTAAACTTCTTCCCATTCAAGCCCCAAAAATGCCACGCGATCGCCGGAATTGAAAGCGGGATAAACACGCGTTGCAATAATCAGAGAATCCTGTTCGACGGTAAAGGGAGTAAGTTTGTCGTCGTAATAGTGGAAGTGCGCAATGGTAGTGCCAGCAGATACAATATCCCCAGGCTTGTGCGTCATTTCAATCAAACCGCCCATCGGGCTGCGGACGAACTTGCGCTTCGTGATGCGGTATTGGAGCTCCGGCACTTCCAGTTCGCCCGAGATCATACCCTGCTTTTTCATGACATTCAGAAGGCCGCGGCGGGCAACCGCCATGACCACCGGGTCTGCAACACCGCCGTGCCCCATTTCACCCATGAAGGCAGGAATGCCGTCTTTGATGCAGGTAATGTCGAGTGCGCCGTTTGTGACACCAGGCAGTTCGCCGGTGGCTGTGGCCAGATTGACCACACAATTATTTTTGACGCCGAAGCACAAAGCCAAATCTAGCGCCGTTTGGTTGACGGCAGGGTCTGCGCCGGGAACAATTTTACTGACCGTATAGGGCTCCGCATCATAGAGCTTAGAAATAGTGTGGAAATTGATAAGGAAGGAAGCGTGTGCGCGGATCTCGTCGTAGATGAGCTTTGCGACCATCTGGGAAGCCATGCCGCCTGCATCACCGGGAAACTGCGTGTCCATATCCAAATCATCGATGCGAGATGTTTTGTGTTGCTCCACAAATGCAGCAACATTGGCTATCGGAGTAACAACAATATTGCCTTTGACATCTGCCGGGTTAAGCTCTCGCACCAACTTCCAAGCGGCATACGAGCCGTTGAGTTCATCGCCATGAACAGTGCCGTTAATCCAGAAGGTGGGGCCATCCTGACTGCCGCTCAGAACAATGACCGGAATTTTCATTACTGCACGGTTCGCATACATGGGGCCATCAACGGTGAAAAACAATTTGCTACCTGAGTCGCATTTATTTCCAAATACTTCAATCATACAGATACCTCTTCCTAAAATAGTGTTTTAATACTGCGCCAATGACTGATACAGAACAATCCAGAAAAAATAAGTAAAAACAGACAGTATCGAGGATAGAGAAACGAGCATGGCGGAGAGTTCGCAATTTGCAAACGACGGATCGGTGACGGAAAAAGTAGATACAGCACTGGGCGAAGCGAAGATGATGAGCAAGCACAGCACATGAAGGCCACTATAACCACAGAGCAACGCCAAAAGCGCAACAATAGTGGGCGTCAACAAGAGCTTGCAAAAGCAGCCAAGCAGCGCAGGCTGGAATAAGTGCTGAGACGACTCCCATTTGAAAAAGCCGCCCAGGCAGATTAGAGCCAACGGTGTTGCAATGCCCGCAACCGACCGAATCGGGCTTAGGATTACATGCGGCAGACGAATACTCAGCAAATTGCAACTGACGCCGAGAATGGAACCCCAGAGCATAGGGTTAGCGAACACATGCGTCAGGAGTTGCCGACCATTCAGATGTCCTCTGCTTTTGTATCTTTCCAGAAATACGGCGGCTCCCGCACTGAACAGCGGCGCAATTGTTACAATCATGATTGTGCCGGTGAGTGTTCCTTCCGCACCGCACAGAGAAGTCAGGATTGGAAGGCCAAACATTGTACAGTTAGGCCAGTAGAGACTGCATGCATAAGAGCACTGGGTTTTCCGATCCCGAATCAGCCGCGGTACGAGAAGATAGAGACTGGCAGCAATCAGAAGCGTGCATGCTAGCTCAAATGCAAAAAGCCGTAACTGAAAGGCCTCGTGCAGATTCGCGGTATAGACATTGTTGAACAGCAGGCAGGGAATAAAGACTTTTGTGCTGATTTTGTTCAGCTGCGTAATGGTTGTCTCACTCAGCATGCCGCTTGACCGTAGGAAAATTCCTAGCAGCATCAAAGCCAGCAATGGAAAAACAGACCGAAACGCAAGTGACACGATTTGTCCCATAGGTCAAATCATGTTTTCCGGGTGGAATACCTCGTCGAATTTTTCTGCGGTCAAATAGCCGAGTGCCACACAGGCTTCCTTGAGGGAAATGTTCTCCTTATATGCCTTCTTCGCCGTTTTCGCAGCATTTTCGTAGCCAATATAGGGATTCAACGCAGTGACGAGCATGAGCGAATTGTGCAAGTTATGGTACATTTTCTCACGGTTGGCCGTAATGCCGCTCACGCAACGGTCGGTAAACGAGACGATTGACTCGGACAGCAACCGCGCCGATTGCAGGAAGTTATAGATGCAGACCGGCATGAACACGTTGAGCTCGAAATTGCCCTGACTGGCGGCCATGGACACAGCAACGTCATTTCCCATCACCTGCACAGCCACCATCGTTACCGCTTCACACTGCGTGGGGTTGACCTTTCCTGGCATAATGGAAGAACCGGGTTCGTTTTCGGGGATGAATATCTCACCCAGGCCATCTCTGGGACCTGAAGAGAGCCAGCGCACATCGTTTGCTATCTTCATCATATCGCAGGCCAAAGCTTTGAGTGCCCCATGTGCAAAAACAAGCTCGTCTTTCGAGGTCAGTGCATGGAATTTATTCTCTGCTGTGCGATATTTACGACCCGTAATACCGGAAATTTCCTGCGCAACGCATACGTCAAATCCCTTCGGTGCATTGAGCCCGGTTCCGACCGCTGTGCCGCCGAGAGCCAGCTCCCGCAGAGGATCGAGTGCGAGGACAATCAGCTGTCGATCTTTTTCAAGGGAACTTCGCCAGCCGGAAATCTCCTGGGAGAATTTGATTGGCGTGGCATCCTGCAAATGGGTCCGACCGGACTTCACAACATCGTCGTTTTCCGCCTCCAGTCTGCGAAGTGTAGTTACCAGCTTGTCAATTGCGGGCAGAACCTGCGTTTCCAACGCCTCGACAGCCGCAATATGCATTGCGGTCGGAAACGTGTCGTTGGAGGACTGCGACATATTGATATCATCATTCGGATGCAGAAGCTTCTTCCCGGCAAGTTCATTTCCCCGGTTGGCGATAACCTCGTTGGCGTTCATATTCGACTGCGTGCCGGAGCCTGTCTGCCAAACAACGAGCGGAAAATGGTCAAAAAGCTGACCCTCTAACACCTCTGTCGCAGCCTGTTCGATGGCGGATAGTTTCTCCGCGGTCATCTTTTCGGGCTTTAGGGCATGGTTTGCTCGGGCTGCAGCAAGCTTGAGTACACCGAAGGCTTTTGTAATCTCGCGCGGCATGGTCTCAAGCCCGACACCGATTGGAAAGTTTTCGTGGCTGCGCTCGGTCTGTGCACCCCAGTACTTGTCTGCCGGGACCTTCACCTCGCCCATAGAATCGTGTTCCATGCGGTAGTCCATCGAAGTATACCTCCCTGTATTCTTAGATTTTATAAAGCTTTTCAACTTTTTCGATAGCATTTGCCTTCAGATTGGCGTAGATGCTACTTCCTTCCGTGTCCATTGCGACGACAAGTGGGCCAAAGTGCACTGCTTCAAGATCCCATAGCGCCTCCGGCATACCCATTTCGAGATAATGTACGTCCTGAATGCTGCGAATACCTTCGGCAAGTTTTGCGCCGCAGCCCGGTGCAGCTTGGAGATATACATAGCCGTATTGTTTCGTCGCACGCTGGGTATCCTCAGCCATGCCTCCCTTGCCAATAAGCGCCTTGACGCCCATCTGGCCGACCATATCCGCATAGGGCTCCATTCGGATACTTGTGGTAGGGCCGATAACCTGAAGTTCCCAGTTGCCGTCTTTGTCTTTTAACGCAACGGGACCTGCGTGAAAAATAGCCGCGCCATGAAAATCTTTGGGAAGAGGTGCGCCTTCAGCTAAGAGTGCCTTATATTTCAGGTGTGCCATATCGCGGGATGTGAAAATGTGCCCGGTTAAATAAACAACATCACCAATGCGAAGCTTTTTTACAGCATCATCCGACAACGGCAAATTGAGTTCGTAGGTATTCATATGTTTCCTCCTTCAAAAATCAGAGCAGGATTTCGGTCGAACCGTCCGGATAAATCCGAACACCGGCCCGCCGTGCGACCCAGCAATGGAAGTTGATGGCGACCGGAGCGATAGCCGTGTGCGTATGTACCTTGGCGATTTTAACAGCCAAACACACCGTATCTCCGCCGATTCCAGCGGCACCAAGTCCGAGGCTGTTGATATTATTTCGAAGCTCGTCTTCCATTGCGGCCAGCTCCGGATCCGGATTGACGTCGTCCCATTTGCGTGTGCTGACAGTTTTCCGGGAAAGTTTGCTGCATACGTCCATCTGCCCGCCAATGCCGATGCCGATGGAGTAGGGCGGGCAAGGCTTTCCACCTGCGGCAATGACAGTGTCCATCACAAAGCGTTTCAGACCAACAAGGTTTTTGCCAAGCTTTGCGGGTGTGAGAATCTGCATAGCGTTACCCAATTCCGCACCGCAGCCCTTAAGGCTGATGTAAAAGTCGGTGTATTCCTGACCGGGTTTGTATTCGTACTCAATATTGGGGACGCCACAGCCGGAGTTATCGCCCGTGTTGACGCGGGAAATCGGGTCGACCATGCTGGGTCGGAGATAACCGCGTCGAGTTGCCTCCGCGACTGCCTTCTCGACGGAGCCTTTTATGTAACCGGGAAACTCGCCATCACCGTGAATAACCCAGCAGGTGGGGTATCCGGGGGACTGGCAGACAGCTTTGTCCTTCTTTTTGGCAGTATCTACATTTTCCAGCATAGATGTGAGGATACTCTTTGCAGTTTCGTTGCTCTCACGCTCCCTGGCCTCGGAAAGCAGGCGATAAGCGTCTTCCGAGATACCGGTAACAGCACGAATAACTGTGTCAAAAATGATCTTCTCTTTTTCGGCAACGTTTTGCAGCATAGTTAAAATTACTCCTTTCAGATTTGCTTTTCATTTGATTCCACACACGCCGCGCTATGACGCCGTGATGTGAAAGATACCAATGATGATTAAATTGGGAAAATGTCGTTTACGTTATCGACCTGTTCAAGATGCTCGATTTTCCTCGAAATAGAATCGGCATATTCCCGGCCAATGACAGGATCAGCAAGTGAATGGAACTTCTCCAGGGACGACTGCCATGTCATGGGCGCGTTCGGGTCGCCGGGCGGATAGTCGGTAGCTTCGGTAAAAACGGTACCATCGGCATATTCAACCTCTAAGCGGTTGCCCCAACAGGTGGCGTCCTGCGCGATTTTGCTGTTAATATCCCCATCCGAAATGACCCGGATTTTTTTCATAAAGGCACGGATAGATGCATCCTGCATGGAAGCGTCATCAAAAATGGCAATATCGTATCCACCACGCAGGGTAATCGCGGAAAGGCAGTACTGCATACTGAATTTGCAAGCATAGGCGGTAGCGGGCTCCGGCCGATCAGTTAGATTTTGAGCCGTATCATAGGTGTAACTTCTGATTTGTACGATTTGATTTGGGGAAAGATGATGTTTTTGCAGCAGTTTTATCATACTGTACATAGCAGAATGAATATGACGGCAGCAGGGATATGGCTTGAACGCGTTTTTTGAAATGAGATATTCCGAACCAAAATCCTGTGTCAAACGCTCGGGGTGATATTCCTTCGACATGGCACGCAGCAGTCCCTGCGACCCTTCTAAAATCCGCGAAGCACCGGTGAGACCAAGTGCGGCAAGTTCTGCAGAACGGATACCGCATAGGGTGGCATTGGCGGTATGAAGGGGCTTGCTCATCGCACCGTCAGCCATAAATTCCCACAGCCCCGCAGCTTGCGTGCCCGCGCTTCCGAATGCGTGAAGCATTTGTTCAGGAGAAAGATGCAAAAGCCGACCGACTGCTGCGCAGGTGGAAAGCCCGCCCACAACAGAGGTCGTGTGCCATATCTTGTAGGCACTGGGATTTATTGCATAACCGATGCGAGCACCGATTTCAAAGCCGGAAGCCACAGCAGACATCAATTCTTTTCCACTTGCATTCCGGCTTTGGGCTACAGCCAAAGCGCCCGGGACAGTTACAACACCCAAATGCGCAATGGCCAAATTACAAACATCATCGAAATCCAAAATATGGCCAAAAGCGGCATTTACGGCGGCTGCGTGCCGGTATCCGGCGACGGGCAGTGCTTTTCCCAAAACGGTTGCAGCAGGTTCATCGGAATGATAGGCGAGAAAATACCGGCTCCAAATATCTCCTTCCGCAGTTACCGAACCTGAGATAGCCGCGCCGATGGTATCCAGCACAGTTTGACGGATGACAAGCCGTGTAGCATCGGATGTGTTTTTCTCATCTATTTGGCAGACAAAATTTGCCAATTCTCTTGTTTGCATACAGAAAACCTCCGTGCGCAGTTGAGATAATAAAAAATTATTACTCCGGTTAAAATCACGTGATGATAATTTTTTAATGTGAGCCGTTTTTCTCAGTATAGCATAAAGTTCAAAAAAAGCAATAGGAAAATGAAAAAATTGTATAATACAACATAAATAGACAAGGACAGCCAGGAAAAGGCCACCCTGCGGTAAAAAATTAAAAATAAAAAATAATTATTATTATGCTGAGTTTTAGTGGTAGATATTGCGCAATGACGCGAAAATAATTTAAAAACCGAGAAAATACAAGGCCCAAGAAGAGACGAAAACTATTATTCTAAAAATTTTTTATTGACAAGAAGAGAAAAATGTTTTACAGTGTCAGTGCAAGCAACGAACTGCACAAAAACACAAGGAGCATTTCGAAGAAATTATGGAAAAGCACAAAACGTTGGCGGTTGGTCAATTCCATGCAGAGACCTGCCAAGTCGAGAAAAATTTATCGAAGATGCAGCAGCTGGCAAAACAGGCCAGCAATCAGGGCGCGTTGCTGCTCGTGCTGCCGGAGTTGTGCGCAACCGGGTACCGGGCAGATGAAGCATTTTCGCAGCTGGCGCAGCCGCTGGACGGAATGTTTGTCTCCGCACTTACCCAGATGTCCAAGGATAATCACGGCATTTGGATTTACACAGCCATTCCGGAAAAAGCGGAAAGTGCCGCAAAACCGTACAACACGGCAGTTCTTGTCAATGAGAATGGGCTGGTTGCCGCTTATCGCAAAATCCATCTTTGGGGCAAGGAGCCAAACTTTTTTTCGGCGGGGAATCAACTCGTAACAGCGGCAACGCCATTCGGCAAAACCGGACTTCATGTGTGCTTTGATGTCAGCTTCCCGGAATCGGCCAGGTCCAGTGCATTCAGTGGAGCGGAGCTTCTTCTTTATACCTTCGCCTTTGCAAATCCTGAAAGAAGATATGCCTTTGATCTTCTGACCAGGACTCGAGCCTTGGAAAACGGCTGCTTCGTTGCGGCCGCCAATCTGACGGGCTGCGAAAAAGACACCAAGTTCTTCGGCGGGTCCAAAATCATCGACCCTGCCGGAAACGTACTTGCGGAACTGAACGAAGAAGAGGGCATCATAACGGCTCCAATGGACGAAAAGCTGCTGAAGGCGACGAGAGCAGCTTATCCGTATCTCGAAAGGCGCAGGCCGGACGTATATTTGTTTTGATCGTTGATCGACTCATGCTCGATTTTCGATAGAATGATAATGATTGAGGAGGATCCAAAATGAAAAACCATACCCGCAAAATTCTCGCACTGCTGTTGGCGCTTTGCTTATGCTTTGTGGCAGTAGGCTGCGCCAAGACTGGGACAACCGAGTCGACCACAGGTAAAGCCGCACCCAACGGGGCAGACACGGGCAAGGGCATCAATGCCAAGAGCATTAAGATTGGCGTGTTTGTGCCGCTTTCCGGTACAACTGCCGACAAGGGCAACCGCATCAAGGACGCTGTCACCATGGCTGCCGAGGAAGTCAATGCCAACGGCGGCATTCTGGGTGTTCCTGTTGAGTTTATTTTCGAAGACGATGAAGGCGTTGCCGCTTCTGCGGTTTCTGCTGTTACAAAGCTTGTGAATAACGACGGTTGCTGTGCGCTGATCGGTTCTAACCCCAGCTCCTGCACGGTTGCCGCAATGTCCATTGCGGCGCAATATGGCATTGTCCAGATTGCCCCTAACTCTTCCAGTCCCAAAATCGGCTCTCAGGATGGCAATGATTGGATTTTCCAGACGATTCCTTCCGATGCGATTCAGGCCAAGTTCTTGGTTGACTACTTCGTAAATGACTGCGGCTACAAGAAGATTGCGATTATCGCCGGCAACGATGACTACGGTCAGGGCGGCGCAAAGGGCGCAATTGCGGCGTTGAAGGATCTTGGCCTGGAGCCTGTTGTCGTGGAAAGCTACACCAGCGGCGACAAGGACTTTACCGCACAGATCAATAACATCAAGGCCGCAAAACCCGATGCACTCGTTGGCTGGGGCGCTGCCACTGAGGCGGCTCTCATTCGCGTGCAGTTGGTGGAGCAGGGACTGCCGGATCTCCCCTGTGCCGGTGCCGGCGGCATCCCCGGAACCACCTATGTTGAACTGGCCGGCAAATACGGTGAAGGCCAGATGTGTGTCAACACCTTCCTGATTTCCGAAGGTGGAGACGCAGCTAAGAACTTTGTTACGCGCTTTGAGGAAAAGTATGGCTATGAGCCTGACCTTACCAACACGCAGGCGTATGACGGTGCCAATATGCTGCTCAAGGCAATCGAAGCAGCCGGATCTCTCGAGCCGGAAGCTATCCGGGACGCGGTTGCAGCATCTGATTACACAGGCATTGCCGGTGTGATTAAGTTCGACGAGAACCATCAGGTTCCCGACAAGCAGCTCTACATCACCCAGCTGACAAACGGCGCATGGGTTCGCATCAAATAAAAACACTCAGAAGCATCTGAGAATGCAAAACGCCGGATAGAGACAGGCGTGCGGGCACGCCTGTCTCTAAAGGGCAACGTTATAAGACGATAAGGCCGCACTGCGGCAAAACCTTTCGTGGAGGGTCAAAATGTTTGTACAACAGATTGTAAGCGGCCTTGCAATTGGTAGTATTTATGCGCTTGTAGCAATCGGATATACACTGATCTGGCGGGCTCTGGGCGTTCTGAACTTTTCACAGGGAGACCTGTTGATGCTGGGCGCTTATATTGGATATCAGTATAACGTTCTCATGAACGTGAACTACATGGCGGCGATTGTGCTGACGATTTTAACGTCGGCCATGGTTGGCCTGGCGTATTCCGGCGTGTTGGAGCGTGTTCGTGGGCGTAAGAGCAGAACAGACAACATGGTTGTTACCATTGGTCTGTCCACAATCATCCGCAACTTGTGCAGAATTATTTGGGGCGCAGAGCCTCTGGCAATTCCCAATATTTTTGAGGGACAGAATTTCCATATCTTTGGTGCTACTATCCCGGCAATCCGCATTTATATTTCCCTTATCACAGTGATTCTGGTGGTAATTCTTACCATTTTCTTCCAGAAAACCAAGTGGGGCAGAGCCCTTCGGGCCGCAGCGGAAGATCGTAATACGGCGCGGCTCATGGGTATTTCCGTGCGTAAGTGCGACGCATTGACTTTAATGATTAGCTCCGGCATGGCAGGCGCTGCCGGCATCCTGCTGGCTCCTGTTTTCTATATTACTGCCGACATGGGGTCGTATTATGGCCAGAAGGCGTTTTTGTCTTCGACCATCGGTGGCCTCGGCAATTTGACCGGTGGCCTGTTCGGCGGCTACTTCCTTGGAATTATTGAGTACCTGGGTGCAATTTATGTTTCGTCCGGGTTTAAGGATATTATTTCTTTCGCGGTTCTGATTGTGGTTCTGATTGTTCTTCCGAATGGACTCATGAACCTGTTTAAGTCGGGGAAGGAGAAGGTATGAAGAAGAATTCACAAAAAAAACTCATCGTGTATGCAATTCTTACCGTTCTGCTGGCACTGTATCCGCTGGTCAATGATGGACGGTATCTGCTGCACCTGATGACCAGCATGATGATCAACATCATCAGCTATCTCGGTCTGAACCTGCTCATCGGTCTTTCCGGTCAGGTGTCTCTAGGTCATTCTGCGTTCTTCGGCATTGGCGCATACACGGCAGGTCTTCTGTGCACCAAGCTCGGCGTGCCTGCGCCTATTACGATTTTGGCCAGTGTGGCGCTGTCCATTCTGATCGGCGCTCTGTTGGGACTTCCTGCGGCACGTCTGAAAGGACCATACCTGACGATGACAACGCTTGCGTTTACACAGCTGTTTATGCTCCTGATGACAAATCTGACGGACATCACAAACGGTCCAATTGGCGTTATCAACATCGGCCCTCTGAATCTGTTCGGCATCGCATTCGATACCAAATACAAGATGTATCTATTGACCCTAGCCTTTGCGCTTCTGGCGATTGTGGTGTTCAACCATATGAAAAACGGACCCCTTGGGCGTGCGTGGCAGGCAATGGGCAACAGTCGCATTGCAGCTGAAGCCATGGGCATCAACCCCGTCCGCTACAATATCCTGGCGTTTGCCATCTGCTCTGGCTTTGCCGGTTTGGCCGGCGCACTGTACGCATACTACAATACCTACATCAGCCCTGATCAGTTTAACCTCAACCTTTCTTTTACCATCGTTCAGGTTTTGGTCATCGGAGGCCGTGGCTCTGTGCTAGGTACGCTGATTGCGGCATTTATCCAGACGTTTGTGCCGGAATGGCTCCGGCCGCTGGAGGACTGGCGCTATATCATCTTTGCGGTTATGCTGATTGTAACCGTTCTGTTCGCACCGGCCGGCTGTGTTGGACTGATTGAGAAGGCAAAGCGTTCGTTGCAGCACCGGTTCAGCAAAGCAAAAACCGGCGAAACAGCAAAAAAGGAGGGAAATTAATGAACGATCTGATTATGGAAACCAAAGACCTGACGGTCAGTTTTGGCGGACTGAAAGCAGTCAATCACGTTAATTTCGCCTTAAGAAAGGGAGAAATCCACGGATTAATCGGTCCAAACGGCGCAGGTAAAACAACTTTTTTCAACATTCTCACCGGACTTTATAAGCCCTCTGAAGGTGAGATCCTGTTCAACGGCAAGGTCATTGCGGGTAAAAAGCCCTGGGACATCGCAAGGCTCGGTATTTGCAGAACCTTTCAGAACTTGCAGCTGTTTGCGGATATGTCCGTCATTGACAACCTTGTTGCCGCGCAGAATCTGCGCCACAGGATCAATGTCTTTGACAGCCTGCTGCGGACACCGTATTACAAAAAAACCGAGAAGGAAATGTATGAAAAGGCAGAACAACTTCTGGAGTTTATCGGCCTTGCGGATCAGCGCGATAACCTGCCAAAGAATCTGAGCTATGGTCACCAGCGGCTTCTGGAGATTGCACGAGCCATGGCAACGGATCCGGCGGTGATTCTGCTCGACGAACCGGCTGCCGGTATGAACGCAGGCGAAATCGACGAACTGATGGAGATTATTCTAAAAGTTCGAAATCTCGGTATCACGATTGTTCTGATCGAGCACAACATGAAATGTGCCATGACGGTCTGCGATATCATCACAGTGCTGGACAGTGGCAAAAAGATTGCAGAGGGCGTTCCCTCAGAAATCCAGAACAACAAGGCCGTTATTGAGGCATACTTGGGAAAGAGGGCTGCACATGCTTAAAATTACAGATCTGACAACCCATTATGATATGATCCGCATTCTGGACAAGGTGTCGCTGGAGGTTGGCGACGGTGAAATTGTCACACTGGTCGGACCCAACGGCGCAGGTAAGACGACGATGCTCAAGGCGATTTCCGGTCTGATTCCCGCAACATCCGGAAGCATTACATATAACGGCAAGGAGCTTCTTGGCACGTCGGCCGAAAAGATTGCCGCACTTGGAATCGCCCACGTTCCCGAAGGCCGCCACGTTTTCCCTGGGCTGACGATTGAAGAAAACCTTCAGATGGGGGCATTTCTCATCAAGGACAAAAAGCAAATTGCAGAAACAAAACAGATTGTCTTTGACATGCTGCCCAAGCTCTATGAACGGCGCACGCAGTTGGCCGGCTCTATGTCCGGCGGCGAACAGCAGATGCTGGCATTGGGAAGAGCCATGATGGCACAGCCAAGCCTGATGCTGCTTGATGAACCGTCCATGGGTCTGGCACCGGTAATCGTTGATCAGGTGTTCAAGATTATTGAGATGATCAACAAAAGAGGCACGTCCATCCTTCTGATTGAGCAGAACGCAAATATTGCCTTTGAGTACGCCAATCGTGCGTATGTCATTGAAACCGGCAGCATCCGTCTTTCCGGTCCTGCCAAGGAGTTGGCAAAGGATGACAATGTTCGCAAGGTTTACCTGGCAATGGAAATGTGATGGCAGGTGAAACAATATGAAACATAATTTTGATGAGATTACAAACCGGCGTGGTACTGACTGTAAAAAATACGCACCCGTTTTCTATGGCGAGGACGTTCTTCCCATGTGGATTGCGGACACGGATTTCCGCTGTCCGCAGCCCGTGATTGACGCGGTTAGGGAACGGGCAGAGCACGGAATTTACGGCTATCCTTATGACCAGGACAGCTTCTCCGCTGCGGTTTGCCGCTGGATGGAAGTTCGATTTGGCTATAAGGTTGCACAGGAGGCGGTTGAATACTGCCCCGGCGTCATTCCGGGCGTTATTTGTGCGGTTCGTGCGTTTTCCAATCCGGGCGATAAGATTGTCGTGCAGACGCCCTGTTATCCGCCATTCCGTGCGCTTGTCCACAACAACGGCCGCGAGATGCTGGAAAACCGGCTGGAACTGAAAAACGGACGGTATGAGATTGATTTCGCACTGCTGGAAAAACAGTTGAGCGACCCGAGAACACGAATTCTCCTGCTCTGCAATCCACAGAACCCGACGGGAAGAGTATTTACGCGAGAAGAGCTTGAAAGAATGCTGCAGCTTTGTGTGGATAACGATGTCCTCGTTCTGTGCGACGAAATTCATTGCGACATTACCTACCATGCAAAGCACATTCCGTTTGGTGCGTTGTCTGAGCTCGCAAGAAACCATTCCATCACGTTTGTAAACCCCAGTAAGACCTTCAACACTGCTGGCTTCCGGACAGCAGCAATGATTGCTCCAAATCTTGCACTCAAGAATCGTGTTCATCAAGAGCTCGTGAACGAGAAGATTTTCGGACGCACCGTCTTTGGGCCGCTGGCACTTGTGACGGCCTACACGCAGTGTGATTACTATGCTGACCAGATTGTGGAATATCTGAAGGAGAACATCCGCTATCTGCGCGAGCGACTGCAAACCATGCCGAAAATCCAGCTGATTGTACCCGAGGCAACCTATTTGATGTGGCTCGATTGCAGCGGTCTGGCGATGACGCACGATGAAATGAAACGCTTTTTCGACGAGGAGGCAAAGGTCGGCCTTAACGACGGTCGCACCTTTGGCTGCGAGGGAGAGCACTTTATGCGCCTGAACGTTGCCGTTCCCAAAGCGGTACTCACAGAAGGCCTTGATAGAATCGAAAAGGCGTATCACAAGCGTTTTGATTAAGCAGAAAGGAAGGGAGCGAAATGTACGGCTATCGTGAACGCATTGGCATGATTCTACCGTCTACAAACACGGTTGCTGAACAAGAGTTTTTCCGGATGGCGCCAAGCGGTGTCTCGACGCATGTCACGCGCGTCAAGCTGACGGCGACGAATCCGGAGGGACTAAAGGCGATGGCAGATAACGCGCGCCGCGCAACGGATGAAATGATGAGTTGCCTTGCCGATGTCATTTTGTATGGCTGCACATCTGGTAGCTTCCTGCAAGGCATAGAGTGGGAAGAAAAGTTTCGAAAGGAACTCTCCGCGCAGGCACAGCGGCCAGTTCTTACGACGGCAAATAATTGCCACCGAGCACTTCAGGCGCTGGGAAAACAGAGAATTTCCATAGCGACGCCTTATATTGACGCACTGAATCAGGCCGCTTATCGTTACTATACGGACCTTGGGTACGATATCGTATGTATGAAAGGGCTTGGCATTGAAACTGCGACCAACATTGGCAAAAATCCGCCGCATGCGATTTACAATCTTGGGAAATCCGCTGTCACAAAAGAAACGCAAGTGTTGTTTCTTAGCTGCACAGGCATTCGTTCGATCGAAATTCTCCAACAATTGCAGGATGATCTCGGCATTCCTGTGTTCTCGAGCAATGTAGCAAATCTCTGGGCCTGCTTGCGTACGCATGGGATTAACGAAAAGTTGAGCGGTCTTGGCGCGTTGATGCAGTTGCCTTGATACTGTGGGAGCATATCCATGCAGAAGATACAGAAACTTCAAAAAGCACTGGAGAAAAACAATATCATCTTTTCTTTTGCGGAGAACTGTGCGGAAGCAAGGCTGCTTGCGAAGACTTTTCTGGACGACGGCTGCGCAGTTGCGGTCGGTGGGTCTTTGTCGCTGCGTCAGACCGGCATTCAGCAGATGATTGAAGAGGGACCTTACCGCTATACAAACCGCTATGTAAAAGGGACGTTTTCTTTCGACACGTCACTCGATGAAAAAACCGTTCGTAAAAGCTATCTTGACGCATATGAGGCAGACGTTTATTTTACAAGTGCGAATGCACTAACGCAGAACGGAGAACTTGTGTATGTGGACGGACAGGGAAATCGCATTTCAGCAATTGCCTTTGGCCCGCGAAAAGTTGTAAACGTAGTCGGTATCAACAAAATTGTCCCCGATCTTCCTGCGGCCTTCGAAAGAATTGCATGTGTTGCCGCGCCGGCGAATAACCGCAGGTATGAACGCGCAACGCCTTGCGTAAAGCTGGGCAAATGTGTTCAATGCGCGAGCCCGCAGCGTGGATGTTCGGATTATATGATTGTTTCACATCAAAAAGAGAAGGAACGAATGTATGTAATCTTGGTGAACGAAGCGCTGGGATTTTGACGGCTGCGATACGCACACCTTGAAAACAAGCGTATCCTGAAACACCATTGGTAGAAACAAATAAGGAGATACAAAACATGACTCATATTCACACAGATAAAGCACCTGCGGCCATTGGCCCGTATTCTCAGGCAGTATCCCAAGGAAAACTGGTGTTCACATCTGGTCAGATTCCTCTGGATGCTGTGAGCGGCAAGCTTGTTGGAACAAGCATTGAGGAACAGGCTGAGCAGGTCATGAAAAATCTGCTGGCGGTTCTGGACGCAGCTGGCTCCAGTCCGGAAATGATCGTCAAGACCACCTGTTTTCTTGCCGATATGGCTGATTTCGCAGCGTTCAACGCAGTTTATAGCAAGTACATTCAGTCGAATCCGGCCAGAAGTTGCGTTGCTGTGCTGGAGCTTCCGATGGCGGTGCGTGTAGAAGTGGAAGCTGTTGCGTATTGCTGCGAGAAAGAATAAAGGAGGTACATTCGGTATGGATTACGCAAAGTTAGCCATTCAGAAACATTTACAGTGGCATGGGAAACTGTCCGTTGAGCCAAAGATGAAGGTGGATACGGCACATGCGCTATCACTGGCTTATACGCCTGGTGTCGCAGCGCCCTGTCTGGAAATTCAGAAAGATCCGGCCAAGAGCTACGATTTAACCGGCAGATGGAATACGGTTGCGGTTGTCACGGACGGCACGGCTGTGCTCGGCCTTGGTGACATCGGCCCGGAGGCCGGTATGCCGGTCATGGAAGGAAAGTGTGTGCTGTTTAAAGCATTCGGTGATGTTGACGCCATTCCGCTTTGTGTCCGCTCGAAGGATCCGGACGATATTGTGAAAGCGGTTTCACTGCTTGCCGGAAGCTTTGGCGGCGTGAATCTGGAGGACATCTCCGCCCCCCGCTGCTTTGAAATTGAGAAACGCCTGAAGGAAATCTGCGACATTCCGATTTTCCACGACGATCAGCACGGCACGGCCGTCATCACACTGGCAGGGCTTACCAATGCCCTCAAGATCGTTGGCAAGAAAAAAGAGGATGTAAAAATTGTAACCTCCGGTGCAGGCGCAGCGGCAATCGCAATTGTGAAGCTATTGCTGTCAGCCGGTTTCAAGCATGTCACCATGTGCGACCGTAAGGGTGCAATTTATAAAGGAAGAGACGGTCTCAACTGGATTAAGGAAGAAATGGCCGAGGTTACGAATCTCGATCGCAAGGCAGGCAGCTTAGCGGATATGCTCGTGGGTGCCGACGTGTTCATCGGCGTTTCCGCACCCGGTACGGTCACAACTGAGATGGTCAGAACTATGAACAAGGACGCCATCGTTTTTGCCTGTGCGAACCCAACACCAGAAATTTTCCCGGAGGACGCAAAGGCGGGCGGTGCGGCCGTTATCTCAACCGGTCGGAGCGATTTCCCGAACCAGATTAACAACGTCCTAGCCTTCCCCGGCATTTTCAGAGGAGCTCTAGACGTGCGGGCAAGCGACATCAACGACGAAATGAAGGTTGCCGCAGCACATGCACTGGCGAGCCTGATTTCGGATAATGATCTTCGGGCGGATTATATTATCCCGTATGCCTTTGATCCGAGAGTCAAGGACGCAGTGGCTTTGGCTGTAGCCGAGGCGGCAAAAAAGAGCGGCGTTGCGAGAATCTGAAGGCAACATATCTGTCCGGCGGTAAACAACAGTCACCAAGAAAAGGGAACAGCTGAAACTTACAGAATTTAACTTGAAATTATTTGATTATTTGCTATGATATAAAGTGTGATATTTACGATATATCAGAGTAAATAATGAAAAGGACGGAACTTATCTATGACAGATCATGAAGTATTGCAAATATATATCAGCCTAGTCCCCTTTCTAGCCGAAGTATGCGGAAACGGTGCAGAGATTGCGGTTCATGATATGACGGATCCAGAGCATTCACTTGTAGCCATCAAAAATCCCATTTCCGGGCGGCAGGTTGGCAGCCCGCTTACCGACCTTGCGCGTGAAGTGGCAGAGAAGGGTGCGTATTCCGACACAGACTATCTGGCAAACTACTCCGGACAGGCAAAAAATGGTGAATTTCTTTCCTCTACGTATTTCATCAAGAACGAGGGAAGACTCATTGGACTTCTTTGCATCAACAAGGACATTGAAAGCATCCAGCAGATGAAGTACACGCTTGACCATGTGATGGAGCAGTTCAATTTGATTATTCCGCATAAGAGCATCGTCTCTGAAACGTTGGATAATCCGGTTGAGAGCATCATGCATTCCAGAATTGCAGAAACTGTTATCCAAAGTGGCGTCCAGCCTGCAAGAATGAGCATGGATGAAAAAATAGCCGTGGTGCGCCAGCTGAATGAAAGCGGCATTATGACCATCAAGGGTGCAGTGGCAGAAGTTGCCAGACAGCTATCTATTTCGGTGCCGACAGTTTATAGGTACATGAATAAGAATACACCTTGACGAAAGCGTAAAGGGGCTGTGGCGAAATTTGGGCCGCTGCAGCTCGCCAATCTCGCAAAGAATGTGAGACGGCTTGCAAATCAGCAGCATGGAAGTGCTGCCTGATATGCTCCCTCTATGACAGACAGTAAAAACACAACCTGTCGAACATGGAGGGAGCATTGTTATGCCGCAAAAAACAGTATTATTGAGCATAAAAACAGCAGGAGCACATTGCCGGCTCCTGCTGTTAAACTCTATTTATGCCTATTTTTCCCTGCGGAACAGTTTTCAATTTCCTGACAGCCAGCGTAAGGCAATTCACGCATCCCTCATATGTCAAGCAAGCTTGTCTGTCCGTCGATGGGCTCGTTCCTTTCTTTTGTCAGAACCTCCTGCATTTCCACAGGCGTGTATCCACGGTTGGAATGCTTATGTGTATGGTTGTTCAAATCCTGAATCAGCTGCGTAAATTCAACAGCATCCAGACTGCCTTGCCAGTAGCTCCACAGATTGATTTGCTGTTGACAGTGATCGCACCATACCAGTCGATCTTTTTCGTATTCGATTGACTCCTGATATGCCGGATAGGATGCCCGGACCCGTTCAATGAACTGTTGGTATGCGTTATAGCGCAATATGACCCGGATGAAAATGGCTGAAAGCGGGAAATAGGGAGGAGTATTTTACCGAAATGAAATAAAAAGAAAAGCGTTTCGGCATACGAAGAAGGGAAGCTGCGCTGCAAAAATGCAGTTTCGGAACAAGCTGGCTGCGATCAGGTCAATAGAAATGCTTCCTGCTCTATTGTAACCCCGTATTTTAGAATTTCCTGAATTGCATCGGCAAAAAGTGGGTACTCTTGATGCGCCAAAGCAGACTTCAAGCTATCCAAATAGGATTCAGGACGGACGAGGCCGTTTGCGTGGTATTTATCAACGTCGCTTCCAGACATTCGCAGCGGTTTCAGCGATGGGACGAGCCGCTGAAGCTGTGCGAACATTTGAAAACCGCCCAAATCAATATCGGCCCAAAAGAACGCACCACAGTTGGTTTGCATGGCCTCACCGAGCTTTTGAAACAGCTTTTTCTTTTGTGGGCTTAGAAAACCACCGTGATAAACGGCAAGAGTGCCCTGTGTCAGCTCAGAAAGAAGGTACTCGTCGTAATTTGTTTTGTTTTCAATAAATACAATTCTCTGAATCTGGGTCAAGTCGATGGATACGATATGATTGACGGCGGTGCTGGGCAGTGCCAGACCGTAGGGGGTGGCGGCGCAGAAATGGATACTGCCATTTTCTGTATGAACGACAATGTCACCTGCCAGTTCGTAAAGTTCCGGCCTTGCGTAAATACCCAGGTAAGCCAGTTGATCCCGTGAACCCAGGGACTCCTGCGTAGACAGTTGAGAAAGGACAATATCGTACTTTTGTGCAATGCGAAGAAACAGGTCACGCACATTTCGCTCAAAATACTTGGTGTCATGGTAGCATTTGCTGCTAAATGCCCGCATGGTTGTGGATTCTCCCTGCATGGCATCATAACATGCCATTGCTTTCAGAAGATCCTCCAGAGGAGAGAGACCACCCTTGCAGTATGGGGGTACGCTGTATTCTGACTGCGCATCGGTGCATACCTGATTCCTCCATGCGACGATCCAGCAGGTCGATGCGTTTTCCAGCCGTTCGCTTACTATGGCTGCCACCTGCATGGCCAATTCTTTTGGGTGGGTGCGTCCGATCAGCTGATAACAGTCCATGACCCGATTCAGGTTGAGACGAATACAGGAGAGAACCGGCCTGCCTTTGACCCATTCGTTTTGGATGAGACCTTCCCGTTCCAGGTGAATTGCAGCGGTGTTCCAGGTATCACGGACAGAGGCGTTCTCGTAATCGTATTCCGGAAAATCTTTTTTTCCAGGACCGACTTTAAGCATGACACCACGTCCTGCTTCACTTGACTGAAAAAGATGCTTGCTGCGCTCATACTTGTCCAGTAAGTGGGAAAGAATGATTCCTTCATTCATATATTCTCCATCCTTTTCCCGTAAGGCAGAATGTGCATTTTGTATTTGTCCTTACAAACCAGAAGCGTGCGATCCGCAAGAGGCATAATATCCGGCAGCTTATCCGGAGGTGTGCAGATGATTGCCTGCAAACCCATCTTGCGGAGCAGACGGACGCTCTCTACGATCCGTTCACTGTCCATTTTGTTGAAAGCCTCGTCAAATACCACAAGACGGACGGTGTTATTGGCAAGACCGGACAGGTTATTCACCTGATAGATCTGGGCAAAAGAAGCAAGGACTGCAATATAGAATGGTGTTTGCGTTTCACCGCCGGATTTGGTATTCAGGGTTTGAGACAACAATTGTTTGGAGCCGTTCTGATCGGTGGTTTCCAGGTCAAATTTCAGGTAAGTACGGAAATCGGTAAAGCGTGCGATATTCTCCTGAAGTTCGCTCTGTTTTCTGTTATTCAGCTGAGAATCGTCGGATGTGGCAATGCGGCTGAAAAGATCCTCGATTAGTTGACCATATTTCTGCTGGAAGGGCATGGCGAAAAGTCCGGCTTCCCCCTCCATGAGTTCTGGAGCCATGATCATATCGTAATAGTCGGCGTAATCTGGGTTCCGGTCTACGCGAAATTTATAGCGATCCGTTCCAAACTGCGCCTGATCCAGAGCTTTGTTCAGGCTTTTTACTTGGTCTTGCACCTGGTCGATGCTGGACTTGAGCTTTGCCAGAAAATCGTTCTGAAATTGCTCCATGGCACTTTCCTTGGCTGCCTTGATTTTGGCACGGTACTGGGGCAATTCGCACTCTTCCAACAGCTTACGTTCCGCATCGTATTCATCATTCAGCATGGACTCTACCTGAAAAGAACAGGGACGGAAGTTTATGGCGTATTCCCTGCGCTTTTGGAACAGCTTTTGCTGTGCGGCATCTCGTTCCCGTACCGTTTGCTCCAGACGGTTTCCAAAATTTGTGGAAATTGCAGAGGCATTTTTTAGGCGAGCGAATTCCTGCTGATATCTGGGAAGGCCGACTTTTTGGATAAACGCATGGGAAAAACTGTCCGAAATACGGTCTTCAATCTCTGCCAATTCCTGGTTGATCTTTGGCAGCGTTTCCCAGACAATATCATGTACCTGTTTCTGGTGGACGGCTTGCTGGCTACTGAGCTGCACAGTTTCGCTGTTCAAATGCGCAATTTCATTTTCCAGCTGATTGATTGTTTTCCTCTGCTCATCAAGCCAGAACAAATCCAGATGGGACATTTGTTCGCCAATTTGTTCCAGTTCTTTGGAGATTTCAATGCCACGCAGATAATCTGTCTGTCGCTGAGCAACCGTATTTTGCACAAAACGGGCAGTAAACAGAACATCGTGGCTTCCAAATTGGTTCAGTGTTTGATAGACAGGGTTCCAGATACGTAATGTATCCTCAATGTCTTTTATTTCTGCTTCAATGCGTGATATCCGAAGGGCAACGGCACGGTGCCCAATAAAGGCATCGTCCATGAGTTCTTTACGAATGGGTCGGGCAACATACCCCTGATACAGCATTCCGTCTGCGGTTATGGATGTCTTAAACTGACGAAGCTGGTCTACATGGCTGCAACACACGACACGACCCAACAGATAGTCAATGTAGCTGCGGGCAAGGCCATTTTCGGTTTCCACTTTCTTTGCAAGAGAATTCTCCAATGGCTCTATGTGTTCCCGCTCCCGTAATTTGCCAATGTCTACGATGCCGAAAGAACCGCTGCCATATGTGTGTTTCACTTGGTTAAAGATGCGCAGCGTGTCTGAATAGTATTCAGGGGCGACCAGCAGATAGAATTTCTGGGTATTCAAATACCCCTCTACAGCTCTGCGCCAATGCTCTTCTGCTTCGGCTATTTCAAGAACATCCGCCAAAATTTCAATGTGGACTGGCTTTTCTGTCTGCTCCCTTAGTGCAGCCTCCAAATACCCGCGTAAAGAAAGCAAACCTTTCGGATAGTCCTTGATATTCTTTTTTAGATTGGCGAGAATGGCACTTTTTTGGTCATAGGCGGCGGCCTGCTCATCCAGTAGTACCTTGAGCGCGTAAGCACCATCCCGGATCGCTGCCATAAGAGAAGATGTGGCATCCTGGGCTGCTTCAAAGATTGCGGAGGATTTTGCGAAAATCTCATAGCTGCAATCGGAGAAACGAGAATAGGCAGCCTGAACGGCATTTGTGGCTTCCACGATGGCGGTCAATGCATCGGAATATTGCCAGTCTTGTGCTTTTTTACACAGGTTCAGCATGACAGTGGATTCCCGCTTGATTTCCAGGGCATCCTTTTGAAGCTGTTCCATTAACCGCCGCTGCTCAGTGTGCAGGGAGTTTCGAGAGGTGCGAAGCCGCTCCTCTTCTCTGGAAACATCACTTTGAGCACAGGCGGCAATTAGGTCGTTTTTGCGCTGCTCCTTTTCTTGGATTGCCGATGCAATACGCTCCAAATCAGAGCTTATGGATGCGATACACAATTCATGATCTTTCTGTTCTGATTTGTACTTTTCATTTTTTGCTTCCTGTTCCTCTTTGCTTGCCCACTGCACCAGAAAAGATTGCTGCTGCCAGCGATCCAGTGCTGTTTGCATATCCCGAAACAGTTTGCCAATCTCTTGCAGGGCGGCAAGCTTTTCTTCCTGCTTTTGAGCCAGCTGCTCATGCCGCTTATATGCCCGGATGTTTTCCTGCATGGCTTCAATATCCGGCTTATCCGGGATGTCACAGATGTTTTCTGTGATAAATTTCTGAATATCCACAATTGGACGGAATGACACCGCCTTTTTCATCATGCGGGTGATCTGCTCGCTGTGGACGTTCCACTTTGCCAGCATATTTGTGCGGTATTGCTTTTGCGTATCGTAAAATTCAGCGCTGTAGCCGTACTGGGCTTTGACTTGCTTCCGAAATACGGGATATTCCAAAGCAAATCCATTTTCAACAAAGCCGTTTTCGGGAATCGTACCGTTGTAAGTGAAAAAATGCTCTACATTTGTCCCGTCACTGCGACAGTCAAAGGCAACACCGGTTACAAAGCTGGTGCCTTCTACATCATCCAGAAATTCACAGGCAATGAAGCTGGTGAAATCCTTTCCCCTGCGGGAATAGGGATTGCTGTCATCCATATCTGCCCGCAGATAGCCATCCAGGGTGCGTTGGGATTTTTCGTTGGCAGCCTGATTGAAATTTCGGCTGCTGGTTTCGCCGAGAAGCACGATCTGCAACGCATCGATCACAGTGGATTTCCCTGCTCCGTTTTTCCCGGTCAGGAAGTTGACATCGTCAACCTCAATTATCTCCTTGGAAAAATACAGCCAATTAACCAACAGAATCTTCGTCAGTTTCTTCATGTTCATCCTCTTTCTTTAACGTGGCAACAAGTTGATTAAGCCTGTCAGCAGATACTACGGATGTAACTGTGGGCAAAATGGCAAATTTGCAGCTACCTTTGTTGAATTTGCCGTCAATTCTCTGAAGGATGCAGTGATTTTCCAGACGTGTGAGGGCGCGCTTGACATCTTCCATATTGGGCTTAGAGGGTAAAATCGCATAGTCTGTAACGACTTTTTCCAGGACATCTCTTACGGTGCAGATGGCATCCTGCTCAAGTCCCAGGTTTTCCTGATTCTCGTCGTAAATCATCCGAATTGCAAGCAGCAGTGCGGTTCCCTTTTTGTCAAGATTGCACCGATTTGCCTCATCTGCGTTTAGAACATAGAAAAAGCCATCCATGTCCTCCTTGTGAAGCGTCCAGCCTAAAAGACCGAGATAATTGCTGATCTCTTCAAAGTGAATGGACAAGAAGGTGTAATCTGGATTTGTTACTCTGCCTTTGTCGGGCTTATAGAGCGTCCGTACGACATAAGTACGACTCAACAACTGATTGCAGACGGATCGAAACTGATCGATTTCCCTCTGTGTTGCGCTGTTTAGCCAATCCATATTCATTTTTTACCCTCCTTGCGGCCGATTTGCAACTGGGGAACTTCATAAACGCTTTCTTCATAACGACCGCCCAGTTCCCTTACAGTAAAAGAAGAATCTCGGTCGGTGCTGGCAAGAACGGCCAGCAGACTCATAATATAGGCTTTGTCATTCTCCAGTACTATGTCTTTGGAATAACAGATGCCCTCTGCACCTAACCAGCTTTCCACATATTCCATGACAGCGGTACGACCGTATTCAGAGTGCAGCAGCTGCTCGGCCTGGATGCGGACGTTGGGATCAGGCTTGGAGTCCTCGACGGGAACAGGAGCGGATTTTGTACGTTTCCCCGGGCGTTTCCAATACCAGAGGCTTTTGCCGGATAAGTAGGTTTGCTCATAGAGCTGAAAAATTGGCTGAATCTGCTCTACAAGGTCTGCCGCACGGCGGTTTCTGGAAAGTTCTTCCAGGAGATAATTGAGATTTCCACGAATATTCTCGTCCCGATTTGTCAGATTCTCAATTTTTTGCGTTGTGGCTCTTGTGTAGCGGCGCACCTGGGCATCAATTTCATCCAGATAATCCCGCTCGATGTGGTCATATCGTTCTTTTATAAAGAAAATTTTCTGCAACAAATCGGAGCGGCATTCTGCTAGCGTGGCGCCCCGTTTATCCTGTAATGCCGCGTTCGCCATGGCGATGAGCAGGGCATCATTTTCGATCCAAGAATTCAAAATTTCCTGAATAGGGCCGCGGTACTTGGGAACAGAATCTTTGATTTTTAAGGGACGGATGTATGCCTCGGCAACTTTTTGACCATACTCGTTAAAATGGGAAGCCAACACTTCATTGACATCCTGCATTGCAATTTGAACCTGAAAATAGTGGCGCACATTGTGGTAGACCATTTGCAGCAAATTCAGAAGTGCTTGCGTGTTATCATAAGCACTGTAAAGAGCTTCCATTTTGTCGTATACGTTATCTCCCTCGTTTGCCACTTTTAATGTGGAATAAGTGCCGAAAACATAGGAATATCCACGGGCGGGGCGGTCGTCACGCAATTGGTGAAATAATTCCAATAATTGGCTGCTGTAACCGGGAACGGTAATGTATTCTTCGAAATCTTCGCCTCGCTCTTTTTCAAACCAGCCTTTTGCGCAGAGCTTCCGAATCAGGAATCTGGCACGACCGGAAATATCCCGCAATTCCTCCTCGTCAATATCTTCACCTTCAAAGGAAGCGTCAGCCAGCTGCTGCTCCAGCTTGCTTCGCAGCATGGTGTATAGCTTTTCTTCCGGTATTTTCAAAGTTTCCCGGTAGGCACTGTATAAGACATCCAACGCATCGGAATACAAAACTCGATTTGGAGAAGCCAGAACGGAAAAAAGGTCACTGGGCAGGATATCGAATAATTTCATGGGAATCCCCCTCTAAAGGAGTTTTTATGACAGGAATTTTGATTTGGAACGGAGAGAGACCGGATATTGCTTTTGACAATGGAACGCTTTATGGTGGGCTGCATTGCGGAGAATGCTTTGAAATATTCGCGGATTGCTGGAAAACAGTGCGGCTTGAACTTATGCAGGGGTGGGTGATTGTAGAGGATGGGAAAATGACTCCAATACATTATGGGCTGCGTGTGAGAATATAGCGTAAGTCGATGCGCAATAGAGGTTATAATTTTATTTTACGAAACAATATGTGTAATAAAACGGACTATTTACTTGAATATGAAATGATTTCTTTTATGATAGCACAGTCTGAATATAAAGGCAATAAACAATCAAAATGTTGCGTATTAGACGGTTTCAGGGTTTAGATATCGGTGGAAGTTCACATCCAGCACAGAAATTTGCTTCGTCACGGGGATGGATAGAAACCTTATATGCATTTCTGCCGCACCAGCACCGTCTCACAAACACGATCCGCAATCAAATCCCTGTCACGAGCTGGATAGTATTCTAGCATTGGTTTCACCATCTGCGCAAGCTGCGTTCGGGTAAAATCGGGGATTTCCAGCTGCTTACCATACAGGCTTTCCATGGTGTGAATTTGCCGGTTGAAGGTGGCCTGGAACGGACGAGCCTTTGCCTGGGCAATCAGGGACTTGGGGATGATCTCAAAGGGATTATACATGACGTTAGAGAGGAACCCCGCACCCTGGTCGAAGATGGGGCAATAGTCAAAACAGCTGTCTCTGGCAATGACCGCAATGTTGTTGAGATGTCGGTCGTCGTTGAGGACAAGACCGTCAATTTCAAACAGCAAAGTCAGGTATTGGGGGAACAGGGACAGGCCGGTGATGTTTGCGGTTTCCTCAGCCAGGTAGGCCATCCGCTTTTTATCGCTGGTCATACGGCTTAATGTTTCGGAAAGCGGCTTTCCCGTGTACTGACGGAACAGATGCGCAAGGGTGATGATAGACTCGCCCGCTTTCAAGAAATTCGGACTGCTGCACCCGGTCCGTTCCCGGCCATGAACCAAAAGACGCTCCATACGGTAGCGTACAAAGGTGAAGGGAAAATCCGCTTCGATATTGCTATATTCCAACAATTGGGAGGTAAACACCTCTGCCAGTGCTTCGTAGCCGAACTGGTCCAGCTTGTACCAGATGTTGCCGTCCTGCCATTTTTCCTGGTTGCCCTTGGAGGAGGTTTCCGCAATTTTCTGATCAGATACCAATTGAACGGTCATTTCAATTCCTCCACGGTCAGCCACAGATCATCCTCTGCCATGCGGCCCTGGGTTTTGCGGATGATTTCCAACGGCTCATAGCTGTCTACTCCGATTGTTTCCAGGTATTCCTGTAGTCCGGCCCTGGTTTTTGGAATGCAGCGGTCCTCCAGAAAGTGCTGGTAATCTGCCCAACTGGGATTTGGATTCTTTCCAAAGGGAAGT
Organism: uncultured Oscillospiraceae bacterium; assembly: GCA_934630985.1. Classification (GTDB taxonomy): domain Bacteria; phylum Bacillota; class Clostridia; order Oscillospirales; family Oscillospiraceae; genus Faecousia. Next base: position 3,433 of record CAKTXO010000008.1, on the reverse strand, counting down.
TTCAGACAATCCGCAGCGAGATTTTCAACGCATACCGTTTTCTCGGTTTCGTCAGCGGCAATCCGGGCGCAGAGGGCATCCCCGGAATAGCAGGAGAGCAGTAACGTTTTGTGTTCAGCGTGGCGGCTGGCTTCCAGGAATTCCGCAAAGGACAGCTTTCTGGTAATGACGATGGAAGCACCGTCAAAGCGAAGCTCCACCTGCCGCTGTTCCGGAGTCAGCCCCATTTCCTTGACCCAAGTGGAGGGGAGGGCCAGCTTATAGTTTGTCGCATTGCCCCCGGCTGTGCCGCCGGAGGTGCCGATAATCAGATTTGCGGTTCGTGTGTTCATGGGATATCACCTCGAGAATAGTATATACTATTCGTTACGAATAATCAATATATTTCTTCTGCGATATTAAAAAATGGGGCTTTGATTGCCGCATAAGTTCGGTTTATTGGACCTTTTCCTTTGTATCATAGAACACAAAGAAAAAAGAAGCACTTCTTGAACGTTTGCTTTCACATAGATTGCAGAGCAGTGAAAGGGTCTCATTCCCTTACCTCTCTCCTGATTCCCTTAAATATTACCACAGAATAAGGGAATTATATTCCAGGTGTCAGGGAAACGGCAGTTTCAAATAGGCCAAAACGACGAATGCGATCCGGACTCTATGATTATGATTACTTGTCTGATATAATGGTGCTAAGAAAACTTGGTTATAAAATAAAGGAGCTGAGATGCAGATGGAATGGTCAGACGGGAAGAAACGCTGCTGTTGGGCAAACCCCAAAAATGAACGGTACATCCGTTACCATGATGAAGAATGGGGCGTTCCCGTTTATGAGGATGGGAAGCTGTTTGAGATGCTGATTCTGGAATGCTTTCAGGCCGGGCTGTCCTGGGAATGTGTTCTGAACAAGCGGGAGGCGTTTCGGGAAGCGTTTGATGGGTTTGATTTGGAGGCGGTCTGCGCATACGGGGAGGACAAGCTGGAAGCCCTGAGAAATGACCCCGGAATCATCCGGAATCGGCTGAAAATACAGGCAGCCGTTACCAATGCCCGGGTGTTTCGTGAAATACAGGGGGAATATGGCGGCTTTGCCGGGTATCTCTGGCACTGGACTGACGGAAAAGTGGTCTGCGAAACCGGGCTGACACATTCGGAGCTTTCAGACCGGATTTCGAAGAACCTAAAGAAACGGGGCATGAAGTTTGTTGGGACGACGGTGATCTACGCATATTTGCAGGCAGTCGGCGTGATCTATTCTCACGATGGGGGCTGCTTTTTGGAGTACAAGACGGACGTATAGAGAGGTGCATGTGAATGAAATGGACGGCTGCAACGGCAAGTGCCACATAAATTGAGGTCAGAGCTTTTTCACTATAAAGAACAAAGATTGCTTTCCGTGTAACAAAATTCTGAAAATAAAAGTTTATTACATTATCGTTTTTCACTCATAGCTTCTCCATTCCGCAGGGATAGGCGCTGTGCGCTGTCTGCTGCTCTTTTGTTACGACCTGATAAAAGCCGTATCCGCCGGAGAGATGGGCACAAGAGAAACCGTACTGCGTTAAAAGACGGCAGGCCAGATAACTGCGAAGCCCTGTCTGGCAATTCACATAGACAGGCTTGTCCCGCTCTAACTCGTCCAAATGCTCCCGCAGATCGTCCAGCGGAAGATTGTGGAATCCATTCAAATGCCCACGCCGATATTCGCCTTCGGTACGGACGTCCAGCAGCGTCGCACTGCCATCGCAAGGCAAGCCCTCAACCTCATCCCAATGGAACTGCCGCACCTTCCCGCTCTCCAAGTCCTCAATCATAAAACCGGCCATATTCACCGGGTCTTTGGCAGAGGAATAGGGCGGCGCATAGGAAAGGTCAAGCTCCGTCAGCTCCAAAGCTGTCATTTTTGCGCGAATGGCCGTTGCCAGTACATCCATGCGCTTGTCCACGCCGACGCCGCCAACGATCTGCGCACCCAGCAGCCGCAGGCTTTCTTTTTCGTACAGCACCTTCATTGCAATAGACTGTGCGCCGGGATAATAGGCAGCGTGGGATGCCGGGAACAATACGACTTTGTCGTAAGCGATTCCTACTGCCTGCGCCGCCTTTTCATTGATCCCCGTGGAGGCCGCTGTCAAGCCAAACAGTTTCAGAACAGACGAACCCTGAGAGCCGGTGAAGCGGCTGTTGCCACCGCAGATATTGTCGGCGGCAATGCGTCCCTGCTTGTTGGCAGGCCCCGCCAGAGAGATCAACGCTTTCTGGCCGGTCACGAAATGGGTGACCTCTACGGCATCCCCCACAGCATAGATGTCTGGCACGGAGGTTTCCATCCGCTCGTTGACAGCGATGCTGCCGCGAATACCAAGCCTGAGTCCGGCGTCTTTTGCCAAATGGGTATCCGGGGTAACACCGATGGCCAGCAGCACCATATCCGAATGCAGCGGTTCACTACCCTCCAACAGGGTCAGCACGGAATCTCCGTCCTGCCGGAACCCGGTGACGGTTTCACCCAACCGCAGAGCCACGCCGTGTCTGCGCATTTCCCCATGGACAAAGCTCGCCATATCCCCATCCAGCGGCGCTAATAGCTGCTTGGGACGCTGAACGATGGTGACGGAAATGCCCATTTCTGCAAGGTTTTCCGCCATTTCCAGACCGATAAAGCCGCCGCCAGCCAAAACAGCGGTTTTCGGCTTTTTCTCCTCTACAAAACGCCGGATACAAAGGGTATCCTCCACAGTGCGCAGCGTGAAAGCACGCTCACTGCCGACGCCGGAAAGCGCAGGAACCGTCGGCTTTGCGCCGGGGGCGAGGAGCAGTTTGTCATAGGTTTCCGTATAGATCTTCCCGCTGTCCAGTGCACGGACGGTGACGGTTTTCTCTGCGGGATTGATCGCAGTTACTTCCTGCCGTACCCGCACATCAATGCGAAAGCGTTTCCAGAAGCTCTCCGGAGTTTGCAGCGTCAGTTCTTCCTGCTCTTTGATCACACCGCCCACATAATACGGCAGACCGCAGTTGGCATAGGACACATAGCCGCTGCGCTCGATCATGATGATCTGCGCGTGTTCATCCAGACGGCGGATGCGGGCGGCGGCAGAAGCACCGCCCGCCACACCGCCTACGATCACAACTTTCATCTTACGCCCTCCACCATTGCGGCGATCTGCGGCTTAGGACGATAGCCCACCGATTTGGCAACGGCTTTCCCGTCCTTGAATACGACCAGCATCGGGATGCTGGACACCTGAAAACGCATCGCCAGCTCCATTTGCTCGTCCACATTGACCTTGCCCACCTTGAGCGTACCGCTTTTTTCTTCGGCAAGCTCATGCAGTATGGGAGAGAGCATTTTGCACGGTCCGCACCAGTCGGCGTAGAAGTCCAGCAAAACGGGCTTGTCGGAACGCAGTACCTCATTTTCAAAATTCGCAGCAGT
>CAKTXO010000007.1 GCA_934630985.1 uncultured Oscillospiraceae bacterium | reverse complement strand
GCGACGAATTTCTGATTCTGTGCCCGGTGGGCACCAAGGAAGAGGTTCAGCGGTGGGTGGAGCAGCTGAACGCCACCATAGAGGCGGCGGGCTACACCATCGCCTGCGGCGTGGAAAGCCGGATGGATAACTTTGACATTGAGGATATGGTCAGTATTGCCGACGCCAGGATGCTGGCAAATAAGGCCGATTACTACCGAGCCCGCGACCGCCGGAAGCGGTAAAGCGATAATCTTTCAGGGACTGCCAAAAGGCAGTCCCTTTATTTCGTGAATAGCGAATTGTGAATGGTGAATAACTATGGATACGTTGTCATTGCGAACCAGTCCGCAGACTGGTGTGGCAATCCGTTCTCCAAAGCCTTCCCCTCCGGGGAAGGTGGCACGGCATGGCCGTGACGGATGAGGGCCGCTTGCCTCTCCCTATGGGAGAGGTGCCCTGGTAGGGGCGGAGAGGGCGATTTTTACCCTCTCAGTCACTTCGTGACAGCTCCCCCAGAGTGGGAGTCAAGGGGGAAACGGATTGCCACGTCGGCCGCTGGCCTCCTCGCAATGACATGCGTTAATACGATGGCGCGTCAATCTTTTAATCGTCCCCCGAGGGTATCCTTCGGACTTTTTTGACATACTGAGGGGCTGCTTATCAGTAGTTCCTATTTTCTGCGCTTTCCATTTAATTATTAAATGCACATGATAGATTCATAAAAACCAATTGACAGTTTCGGCAAACAGTGCTATATTGTGTGCCATCAGTATTCCACGGACGCACAAGTGTTCGTGGATAAGAAAAAGGAGAGATTTGTATGAAAAAGTTCCTTGCGGCGCTGCTTGCCGCTGTGATGGTGCTGTCTCTGGCAGCCTGCGGCGGCTCTGCTGCCCCTGCCGCCACCGAAGCCCCTGCCCCCGCTGCCGATGCCACCACCGCGGCTCCCGCCACGGAAGCTGCCGGTAAGGTTTACACCGTGGGCATCTGCCAGCTGGTCACCCATGACGCGCTGGATGCCGCCACCCAGGGCTTCCAGGACGCATTGGTTGCCAAGCTGGGCGCGGACAACGTGAAGTTTGACCTGCAGAACGCTGCCGGCGATTCCAACACCTGCGCTACCATCGCCAACGGTTTTGTCGCCGAAGGCGTTGACCTGATTATGGCAAACGCCACTCCCGCCCTCCAGGCTGCCGTGGCCGCCACCGCCGACATTCCCGTTCTGGGCACCTCCGTCACCGAGTACGGCGTGGCTCTGGGCATCCAGAACTTCAACGGTACCCCCGGCGGCAACGTCTCCGGCACCTCCGATCTGGCGCCTCTGGAGGATCAGGCCAAGATGCTCCAGACCTGGTTCCCCGATGCCAAGAACGTTGGCCTGCTGTACTGCTCTGCCGAGCCCAACTCCAAGTACCAGGTGGACACCGTTGAGAAGTATCTGACCGGCATGGGCTACACCTGCAAGCAGTTCGCTTTCGTGGACTCCAACGATATGCCCGCCGTCGCCCAGGAAGCCTGCGACTTCTGCGATGTGCTGTATGTTCCCACCGATAACATGGTCGCCTCCTCCACCGAGGTCATCGACGGTATCTTCAGTGCCGCCGGCAAGCCCATCATTGCCGGTGAAGAGGGCATCTGCAAGGGCTGCGGCGTAGCCACCCTGTCCATCAGCTACTACGACCTTGGCTACACCACCGGTGAGATGGCCGCCAAGATTCTGACCGGCGAGGCGGACGTTTCCACTATGCCCGTTGAGTACGCCCCCGCAACGCCCAAGTACAACGCGGAGATCTGCGCGGAGCTGGGTCTGACCCCGCCCGATGGCTACGAGCCCATCGCTTAATTCCCTGAGCTTCAGGGGGTGTCGCTTGCAAAAGCGGCACCCCCTCCTTTCCGTATCTGTACAAGCCCTTGGAAAAGGGGCTGAAAACCGGCCTTTTTGCCAAGGGTTCGTATGAAACTATCACAAATCGGAGGAATCACCAATGACGAGTTTTCTCAACGCACTGCCCGGTGCCGTGTCCCAGGGCCTCATCTGGGGCATTATGGCCATCGGTCTTTACATCACCTATCGGATTCTTGACCTGGCCGACCTGACCGTAGACGGCTCCTTCTGCACCGGCGGCGTGGTCTGCGTTATGATGATCGTAAACGGCAACAGCGTGTGGATCGCCATGCTCTGCGCCTTCCTGGCCGGCTGCGTAACCGGCCTGGTCACCGGCTTTTTCCACACCAAGTGCGGCATTCCCGCCATCCTTGCCGGTATTCTCACCCAGCTGGGGCTCTGGTCTGTGAACCTTGCCACCATGGGCATGAAGGCAAACACCGCCCTGAACGTGAACAACTACAAGCTGCTGGTGTCCCTGCGCTACCTTCAGGAGGTCAATAAGGGCACCCGCCCCTTCTACTATCACCCCATTTTCGTGGTGGGCATTGTCACCGTGGTGGTCATCGCCGTCCTGTACTGGTTCTTCGGCACCGAGCGGGGTGCTTCCATCCGGGCAACCGGTGCCAATGAGCACATGGCTCGGGCTCAGGGCATCAACACCAATGTAAACAAGGTGCTGGGTCTGGCTCTGTCCAACGGCCTGGTGGCCTTCGCCGGAGCCCTGCTGTGCCAGTACCAGTCCTACGCAGAGATCAACATGGGTCGTGGCGCCATCGTCATCGGCCTGGCCTCCGTCATCATCGGCGAGGTGGCCTTCGGCCGTCTGTTCCGGAATTTCGCCCTGAAGCTGCTGTCCGTGAGCCTGGGCGCTATCATCTACTACATCGTCATTCAGGCGGTCATCAGTCTGCTGAAGATCGACTCCAACTATCTGAAGCTGATTTCCGCTCTGATCGTGGCCTTCTTCCTGGCGGTTCCCTATTGGAAGAGCCAGCTGAAGCCTGCCAAGGCATCCAAGTAAGGAGGACGCAGTTATGCTGAAAATCGAAAATGTGACCAAAACCTTCAATCCCGGCACCGTCAATGAAAAGATTGCCCTGCGGGGGCTGAATCTCCATCTTGCCGAAGGGGATTTCGTCACCGTCATCGGCGGCAACGGCGCGGGCAAGTCCACCATGCTCAACGCCGTGGCCGGTGTCTGGGGGGTGGATTCCGGAACCATTACCATCGGCGGCAACAACGTGACCAGCCTGCCCGAATACAAGCGGGCTCAATTCATCGGCCGGGTGTTCCAGGATCCCATGATGGGCACTGCCGCCACCATGCAGATCGAGGAAAATCTGGCTCTGGCCGCCCGTCGGGGGATGCCCCGAACCCTCCGTGCCGGTATCACCCGTGCCGAGCGGGAGGCCTATGTGGAGCAGCTGAAAATTCTGGACTTAGGTCTGGAAAACCGGCTGACCGCCAAGGTCGGCCTGCTGTCCGGCGGCCAGCGTCAGGCTCTGACCCTTTTGATGGCCACTCTGAAAAAGCCTGACCTGCTGCTGCTGGATGAGCACACCGCGGCTCTCGATCCCAAAACCGCCGCCAAGGTGCTGGAAGCCACCCAACGGATTGTAGAAAAAGATCACCTGACCACCATGATGATCACCCACAACATGCGTGACGCCATTGCCTACGGCAACCGGCTGGTGATGATGTACGACGGCCACATTGTGGTGGATGTGTCCGGCGAGGAGAAGAAGCATCTGACCGTGGAGCAGCTGCTGAACCTGTTCAGCCAGGCCTCCGGCTCCGACGAGGCAGACGATAAGCTGTTGCTGTCCTGATATCGGCTTTCCGAAAATGCGCTGTGTGAATTCTTCACACAGCGCATTTTTCTGTCTTGATATTGCGCCACGAATAGCAACCCGAAACACTCCGACCTGCTTTCGGCGATGCGGCCGGGGGTTTCTTAAGGGGGCGGCTTTTCGGCAGCGCCCCTTAAGCCGGATTCTTATCAATGTTCTTGCCGGGACAAGAACATTGCCCCCGGAGGGAACTGCGCCGAAAGCTTTCAGAAGACTCGAATCACAAGCAATGGCAGTCATCTACTCAGGAAGTGCAATGCGTGGCCGCAAATCGTCAATTATGACAAAACACAATTGATAATGCTATTGCCATCCCGGATGGCCTCGCTTATAATATGGTCAGAAAGAATAAATTGAGGAGGATATCCCATGCGCTATTTAGGAATTGAGTACAATACCAAGCATACGCCCAAGCTGGATCCCGGCTTTATCCCCTTCGGTGTCTGGATGGACGCATACCTGAAAAATGCAAAGAAGCCCATCGCCATCGCCGTGGAGCGGGACAAGGGACAGATTTCCGTCCGCCACACCTTTATCCACGGAACGCCGGACATGGCTCAGGCCGATTACCGCTATGTGGAGCGGATGGTCAAGTTCCTCCTGTGGTCCATCGGCGGCTTCCGGGTGTCCATCTGCGGTGCCTCGGAAATCGCCCAGCAGATGATCCGGGACTACGCTCCCACCGGCAAGCGTGCCTTTGACTTTGACTTTTTCCACAAGCTCTACGAGGTGGATCTGGAAATTCGGGATCTGCCTCTGGAAAGCTGCCCCGCCGCCAATGAGAACCCCCAGCCTCTGGGCGGTCACATGGACGGCTGCCGGATCGGCTTCGATGCCGGCGGCTCTGACCGGAAGGTCTCCGCGGTCATCGATGGGGAATGTGTCTACTCGGAAGAGGTGGTCTGGTTCCCCAAGCTGAATCCCGACCCCAACTATCAGTACAACGAAATTCTCACCGCCTTCCGCACCGCCGCCTCCAAAATGCCCCGGGTGGACGCCATCGGCGTGTCCTCCGCCGGCACCTTCATCGGCAACGCCCCCATGATCTCCTCCATCTTCTATAAGGTGCCCCGGGAACGTTGGGACGAAGTGAAGACCTGCTACGACCGGGCGGCTGCCGCCATCGGCGATGTGCCCATTGTGGTGGCCAACGACGGTGACGTGTCCGCTCTGGCCGGTGCCATGGGTCTGGGCGAGGGCAACATCATGGGGCTTGCCATGGGCACCAGCGAGGCCGTGGGCTATGTGGACGCCGACAAAAACGTGCTGGGCTGGATCAGCGAACTGGCCTTTGCCCCCGTTGACCTGAACGAGGATGCCATGCAGGACGAGTGGTCCACGGACTTCGGCGTAGGCTGCAAGTACTTCTCCCAGGACGCGGTCATCAAGCTGGCTCCCAGAAACGGCATTGAGCTGGATCCCGCTCTGTCCCCTGCCGAGAAGCTGAAGGTAGTTCAGAAGCACATGGCGGAAGGCGACCCCAGAGCCGCGGATGTCTTCCACGACATCGGCGTGTACCTTGCCTACACCGTGGTGCTCTACTCCCACTTCTACAATATCGAGCATCTGATGCTCATGGGTCGGGTCATGTCCGGCAAGGGCGGCGACATCATTCTCGACACCTGCAACGCCGTTCTGGCCGAGGAATACCCGGAGCTGGCAAAGAAGTGCCAGGTCATGCTCCCCGACGAGAAGACCCGCCGGGTGGGTCAGTCCGTGGCCGCCGCTTCCCTGCCCCAGCTGCGCAAGTAACCCTGCAATCTCCTTTAATTCAATGTGAAAAATGGCCTATGGGCAGTCGCTGGACGCCCATAGGCCGGTTTTTTCATATTTGCCTTATTTTATTGCTGGACAGGCTGTCCGATAACCGTCTTTTTCCGAGAATTTTCGGACTCTCGCCGACACCAAAGGGCAAGGATTCCCCCGATGGCAAGATAGCCTAGGGCGCAGACCATACACAGAAGCACCCCGCCTCGGAAGGAACCGCTGGCATCGTAGATGGCGCCGATGGCGCTGGGGCCGAAGGCAGAACCCAGCGTAAACAGCATGAGCACCACGGAATAGACCCTGGGATAATCCCGAGAACCATAGCAGGCTCGAATCAGCAAAGGCGGTGTCACCACGGAGGTTGCCATACCGATGCCGTAAAGCACGGCGCCTGCCACCACAGGCAGTGTCTGCGGCAGTAGCAGCAGAACGAAGGAAGCCGCCGCAATGAGGCTGCCGGTGAGGCAGCAAACCCGCAAGCCGAAGCGGTCATGGAGCCGACCCAGCAGGAGCTTGCCCAAGGCATTGGTCAGCATGGTCAGCGACACCATGCTGGTGCCAAAGGCAACGGTTCGACCGGAGGCCTGACAGAAGGCCACGATCTCCGGAGAAAAGCCTACGCAGAAGGTAATGGCGACGGACATCAGCGTGACAAGTCCGGCAGGAACCCAGGCTCTGACGGAAAGATGGGTTTGGGAAAGCCCTCTTTGACTGCCCGGAGCCTTCGGTTTTTCCGGGCTCAGGCGAATCAGAAACAGGGAGGCGGTCACAAGCATGACCATGCTCATCAGCCCCACCAGGAGGTAAGCGCGCCGCCAGCCCCAGCGTTCTGTGATCCACCCGGCTCCCATATTGCCCAGAATCCCCATGAAGCCGGAAAAGGAGGCGGACAGGCCTACGGCAAAGCCAAGCCCCTTTGGATACCAGTTTTCAAGAATGATGGGAGCCGCAGAGCTTAAGAGCATAGCCCCCGCCAGTCCCAGGAAGAAGGAAGCGGTGTACCACTGCCAGAGCTGGGTGAAACCGGCCATAAGGAGGGTGATGCCCGCGTAGACCAGGGAACTGACAGTGAGGCTTACCCGGGTATCCAGGCAATAGAGGATTCTGCCCACAAAGGGCAGTAGCAGGCAGGAGGACAGGCCGCTGATGGTTCGGTACAGGGAAATGCCGCCCAGAGAAAAGCCCAGATCCCGGCTGACGGCACTGAAAAAGACGCCCATGCTGTTCTGAACCAGTCCCAGGCTCCCTCCCTGCATGAGGCAGCAGCCCAGAAGCACTACCCATGCCTTCCGCCGACTCTCGGCCTTACCCCATGGCGTCATAGAGAATCCGCTCCACTTCCTCATCGGTAATCGGCAGCCGTTCGTTGTCATAGTGCCGCGTGTGGCTTCCGGCAATGATTTTGGGGAAGTCCTCCACCTTTACACCGAAATCCGCCATTTTCAGATCGCCCATGCCGCACGCTTGCTTCAGCTCCTCCGTAGCCCGGACAAGATCCTCGGCCTGAGAACCGGTGGTACCCAGCAGAGCGTCCGCCATTTTTGCCATTCGAGGCCGGTAGACCTCCTTTTTGGCGCAGTTGGCAAGGTAAGCCCGGCTCAGCAGAGCCAGGCCGCAGCCGTGCACCAGGTTATGATACACGCCGGACAGAGAGTGCTCCAGGGCATGCTGAAGGGTCAGGCTGCTCATGGTCAGGCAGAAGCCTGCCAGGGCGCTGGCAAGAGCCATTTCGGATCTGGCTTCGATATCGCTGCCGTCGGCTACGGCACGGGGCAGATACTTGCCCACCCGGAAGAGGATTTCAGGAATGAGAATATCGGAAAGGGGCATGGCCTTGGGGCTTAGATAGCACTCCATGGCGTGGCACAATACGTCATAGCCCTGGAAGCCGGTGTACTTTGGCGGTACGCTGACGGTCAATTCCGGGTCGATGACGGTAAGCTTGGGGAAGCAGCCGGGGTTGCCGGTAGCCAGCTTTTCTCCCGCCTGTAAATTGCTGATCACAAAGCCCGAGTCGGTCTCCGAGCCGGTGCCGGCGGTGGTGGGAATGGCGACAAAGGGCAGGGGAACATTCTTGGGGGTCTGGCGGCCGCCGGAGCAGGCCATGAAATAATCCCAAATGGAGCCGGGGTTCACGGCCATCAAGGCAATGGCCTTGCCGGCGTCCAGGGCGCTGCCGCCGCCCAGAGCAATCACAAAATCGCAGCCCTTCTCCTTTGCCAGCGCCGCGCCGTCGGTAATGTTTTCCACAGTGGGATTCTGGGAAACCTCGTGGAAAATATGGTAGCCGATGCCGGCCTTCTCCAGCTCCCCGCAGAGGGTGGGCAGATAGCCGCAGCGCTGGACGGATTTTCCGTTGGTTGTGACGATGAGGGCGGTTTTGCCAGGAAGGGGCTGCTGGTGGAGTTCCCCCAGGACGCCGGGGCCAAAGACGATTTTTGAGGGATTAAAATACTGCCAGTTCATATAAAACCTCCAAATTTCTAAAAAAAGATTTGAAAAAACGTCGGCTTTTCGCAAACAATATGTTGATTTCAGAGATTCAATGTGGTATTATGTGGATATAAAAGTAATGATGGGGTGAGGTAACGTGATACAATCACAGAGACGAGAGAAAATCAAGAACAAACTTCTTCAGGACAAAAGCGTTTCCGTCAGCGTGCTGGCAGAGGCCTTAAACGTAAGCGGAGAAACAATCCGGCGGGATCTGGAAGCACTCAGCAACGAGGGCTTCTGCAGAAAAACCTTCGGCGGTGCCATTTTGTGCAACAGAAGTACAACAAGCATTCCACATACCGTGAAGAAATCCCTGTTCGCCGCGGAAAAACAACAGATTGCCAAAATTGCCGTCCAGGCCATTCGTCCCAATGACTGCATTTTCATGGACAATTCCACCACGGTTCTTGCCCTGTGCGCCGAGATTCGGGACATTCCGCTGACCGTGGTGACAAACTCCGTCAGTGTTCTGCAGGAACTGAGCGGCAGCAAGAATACGGAAATTATCGTCACCGGCGGCAGACTGAATCCCGCGGCTCTGGGGCTTTTCGGCCAGGAGACCCTGAAATTCCTGAATACCCACTATTTTGACAAGGCCTTTTTCTCCTGCCGGGGTCTGCACCTGCAGCAATGTGTCTTCGACTCTAACGAGCAGGCCGCCGCAATGCACCAGGCTCTGCTCTCCCGCTCGGCAGAGAGCTTCCTGCTGGCCGATCACACCAAATTCGGGATCTGCGGCTTTACCAACCTGACCTCGGATTTTTCGGAGATTCAGAATCTCATTACCAATCGGCCTCTGGACGAGGCCTGGCGGGCCGCGCTGGACGAGGCTCATGTGTGCTATCGCTGGTCAGTGTCCCAGCCGAATCCGTAATACTATTTCTTAATAAAATGATTTCATCATTTTATTCTGCCGTTTTGCGGCAGACCGCCTGGACGGCGGTAAGAAATGGATTGACATCGTTTTTTAGCGGCAGTGGCCGCTAGCCGCAATTCTGCGGCCTGATAAAACGCTTTTAAGCGTTTTATGAAAAACTCGTATAAGTACCCTGAAAAAATGGGATCGTCTGCGCGATCCCATTTTCCTTTTGTTCTGACAGCCGGAAGGCCGCCCCCTTGCCCAGCCCCAAGGGCTGGGCAAGACAGCGTGTCAAAAAAGCCCCCAATATACGTTGTCATTCAGAACCAGTCCGAAGGCTGGTGTGGGAATCCCCCGGATAGAAGTAAAAGCCACTGGTTTAGGATCTAAAATGTTTGAAAATTAGGGGGATTGCCACGGCAGTGTGCGCACTGCCTCGCAATGACATGGTTTTTCGACAGTCTTGCCTCTCCCTATGGGAGAGGCTTCCGGCTTTTCTCAATCCTTGAAGTAGTTTTTCAGATTGTAGGGGGAATAGATGCCCTTGTCTGTGACAATGCCGTTGCAGAGCTTGGGCGGGGTCACGTCAAAGGCCGGATAGTAGCCCTTCACACCGGGGAAGGTGTGCTTGCCTGCCTCCAGGGAGCTCAGAACCAGCTCCGGATCCCGCTGCTCGATTTTAACGGTATCGATGGAGGGATGACCGGGATTGGGCGTGCCGGTGGCAAAATAGGGAATCCCCCAATACTGGGCAGCCAGGGCAATCTGGAAGGTGCCGACCTTGTTGACCACATAGCCGTCCATGGTGATGACATCGGCGGCGGAGGTGAACAGATCCACATGCTTTTCCTTCATGGTGTAGGCGGGCATATTGTCCGTAATCACCGTGGTGTCAAAGCCCATGTCCCGAGCCAGACTGGCGGTGAGCCGTGCGCCCTGGTAATAGGGGCGGGTCTCCGGGCAGATCATGCGTATCTCATTGCCCCGCTTCCGGCACTCCCGAAGCAGGGTGCCGATGATCGTCTCGGCAAAGCACTGGGTCATAACGGTGCCGCCCTGTGGAATCTGATCCGCCAGATGCTCGGCAATCCGATCGTAACGGGTGTAGCTCTCGTTGCAGCGATCCACAGCATCTTCCAGCAGCTTCTGGGGCATATCCTGGCGGCCGGTGCCCTGAGCCAGCTCCCGATGAATCCGAGCCATGGCACGCTCCACCACCTTTTCCATCTTCTTGACGGTGGTAGGCCGGGCGTGGGACAAGGTGTAAGCCGCCTTTTCCAGGTAGGAAAGATAAGCCGCGTCGTCGGCGATTTCCCGAGCCTCATAGGCAGCCAGTGCCATACCCATGGCGGCGGCGGTGTAGGGGCCGCCGGACTGGGTGACCATGTCCGCAATGGCCCCAGCCACCTGCTCATGGCGGGTGCAGGTCACAAACTCGGTGCGAACGGGGTAAATCCGCCGATCCAAAATACGAACCGCGCCGTCCTCATACCAGGCCACGTTCTCATACCTAAGAAGGAAGCCCAGTCCTTCGTCTGCTCGAAACATAATTACTTTTCCTCCATTTCCGCGGATTTCTCCGCCCTTTGCTTACTTTTTCTGCTTGCCCCGATTGCGCATGATCTCCACTGCCTCATCGGGAACGGTGCGGATCCCGTAGCCCATGGAATTCGCAATGCCGCAGATCTTGGCAGCGTCCTCCGCGTAAATGGCCTGAACATGCGCCTGTGCCAGATTCTTGCCTACGGAAAGGACGCCGTGGTTTGCCATCAGGCAGGCGTTCCGATCTTTCAGCGCCTGCACGGCGTTGGTGCCTACGTCATCGGTGCCGGGTACGGCAAATTCCGCCACAGGCACATCCCCTCCAAGGAAGGGAACCATCTCGATGAGGATAACGGGAATGGCCTTATGACACACGGCAAATGCCGTGGCGTAGGGAGAGTGGGTATGAACCACGGACAGCACCCTGGGTGCCATATTCCGGTAAACGATGGCGTGCATTCTCCATTCGGAGGAGGGATGGTGAGAACCTTCGATGATGTTGCCATCCAGGTCAATGACCATAATATCGTCCACAGTCATGGCCTCATAGGGATAGGAGCTGGGCGTAATGTACATGTAACCCGTCTGCGGATCGTATTCGCTGAGATTTCCGCTGGTACCGGCAAACAGACCCTGGCGGTAGCTCAAAAGTGTGGTATCCAATACACGCTCTTTGATTTCCTGCTTAATCATTTCTTCCATCTCCTGTTTCAATCCAGTTTTACCGCCGCGCGAAGCGCCTCGGTGTACTCCTTGGGATCCATGCCCGGTCGCTGCATGGTCAGGATCATGGTCTTAGCGGCCAGCACCGCCGTGCGTTCCGCTCTCAGCCGGGCAGTGTCCGTCAGGGTAGTGATGTCCTTGACCTTGGCAGAACCCACAATCCGGCGGATGATTTCGGTGCCGGCATAACCGGCGGCATCGGCTACCATTTCCTCCACAAACCAGCGCTGATAATCGGTGCCGGTAAACATGGGATATGTGGCCTTTTCCGCCAGCTCCAAGGCGTGGCTGCGGAACTGGCAGATCACCTGGGTCATGCACGTCTCCAGATAGGCCAGGTAGCACATCTTTTCTTCGGAAGCGCCCATGGAAGCCTCGGCGGCCGCCCAGGCAATGGCAAAGTGGGCAATCACGTTGCCGATATCGTACCCCGCCGGGCCGAAGAACGCGAACTCCGGATCCAGAACCATGGTGGAGCCTTTCTTGACGAAGATGGAGCCGCTGTGCAGATCCCCGTGGATCAGCGCCTGCGCATTGTCCATGAAGCGGGTCTTCAGCTTGGCAGCCGCCAGCTTCAGGGCAGGATCCCGATACAGCTCCTGCTCCAGCCAGTCTTTGTTCGGGGCGAAGGGCTGGTTGGAGCCCCGGGCATTGGTGTAGGGCTCGGAGAAAACCAGCCGCTCGGAGATGTCGCACATGGAGGGGTTGATGTAATTCTTAACCAGCGTCTTCTTTTCCTGGGCATCCAGGCACAGGTCAGAGGTGGGAATCAGGGTGTCCGCCAGGAACTGCCCCATGTCCTTTGCCAGGGTCGGATAGATCTCATGGTTCATAAGGGCGTAGCGCAGATTCTTGTGATCGCCCACATCCTGCATGACCACACAGCACATAACAGGGTCATACAGATAAATCACCGGAATGTGATTAGGAGACAGCTTGTACTCCAGCTGGAGAATCTGAGCCTCAATCCGATTTCGATCCGTGTCGGCACTGTGACCGGTGGAGCGGACGAATTTATCGGCCTGCTTGATGATGATGGACTTTCCGGTCTTGTCTTTTGCCCGGAACACATAGTTGATGTTGCCGTCGCCGATTTCCGAAATCTCCAGAGTGCCTTCTCCGAAATAATCCGGAAGTTTGGTGCGGATATACTCCTCCACGTCCCGCTCGGACAGGCGGAAGTGCTCAGTATACTTTTCCATAACGAACCTCCAATCAGTCTTCCTTGTTGGAGATGTAGGCAGAAATCAGTGCCACAGCCAGCACCAGGCCCTTGATTGCGGGCAGGGTGTAGTAGGGCACGCCGCACATGGTCAGGCCGTTGTCCAGAATACCCACCAGCAGAGCGCCCAGCAAGGTTCCCGCGGCATTGGGCTTTTCCGCGCCAGCAACGGAGCGGCCGATGAACACGGCGGCCAGAGCGGGCATCTGATAGCCGTCGGCAGCCTGAATCTGAGCGGAGCTGTTCCGGGAAACCACCAGCAGCGCGGTAATGGCGATGAACACGGCGGAAATCATACCGGCAATGAAGCGGTACCGGGCAACGGGAATGCCGGAGAGCTTCGCGGCCTGCTTATTGCCGCCCACCGCGTAAATGTAACGGCCGTACTTGGTGTAGGTCAGGAACACATGGCAGATCAGGACACAGGCCAGCATGATGATAATAATCGTGGGAGAGGAACCGATCTTGCCCATAATGGCGGGAATGGAGCCCACGGAGGGCTCTCCGTTGGGACGGTTCATGCCGGCGGAAACGGCGCCGCCGCCGGTGTAGGTCAGACCCAGACCGGACAGAACGAAGGACATGGCGCAGGTAGCCAGCAGATCGGGAATCTTGCATTTGATGATCAGACCCATGCTGATGCACTGAATGGCCATGGTCAGAATGATGTTTACCAGCATGGCCAGCCAGAAGTTCCAGCCGTACCACAGCAGGAAGCTCATGATGAAGTAGCCGGACACAGAGGCAAGGGCACCGGCAGCCAGATCGAAGCCGCCCACAGCCAGGGTGATCGTCAGTGCCATCGCCAGAACACAGGTAATGGACACGGATCGAAGGATCGTGATAATATTGTCAGAGGTCAGGAAGGTGGTAGGTCTGGCAATGGTAAAAATCACCAGGCAGAGAACGACAGCCAGGGCAGCGGCCCAGTTCCGCAGAAAACCGGAAAGGCCGAGTTTGTTTTTCTGAAGCGTTTTCGTGTTATTCATTGTTTTTCTGACCTCCGGTAGAGTAGAACATGATTTCGTCTTCGTTTGTTTTCGCGGTTTCCAGCTCGGCGGTCACTTTGCCGTCGAACATAACATAGACACGGTCGGTAATGGACAGAATCTCCTCGGTTTCGCTGGAAATATACAGGGCGCATTTGCCGGCGGCGGCAATCTCACCGATCAGCCGGAAAATGTCGGTCTTCGCGCCCACATCCACGCCCTTGGTGGGCTCGTCAAAGATGTATACATCGCAGTCCGCGGCCAACCACTTGCCGACGACCACCTTCTGCTGATTGCCGCCGGAAAGATTTGCCACCTTCTGCATGGGAGACGGGGTTTTGATGCCCATGGACGTAATGAAACGGTCGGCGTTGGCAAGCTGCTTTTTCTTGCTGAGCCAGATACCGTTGCTGTACTTGGACAGGGAGGCCGCCACCAGGTTAAAGGCCACAGGCTCATCCACCAGAACGCCTTCCTTCCGACGCTCCTCGGGAACCAGGCCAATGCCGCTTCGGACGGCATCGGTGGGACTTCCGATTTTCAGCTCCTTGCCCCGGAGCAGCACGGAGCCGCTCTTGATTCTCCGGTCGCCGAAAATGGTCTTGGACAGCTCCGTCTTGCCCGCGCCCACCAGGCCGCTGATGCCGACGATTTCGCCGGCTCGGGCGTAGAGGGACACGCCGTTGACCATACCGTCCATATCGTACAGGTCTTTGACCTCGAAGGCGACGTCGCCGATCTGGGTCTGAACCTTGGGGAAGTTCTCGTCAAAGGAGCGGCCCAGCATTTGAGTAACAATGGAGTTAATAGATCGTTCCGGATTCAGCGGGCCGTTTTCCACCACCTTGCCGTTGCGCATGATGGTAATGCTGTTGCAGATATGCTTGACCTCCTGGAGTCTGTGAGAAATGAAAACGATGGCGATGTCCTCGGTTTTTCTCAGATGCTCTACCATTTGGAACAGGCGTTCCGTTTCCGCGGTACTCAGAGGGGCGGTAGGCTCGTCCAGAATCAGGAAATTGCACTCGCCCTGGACAGCCCGGGCAATGAGCACCATCTGCTTCTGAGCCAGAGACAGAGAACCTACCAGCCGGTTCACATCGATGTCGATGTGAAGCTTCTGAAGGACAGCCTTGGCCTCCTTCCGGATCTCAGTCCAGTTCACGACGGCTTTGCCCTTCATGCCTACGATCAGCTTGTTCATCATGATGTTCTCCGCCACGGTCTGAGAGGGGAACAGGGCCATATCCACCTCCTGATACACGATCTCAATACCCAGGGCTTTGGCGGCGGCGGGGGTCCGCAGCTCCACCTTTTTGCCATCCAGGAAGACCTCTCCGGTATAACCCGGATTTGCGCCGGCGAAGACTTTCATCAGTGTGGATTTGCCCGCGCCGTTGGCGCCGACCACCGCACGGATCTCTCCGGTGTTCAGCTCAAAGTCCACATCGGACAGAGCCTTTACGCCGGGAAATTCAATGGATACTTTTTTGGCTTCCAGTTTCATTTCTCGGTGAAACTCCTTTCGGAAAAATAGCGGATGCTGGGGACTTACCCAGCATCCGCAAATCGATTACTTACTTCTCTGCAATGTAGGGTGCCATCCAGTCGGGAATGTGGTCGTTGTTGATGCCGTAGTTCTCCACCACTGCGCCCAGGTTGGTGACGTTGGAATCGGCGTTGAGCTGATCGTAGGTCACCAGAGAAGGCGTCAGGTTGTAGACCGCCTCGGTCTCATCGCCCATGAGCTTCATAGCCAGGATCCGGATGCCCTGCTGACCGATGGTGGTGAAGTCCACGGTGGCGCAGGCCTGCCAGACATTGGTGCCGTCGATCATGAAGTTGATGTCCTGGTTGGAAATGTCAACGGAAACCATGGGGATATCCGTACGGCCGGCTTCCTTCATCGCAACGTAGGCACCTCTGCCGTAGGCATCATAGCAGCACCACAGACCGTCGATGGAACCGGCAGCATACTTGGGCAGGGTGGCGGACATTACGTCGGACATACTGGACTCGCCGTTCTTGGGATCGGAGGGAGCGATGACTTCCACCGTCTCGATGAGACCCTTGTCCTCGTACTCCTTGTAGCCTTCCTGACGGCGGTCAAAGGGGGCAATGCCAGGGCCGCGCCAGATCTTCAGGATCTTGATGGGCTCGCCGGCGGCAACCTTCTCGGGGTACAGACCCAGCAGGTAGTCCAGCAGCATTTTTGCCATGTCCTGGTCGTTCTGGAACATCTGGGTCACGCCCTCCAGGGAGCCGTTGACGTTGGCGCCGGAGTCGTCCACAAACTGGGTGTCAAAGCAAACAACCTCAATGCCCTTGCTGCGCAGTTCGTTGACCAGCTTCAGCGCGGACTCCTGGTTGCCGTGGCTCAGGAACATGCCGTCGTAGCCCTGATTGGAGCAGGCAGACACGGTGTCCTGGAACTTGGTGTTGTCGGTGTCGGTGAAGTACACATCCACGGTAGCGCCCAGAGCCTCGGCAGTCTCCTTGGCAGCGTTGGCAGCCATCTGGAAAATGTCACTGGACACAACGTTCAGGATGTAGGCGAACTTCTTGCCGGCCAGGGGCAGTCCATCCGCCGCGGGGGCGTTGGCAGCCTCGGTGTTGCCGGTGGCGGCGGGAGCGGTTGCTGCGGGCTTCTGGTTGGACGAGCAGCCGGCCAGCATTGCCAGAGCCATAGCCAGAACCAGAACCAGAACCAGAACCAATGCCATGATTTTTTTCATTTGGTTTTCCTCCATTGTCTTGTTTTTGGGTTTGCTTGTGTTGCATGATTAAAATACAACATAAATTCTCAAAAGTCAACAATTTTCAAGATTCAAAAAGCATATTCCACAAAATGCACAGGTTCTATTCTTTGGTTTTGTGCGAGTTGTCAATTGCTTTATGTGGAATTATTTGGAAGCGTTGGCGACGATGAGAATGGCATCCCACACGGAAGCGAAGGGCGGGGCGTAGCCCAGATCCAAAAAGCCCAGTTCCGCCGTGGTCATTCCCCGGTCAATGGCGCAGGCAAAGACATCGATCCGCAGGGCGGTTTCCTTGGCACCCATCAGCTGAGCGCCCAGAATCACCTTGGTAGGCGGATCGTAAATCAGCTTCACGGTGATGGTCGCCGGATCCGGGTAATAGCCGGCGTGGGATCGCGCGGTGACGGTGTTGGCCTTATAGGCAATCCCCTGGGCCTTGGCGGTTTTCTCGTTCAGACCGGTGCAGGCAAATTCCAGACCCATAAGCCGCAGCATGGAGGTTCCCAAGGGTCGGTCGAAGCACACGGGCTTGCCCAGCATACTGTCTCCCGCCAGTCTCCCCTGCTTATTGGCATTGGTTCCCAAAGCCATGTACACAGGCTTCTTCAGCACCCGGTGCATAACCGTGGCGCAGTCACCGGCGGCGTAAATATCCGGGTCGCTGGTTCCCATGTCGGTGCCTGTGATGAGGGCGCCGTTGGGCAGCTTATCCACCCCCTCCAGGAATCCGGTATTGGGGCGAATGCCGATGGACAAAATGACCACGTCGGCCTTCACCTCGCCGCCCTCTGTCAGGACTGCGGTAACGTGGCCGTCTTCTCCGGAAAAGCCCTTGACCCGCTGGGATAGGCAGACCCTGACGCCGTGCTTCTGAAGCTCCGCCACAGCGGCTTCACCGAATTCATCGTCAAAAGTGGTCAGCACATGGTCAGCCGCCTCCACAAGGGTCAGAGAGCGGACTTTTCGCAGCAGGCAGGCCTCGGCCAGTTCCAGGCCGATGTAGCCGCCGCCCACAATGACCACGTCCTTCTCCGGGCTCAGCGAGCTCTTCAGCGCCGCGGCCTGCTCCAGGGTCTTGAGCGGGAAAATACCCGCAAGGTCGATGCCCGGCAGCGGCGGCACAATAGGAGAAGACCCGGTCGCCACCAGCAGCTTGTCATAGGTAATCGCAAAGGGCTCCCCCTTGCAGCTTCCGCAGACGGTTTTCTTCTCCCGATCCACCCGCTCCACCTCATGGTTCAGGCGCACGTCAATGCCCTGCTCCCGGAACTTTTCCACAGGCCGGATCTTCATGCGGTTCAGATCCGGGTTCAGATCCGCAATGTAGTAGGGCATACCGCAGGCGCCATAGGACACGGTTTCGGTTTTTTCCAGAACGATGACCTGGGTATCCGGCGCCTTCCGCTTCATGCGGGAGGCGGCGCTCATGCCGGCGGCGTTGCCGCCCAGAATGACAATCTTCATTTCTCGTCCCTCCGAATGACAAATACGGGGCGGGTGTACTCGGCGCCGTCGCACCACCGCAGCTCCACAGGCAGACCGCAGCGCAGCTGCGCCGGTTCGCAGTCAACCAGGTTGGTGATCATCCGGGCGCCTTCCTCCAGATCCACGGCCGCTACCACATAGGGCAGCTTCTCTTCCACGGCAGGGTGGAAGGCTCGGCGGAACACCTCCCAGGAATAGACGGTGCCTCTGCCGCTCATTTCCGTCAGCTCCAGATCCTCGCTCAGGCAGTCCGGGCACAGATACTGAGCCGGCCAAATGACCTTGCCGCAGTGACGGCAGCGCTGAAGCAGGAGCTTATGTGCCTTGCAGCCCTCCCAGAAAGCCTTGGTATCGGCGGAAATTCTGGGCGGGAAAAAGGTCTGCATTTCGATTTTTTCCATTTACTTGGCCTCCCTTCCCAGTACCAGCGTGGCGTGGCTGTGGAATACGCCGCCGTTGTCACTGCACACGATGATCTCCGGGGTCTTGGTACCGGGTACCGTGCCCAGCTGCCGCTGGCCGCATTCCCCCCGCAGCTGCATAACCGCCTCCGCCACCGGTGTCAGACCCATAAAATAGCCCTCGGAGAGCATTCCGCCGGAGGTATTCACCGGGAACAGGCCGCCGGGGCCCAGCCGTTCCGCTGTCAGGAAGTCCCGAACCTCCTCCCGGCGGAAGAAGCCATAGTCCCGGAGGGTTGCCTCCACGGTATAGGTAAAGCAGTCGTACAGTTCGCAGGCATCCACGTCCTTGTGGGTGATCCCCGCCATCCGGAAGGCCATGCGGCTGCTCTCCGCGGCGGCGGTGTTTTCGTCCTCCACATTCATGCGGTAGGCGGAAATGGGGCGGTTGGCACTGCCGATGCCCCGGAGATAGACCGGAGGATGGTTCCGTCCCTGGGCATTTTCCGCCAGGGTCAGAACGATGGCACGGCCTCCGTCGGAAGCGGGGGTAGCATCCAGAAGCCGGAAAGGCTCGATGACCGCCGGGGAGGCGAAATAGCCTGCCGCGTCCAGTGGCTTGCCGTACATGCCGGCTATGGGATTCAGCTGCGCCCAGCGGCGCTGGGCGATGGAGATTTCCTTCCAGACCTCAGGGCCGGTACCGTAGCTCTCCATGGCTCGGCGTGCCAGCATGGCGTACTTTGCCATGGTGCTCAGATCGCCGTAGGATGCCAGCTCGTCTGTCGCCTTGCCGCCGGACAGCTCCTTGACGAAGCTCCGGTGCGCGCTGCGGGCGTTGTCGGCGTAGGAAATGACCACATACTTTACAAGACGGCTCATCAGCAGGCCTACGGAGTAGTACAGCCAGCTCCGGGTGCACTGATGCTCCTGGCTGATGAGGGCGGGGCTGACGCCCAGCTGCTCTCCCACGGTAAAGGCGGTGGTTTCATAGTCCCCGCCGATGGCGTCAAAATGGCGGTACAGCATCAAAGCGCCGATGTCATTTTTGGAAATCCCCGCATCCTGAATGGCGTTGCGGATTGCCTCAATGTGGAAGCTGGCGGCGGTACGGCCGGGAATCTTACCCTGGGGCGTATAGCCCACGCCCACAATGGCAACCTGATTCTTCAGATATTCCAGAGACATAACGAAGGTATTCCTTTCTTCTTAGACTGTTTTTGGATGAAAAACGGCTTTTTCTCCGAAAAGCGTCGCCTGACGGCACCGGCTGTTTTGCGGTTGATCCGAACAAGTCTCACCGGGACGCCAGGCTCTTCTGCCCGGGAAACGCTTTCGGAAAGCGTTTCCCGGGCGTTCGAATTACTCGGCCCAGACTTCCTCGTCGGAGGGTAGAGACGAAGGATGATAATAGGCCAGCTTGGTGGTGTTCATCAGGTGCTGATAGGTCAGGTTATCGCTGATGGAGTTGTTGCCCCAGCTGCCGCAGCCCAGAGACATGGTCGGATGCAGGCCGTTGATGAAGTTGCCGCCGGAGGCCGCTCCGCCGGGCTGATTCACTACGACACGGGAAACCGGCAGATGCAGGCCGGCATACTCAGCCTTCTTGGCGTCGTCGGTGTAGACGACGGCAGAGTGACCCTTGCCCTCCCATTCCAGGTTGCACTTGGCGTTGGCAATGCCCTCTTCAAAGGTATCAAAAGGGAACACCTGAACCACAGGGCACAGCTTCTCCCGACGAAGCAGGTTCTCCCGGGTCATGCCCAGGCTCCGGAACAGGAGAATGGAGGTATTCTCGGGAATGGTCAGGCCCATGAGCTCAGCCAGCTTGCACGGACGCATACCCACATGGGCAGGATCGGTCATGCCATTTTCCTTGAAGAGGATCTTTGCCAGCTCAGGAGCCTTGTCATCCGGCAGCACATAGGCACCGGCCTTGGCAAAGGCCTCCAGCAGCGCCTCCATCTGATCCTTCCGGACATGAATGGCCTGCTCACCGGTGCAGGGCATACCGTTGTCGTAAGACCGGGCGTTGGTGATGTTGCCCACGATTCTGTCAAAGTCCTGATACTCAGGATCCACAACCACCTGCACATTGCCGGGGCCTACGCCGAAGGAGGGGCGGCCGCTGGAATAGGCAGACTTGACCATGGCGGCGCCGCCGGTGGCTACAACCACGTCGGACAGCTGCATGAGCTCCTGGGTATAGGCCAGGGTAGGCTCCTCCACCACCTGAATCAGGTTTTCAGGCGCGCCCAGCTTTCTGAGTGCCTCATTGATCAGATCCACGCCGTGCTTGGTCACCCGCTTGGCACGGGGGTGGGGAGAAACGATCATGGCATTGCGGCATTTGAGGATGTTCATGCCGTTGCTGGCCACCGTTGACACAGGGTTGGTGGTGGGCACCAGCGCCGCCACCACGCCCAGAGGCTTGGCAAAGGTGGCCAGATTTTCCACGGTGTCATAGGCGATCATGCCCACGGAGGGCTTATCGTGAAGGAAATGCCAGGCACCCAGGGTGCAGCGCTGCAGCTTGATAATCTTGCTGTCCACCCGACCGTAGCCGCTTTCCTCCACGGCTTCCTTCGCAATCATTTCCGCATTGTCATAGATGACCTTGCCCACGGCTTTGACCACGGCATCCACCTGCTTCTGGTCATACAGCTCAAATTCTGCCTGGGCTTTTCTTGCATTTTCAACAATCGTTTCAATGTAGCTCATATTTTTATGCTCCCTTTCTTCAACATAGTTGCTACTATGTTGTTTTATGTTGCAATCTTAACATTATTTCCAAGTAAAGTCAATATTGTCACAGCAGAGAACTCCAAAAATTCACATGTCAAAACAGCAAAACAACATAAGTCAAAATTGTGCAACTTGCCGGGAGTCCAAAAAAACAGCGCCTTTCCCTTCGGAAATCCCCGTCCTCTGTCGGATGGGGCAATGTCGCGCCGCAAAAAAGATGCCTACTCAAACATCAGGAAGGCATCCACAGGCATATCCATAATTCACAGTTTCCCCACTGCCTTCCGCCGTATCCCCAATCGCGCAATTTCTTGTCGGCGCACTTCCCCTTCCGCCGCAAGCAGGCCTTTGTCCCGAACGCTTTTTCACTGCATCGCTTAGGCCATCCTCCATCGCGGAAGCTTTGGAAAAATAGTTCTTGACAGAAGCCCTGCATCATGCTATAATGGCAAGGCACTCAAGAGGTGCGCCACATATCGCGGAGTAGAGCAGTTGGAAGCTCGTCGGGCTCATAACCCGGAGGTCGTAGGTTCGAGTCCTGCCTCCGCAACCATAACGAGTGTTCTTATAGGATTTGATATCCTGTAAGAACACTCGTTTTTTGTTACTCATTTTGAGCCGGTTCGTAGGTTACATACACGCCACGACGGGTATTCACGGTAACATTTGGGACAGGCAGAGGTTCGGTATCCGGGATGAACAGGGCACCGATGCAGTTGTAATGGATCGTCAGGCGCTGTACCCATTCGCCATTGATTTTTTCTGCCTGATGAACTTCGATGCGGTTAATGAGCTCATTCAGCATCCGGGGTGTCAGCTTCTTGGCACGAGTATACTTGCGGACGGTGGATAGAAACAGATCCGTAGAAACGGAGTTGCTGGACAGCTTATCAATCTCATGGTGGAGAAGTTTCATTTTCTCTGCCAGCTCTGCTTGCTCGGCCTCATACCGCTGGGACATTTTGGCGAAACGCTCGTCGGATAGTTTTCCAGCCAAATTATCTTCATAGATGCGTTCAAACAAAATATCCAATTCGTTATCACGGGCTTGCGCTGCCGCAAGCTCTTTTTGTTTCCGCTTGTGTTCGGCCTCAGCACTTTTCTGGCTACTGCCCATCACAGCCTCCAAAAACTGATCCTCGTAGTGTATAGCAAATTTGGTAAGCCGCTTGATCTCTCCCCAAACGACCTGTTCCAGGAAATCCACACGAATATAGTGGGTGGAGGAACAGGTGCCACGGTTGCCGCGATAGTTGGAACAGTTGAAATACTTGATATCGTGGTTGCCCTGGTTGAAATGATAATTCAGGTTGTGACCACAATCCGCACAGACCAGCAAACCGCTGAAAATGTTTCGCTCACCATCCTTGGGTTTGCGCTTACGGATCTTTCCGCGCTTTTCCTGGATTTGCTCCCAGATTACACGGTCAATGATGGGCTCATGAACGTCTTTGAAAACCAGCCAGTTCTCCCGGTCATTATCAATCCGCTTCTTATTTTTGTAGGATTTGGAATAGGTTTTGAAGTTGAGGATATCTCCACAATATTCCTGGATAGACAGCATCTGCATAATGGTAGTCTTGCCCCACTTGGTAGGACGGTCAAGATCACCTTTGCCTGGGCGTTTAACACCCCGTTGCTGCCAATAGGCTCTTGGGGTGAGTACACCATCCCGTTCAAGCTGAGCGGCAATCTGCTCTGGGCCAAGTCCATCCAGGGTCATGCTGAATATCCGGCGAACGGTACTGGCAGCTTCTTCCTCAATGATCCAGTGTTTGGGATTGTCCGGATCTTTGATATACCCATAGGGCGGCTGTCCCAAAGGTTCGCCTGCGTTACCCTTGATCTTATTGCTGATCCGGCGCTTTTTGCTGATATCCCGTGCATACCACTCATTAAACAGGTTGCGGATGGGAGCCAGTTCATTTTCGCCCTCAGCGGTATCAATGTTATCCGAAACTGCCACAAGGCGGATATCGTGTTCCGGGAAGAATTCTTCCATCAACCGCCCCACTTCAATGTAGTTTCGGCCCAGCCGGGAAAGGTCTTTGACAAACAGAGCAGAAGCCCTGCCCTCTTCAAGCTGACGCATCATTTCATTAAAGCCGGGGCGGTTCATGGTAACGCCAGAAACGCCGTCATCGATGAAGATTACGATATTTGTATATCCCATATCCTTGGCGGCTTTAGTCAGCAGCTTCTTTTGATTGCCTATGCTGTAGCTTTCACCTTCCAAATTATCGTCACGGGATAAGCGGAGATAAATAAACGCGGTAACGTCGCGTGTTTTCTTGTTGTTCGACTTTTCATAAGCCCTCCTTTAATAGCAGTCGAGCAACAGATTTCCTTGTGTTGTTTTTACTTCACACAACTATTATACCGCGCTTTCCTGCTATTGTCAGCCAGTTTTATGCAAATCAAATACTTTTTTCGCAATCTGCCTGCATGAGACGGAGCAAAACGGAGCCAAGCGTATTGGTGCCATTCTCCTTGAACACCGGCTGAACGATAAACGACCTGCCATTGATCTGGTAGGTCGTTTGTTGGTCAAGAGGACTATTTTTCGCCTGCTTTGATGTTTTTTCAGGCAATGTGTTATTCTTCATAAATCCCTCTCAAATAGAATTCTTGAATATGTTTCGGTAGGCCATACGGATGGCTGCTGGCGCAGCTCCACGGGAATCCCACCCCTCCGGCGGTCTGCCGGAGCCTTACCCATTGCCTGCGACGCTTTTAACGCTCGGACTGTGGCTGTAAGGGAGTATCATTATCCCAGCCGTGCGTCGTCGCCAGCAAGCCGCCACGCTTGCTTTACGGTTCATGTGTTGATCGCTCGCCCGTTACAGTGGTCCCATCCTGTGGACTTGAATCGAGGTCTCGGCGCACCGTCCGCCCGGCTCGGCACGATTGGAACGTATCCGTCTGCCTTATTCTGCGCCGGAATTATCCGCCGGGCTTTCTTTGTCAATCGCCAGCTTCAGGGCGTGGAAAGGGAGAACACGTCCCGAAGAAAATGGCATTACACAGGCAAAACCTGAAAACCGGTCACAATGCTGTAAACCAGTTTTGCTTCCAGCCTGAGCCGCATTTCTTCATCAACGCACAGAAACTCATTTCCATATGCGTCTTTCATCGACCGCATGGCAAGGAAGCGGATGTACCCTTGATAATGGCTGAGAACAGCGCAGAGCGCATCTTCGTCTCCGTCCGCTGCTGCCATTATCACAGGCAGAGGAATGGGCGGCCTTACACTTCCGGCCATTCAAATCCCTCCTTTTCCAGAATTTCGCGCATTTCTTTCAGAATGCTGGCACGGCGTTTACTGACCGCCTGCCGAACAACGTGGAGATATTCGCTGATCTCACGGTCTGTCAGGCCCAGGAAATAGGACAGAAGAATGATGTCCCGTTTCCTGTCAGGCAGCTTTGCAATGGCTTCTGCCAGCAGATCGCCGGTCACGACGATCTGTTTGCCAAGTACCTCAAAGACGTGATCGTCCTGAAAATACTTGTCCATAACCGCAATCTGTTCCAGTTCCTCCGGCGTTACTTCATCCAGGGACTTTTGTGTGAATGCAAAATGTTTGCTTTTACAATTAAAAAGATAGTTTTCATTATTTGACATTCCCCAAAAACTAAGGAGAAAAGGACTCACTTTTGGAGCAACAGAGCCGACAACCACGCCAAACCCTTCTACAAGCAAAAAAGTCACCAGTGCGGCATGGAGCGAATTAATGAAAATCCCAACAAAAACCGTAAGAAAGGATATCATCGTTGTATGAAAAGTAAACTGCATTCCAAACATAAGGAGTTCCCTCAAATTGCAGTGTAGCCAAAAAGTGCACACAACGCTATAAGACAGCACTACAAAAAAATATGTGACATTTATGAAATATACTGCAGCAAAGTTAGTTTTACACCAATGGGATACACTTTTCATACGAAGTATTGTAAATATGTACATACTTCCTATTTCCCTTGAAATAAAAATTGTAGA
This sequence comes from uncultured Oscillospiraceae bacterium, assembly GCA_934630985.1. Classification (GTDB taxonomy): domain Bacteria; phylum Bacillota; class Clostridia; order Oscillospirales; family Oscillospiraceae; genus Faecousia. Next base: position 8,743 of record CAKTXO010000007.1, on the reverse strand, counting down.
CACTAACACAGGAGGGAAAACACATAAATTCCATCGTATTATCCCTAAAACATTTACACCTCCAGTGGCAGAAAATCCTCCAAAAACATCCAGTATTGTACTATTTGGGGCTGCACAAAGTAAAAGCAAAGATGAAGATAGGAAAAAGAAAGCTAGCGTTTGGAAGTTTACAGTCCTAAAGTAGGTTTGACGAATCATGGTTGGACTCCTTATACGCTCCTGAAATCATACGTTTTAATCATATGCTTTAATCCAATATATATCATCATCCCAACACATAGGAAGAGAAAAAGGGACTGTGGAACAGATAGATACATGTTGCTCTGGTTTGATTGCCCAAACTTGTGATACATTAGAAGGCTATTGCCAAACAAAGAGAGCGGAGAAAGAAACCTTGCAACGATTATTGTGCCAAATGTATAACCAACGATGTGCACCAATATTGTTAGAAAAAATCCAATCGATCGAGGATATTTTATAGTAAATAAAAAGAGAAGCAAACATGAATCTATTGCGTATGAGGCGTTGGGTAATAGGCTTGCAGAGTTGAACACTGCTGTTGACGATTCACTCGCCTCCATCAAGGCTGTGGAGGCGAGAATTGCGGAGCTAAATCTAATCGCCAAATACGCTGCCACCTACCGGAAGTGCCGCCCCATCTATAACCGCTACCGGAAATCGGAGGATAAGGAAAAGTTTCTTCGTGGGCATGAAACTGAAATCATTCTTTTTGAGGCCGCCGCACGGGAGTTAAAACGGCTAGAAGCTGTCCCGCTGCCCGCCGCTGAAAAGCTGGAAACGGAGCTGTCGGAATTGACTGTGCGGAAGGGTACTTTGTACGCGCAGTACACCGCCGCCAAGCGGCAGGCGAAAGAGTACGATACCATCAAACGAAATCTGGACATTCTGCTCCCGCCGGAGCAGAGCATTACACAAGAGCTAGAATAAAAAGGAGAATGCTATATGAATGAAAAGCCGGTCATCATCGTCACCGGGAAGGTGCCCAATATGCAGAGCTGGTACGAGGGAAAATGCAAACGCGCCCTGGAAGAACTGGCCCATCTGTCCAACACCCTCCACCGCCCGGGGGATACCCCCAACCGAGGCTGGGCGACCAAGGAGGAGGAAATCAAAACGCACCTGTTCAACGCCGTGCGCCTGGTGCTGATTCTGGCGAACGTCTCCTGCGGCCAGCGGAAAAGCGTGGGCAGCGAGGATGTGGGGTGCATTGTGGATGAAGGATTTGCCGGATACGAAAAGGTCTGGGAAAAGTTTGCGGAATAGGCATCGTTCGCAGATTATTAGCGCCTCCTAAACGTGCAGCTGTTATAATGGATTCCGGGAGGCGATATGCCATGACAAGAAAAGAAGCGATCTTTCAGTTTTTCAGAAAAAGCATAGTACCCGTGGCCGGAGCGGCCCTGCTGGTGTGCATTTTCAAATCTGCTTGTATGAAGGACGGAGCGGTTGACTATCTGTGGCTTTGGATACTCTGCGGGCTGCCCTTTGGCCTCCACCGGATGTGGCTCTGGTTTGTACCAGGCAGCAGCTCCATGGGCGGCGGGATTGCCCTGTTTGCGCTGAACTTCATTATCGGCGGCGTGATTGGTGGGTTCGTCCTGGTCTGGCGGCTGATTGTTGCAGTTTGGTATGTACCGCTAACCGTATACCGACTGATTATAGGATAATTTCCGCATTATGGGAATGTGGAAAACTGCCGCTCACGCTGCTGGAAAAGGGATTCACTGGCCTATGGAAATGGCAGGGCCTTCACAAATCAGTAACCGGGTTCGCTACAGACTCGTTGCTACAAAATATGATGGAGGGTTATACTTTCCACAGAAACCAAACAATAAGCTTTGATTTTATATGTAAAATGGTTGATTATCTCAAAAAAGCCTTGATTTACGGGCATACAAGCAGGATTTCAAGCTGAATTTACTACCAATTTACTACTTTTGAGGGAAAGAGCCTTGATATGCCGCCCGGAACCCTGCAAGCCCATCCACCAGCACACAGCATTGAGAAAGAATAAATGAAAACTGAATACGACGCAGACGCGGCGTTTCTCTATCCCTATACAGGGAGAACAGGAACGCCGCTTTTTTTATGCCCTCATGTTACGCAGTAGGGGCGAAAAGAGCCTTGCTATATGCGGCTTTGCGGGCGCGTTTCTGCCGGGGACAGGGATTTATACCTAAACCCGGCAAAATGGCGTTCTATCGCGTAACAAATACACAACCAAAGGAGTGATGAAGCTATGGCAGTTTTCCGAGTGGAGCGCAACAAGGGCTATACCGTTATGAGCAACCACCATTTACGCAACAAGGAACTGACCTTAAAGGCAAAGGGGCTTTTGTCGCAAATGCTTTCCCTGCCCGAAGATTGGGACTATACCCTTGCGGGGCTGTCACAGATCAACCGGGAAAGTATCGACGCTATCCGTACCGCCGTGTGGGAGCTGGAAAAAGCCGGGTATATCAAGCGGCGGCAGGGACGGGACGAGAAAGGCAAAATGACCGCCATTGAGTACACCATATATGAGCAGCCCCAGCCGCCGGACGACACCCCGCCGGGATTGGAAAAACCGATATTGGAAAATCCAACACCGGGCAACCCGATATTGGAAAATCCGACACCGGGTAAACCGACGACGGAAAATCCAATGCAATTAAATAAAGATATACAAAAGACTGACTTACCAACAAAAGAAAAAACAAATACAGATTTACAAAGTACCCATTCCATTCCTATCCTTTCCCCTAACCCCTCTCCCTCTGACGGAGAAGCGGCTGCGCCGCCGGAACGGAAACGAAAGGAAGCGGACACACAGAGCGCATATGAGATTTACCGGGAGATCATCAAGGACAATATCGACTATGACATTCTCATGCAGGAAATGAAGTTTGACGGTGACAGGCTGGACGAAATTGTTGACCTCATGCTGGAAACCGTCTGCACCCGGAGAAAGACAATCCGCATTGCCGGGGACGACTACCCCGCCGAGCTGGTGAAAGCTAAGTTTATGAAGCAGCTTATGAAGCAGAACACGGGCGTTTCCAACATTGAGATCACAAACGACAATATCAAGGCGTTTGAGAGTACCGCTAAAAAATACGGTATCGACTTTGCGCTGAAAAAGGACGCGACGGAAACCCCGCCCCGCTACCTTGTATTCTTCAAGGGCAGGGACGCGGACGTGCTGACCGCCGCTTTCAAGGAGTTTTCCGCTAAGAAACTGACGCAGGACAAAAAGCCCTCAATCCGAAAGGCATTAGCCGCTTTCTGGGAAAAGGCAAAGGAGCTGAACACCAGCCGCCAGCAGACCAAACACAAGGACAGGGAGGTGTCGCTATGAAGCCGGAAATCAAAAAGCTGCTTATCTTAAACGCGCCCTATCTGCTCTTTGTGTACCTGTTTGACAAGGTGGGCGCGGCTGTCCGGCTTTCCCCCGGCATGGACGCAAGCCAGAAGATTTTACACTTGGGGGAAGGCTTCACCGCCGCCTTTGCCAGCGCAGCCCCCAGCTTCCACCCTGCCGACTTACTGATCGGCATTGCCGGGGCGGTCATTATCCGGCTTGCCGTTTACATGAAAGGCAAGAACGCGAAGAAATACCGCAAAGGCATTGAGTACGGCAGCGCACGCTGGGGAACGGCAGAGGACATAAAGCCGTACATAGACCCGGTATTTGAAAATAATATCCCCTTGACGCAGACGGAACGGCTTACCATGAACAGCCGCCCAAAGCAGCCGAAATATGCGAGGAATAAAAATATCCTTGTGATCGGCGGTTCCGGCAGCGGCAAAACCCGGTTTTTCGTCAAACCGTCGCTTATGCAAATGCACAGCTCATACGTCGTTACAGACCCGAAAGGCACAGGGCGCGAAGTCTGTCAAGAACGCAGCCGAAAACACCCGGAAAGCCGCAAAAAAGACCGCCGAGGAAACAAAAAAAGCAATCGCATTTGTGGGGCGACACCCGGCGGGCGTATGTATCGCCGTAGGTGCGCTATGCCGACCACCACGGAGCAGCTTCACGCCGCCATGAAAAGCGTCGGCATTACCGCAGACAACCCGCAGGACTTTTTCATCAACGGCTTTGCAGACACCGAGCAATGCCCCTTTGACGTGCCGCTTCCCGTGGTACAGGGCAGCACCGTTGACGAGCTGAATTATTTAGGGAAGCTCTTAGAAATGCAGGGCGACGAGGACAGGGACAAATTCACGGCGGCGGTGACGCTGGGGGAACACGCCGGGAGCGTGAAAGACCTTATCAACCTTCAGGGACTTTGGTTTCTGCAACCAGATACAGACCCAAAGGAAGATTCTCGACCTTGCTCTTGCCGTAGGAATCCGTCAGGGGCATGGCTGTACCGTTGGTGGCAGCGTAACGCTCCATGGCGTTCTTAACAGTGGTAGCGTTGGCAGTCAAGCCGGAGGACAGGGCGGAGATCAGCACATCAGACTGGTAGTAATACTTGGTTTCATCCAGAGCATCCGCTTTTTCGTACCGATTCTTTCCGTCCGCCAGACCCAGAGTATTCAGGAGGTCAGAACCTTTGGCCTTGTCCACGGCATACAGGATTTCCACATGACCGTCGGTGGTTTCGGTTTCGCCGTACTGGAAAATGTCGGCCACCTTTACATAGGTAAACTCGACACCCTTAATGGCATATCCGTAGCCGGTTTCGCCGTTGCCCAGAGTGGAGGAAGCATTTCCGCCCAGAACATTGTTTACCCCGGCTTCGTCATAAACGCCGGTAGACACATAGCTGGAATCCCATACACCGTCCTTTTCGGCATTGGTAAGATCGTACTTGTAGATGGTCAGAGAGCCGGTTTTGGATACGTCGATGGTGGGCACATTCGCCAATTCCGCAGCGGAGACGGCCACCGGGAAGGACAGGAGCAGTGTCAAAGCTAGGAACAGGGAAAGAATTTTTGTGATGCTTTTCATAGAGCAGTTTCCTTTCTTGAATAAAATTTTGAGGTTGAATTTTGAACATGAAAAAACCAGGGCTTATCCCTGGCGTGGAAAAAATACATGATTGCCCTTCTTTTCCACAGATTTTTTGAAAATAGATGTTGCTTTTTTCTAACGGATTGCATATAATAATAGTGAACCGAGAGGTTCACAGCGGGTGTTTCGCCACCCACATCCCAAGTGCGAGGCTTTACAGCAGGTGTTCCGCCACCTATATCCCAAGTGCGGGGCGTTAATGATACGGAGGGATTTAGGTCCCTCCGTTTTTTTGAGAGGAAACAAAGAAATGACTGTAAGATTTGATAATTTAGGCTTCTATAACGTGGATACACGCTATTTGCAGTACCTAAACACCATAGAGCCGGAAGTGCAGTTTACGCAGGAAAAAGACTACACGCAAAAGCCTTTTCTCGGCATCCTCGTAATAATCGAAACATATACTTACTTCATACCTTTAACCTCTGGAAAGCCCAAACACGCAAAGTGGAAGAATGTAGGTTCTGCCCATTACCTGATTTACGAACAGGTAAAAAAGACGGAGCTTCGTAAACGGGATATTTTCAAATCCATTTCAGAGACGGATGCACTGAAAATTTTTGCTGCACTTGACCTAAAGAAAATGATCCCTGTTGCCGATGGTTTGTACAGCCAAATTGAATTTGCAAAGCTGGAAGATCAGAAATATGCGGATCTACTTGAAAAGGAATACAGATTTTGCCAGAAAATACAGGGCGGTATTCTTTCTAAAGTCACCCAGATTTACAGGGAACAGAAAGAAACGGGAAAGGTTTATCCTATGTACTGTAACTTTTCAAGATTGGAAGATGCCTGCAATCAGTATCAGTCCATATGACTTTTGCCGGAAGCGGTTTGCTTCCGGCTTTCTCAATGCCTTTTTCTGGATAGAACAGAAAGCATACAAAGGCAACTGATAGCCGCAGCCAACCCAAGCACCCGAAGAACGGCCCCGGATACCGCACCTGTTTCCGGCATGGTAAAGATTCGGGCATTGACAACGGTCAGTTCCACGGACAATGTATCGGCTGGAATCGTTCCTGTGAATGCCGTCTCCGTGAGCAGCTTAAAACCCTCCGGGACTTTTGTTTCTGTCAAACGGTAATGAAGGCTGGGATGCAGGCCTGTCCATTGGAGAATACCATCCTCACCGCTGGTCAGGTAGCCATCCGTCAGCCCTTCCGCAGAGCAACCGCCTTTTGTGACGGATTCGGAATATTGGACAGGCTGCCAGGTGCTTTCGTCCTCACTCCATTCCAGCAGGAACGTAGCTCCGGCTAGAGGGCTTCCGGTGGTATCCACCTTTTTGACGGTGATCGTACCGGGACACAGAGCATTGACGAAGGACACCTCCGCTGTCTGACCTTGGACCGCTGTAATTTTCTGCGGATTCTCGTTTTTACACTGATACAGGCTATCCTCCGGCAACAGCTCCTCCACGGTATATTCCCCAGGCAGCAGATTGGCGGTCAGGATCACGCCGTCCTCGCCGGAGGTAAAGGGGGAACTTTCCACCGCATTGCCATGGGCATCTGTCACCCGGAACACCCAGCCTGCCAGACTGCCGTCGCCCTCCACGGTTTTCTGGATTTTCACTTTCCCATACTGGACATTGGTAAACGTGATCTCCGTATCCTTATGGGGCAGAATCTCGATTTTCTGAACAGTTTCATCCACCATCCAGTATTCATCCTCAAAACGCCCATGCTCATCGCCAGTTTCCTTCGCCCAATAGGTGCCGGGGTCAAGATAGTAACCAGCCTTGCCGTCCGCATTGGTGATAAGGGTGCCTACCTTCTGGGTACAGGTTTCGTCTGAATACACAGTAATGTGCCAGCCCTCAACAGATTCGCCGGTATTGGTCTTTTTATAGAACCAGACCAGACCCTGCTCCTTGTTGAGCCAGGTATCCATGGTGGTTTCGCCGGCTCTTACGGTCACATCATGAAAGCCCAGTTCTGTGAGCCAATAATTATCCTCCGTGGGCAGCTCAACTACGGTGTACCGTCCCAACGGCAGATTGTCCGCGCAGGCATAGCCATTGTCATCGGTGGTGAAGTCTCCGTAGGAATTGCCCTCGGAATCTCTCACCCGGAATGTCCAGCCGCCAAGCTGATTGCCTGTATTTGTGGTCTTGCGGATTTCGATGCGTCCATAGTGGGTGTTGGTGAAGGTGACTTCTGCGGTCTTTCCAACAGCAACTGTTACAGACTTCACAGCGGTGTCAAATTCCCAATAGGGATCGTCCGTGGGAATCTCTTTGGCGTAATAGGTTCCTTTCTGCAAGCCAGAAACCGTTACTGTGCCATCTGCCCCGGTGGTGAATGGAGAGCCGGAGACAGGTTTGGTGCAGGCAGAATCCGTGTACAGGCCAATCTTCCAACCGCCCAGATTTTCACCCGTATTTGTTTCCTTCACCAGCTGGACACTTCCGGTGTTCCGCTTGTTATAGAAGCTGACCGAAGCCGTCTGCCCAGAGGTAATCGTGACCCGCTGGGGATTGGTGCTGGAGCAGCTGTACAAGGCATCCAGACTGGAATCCGTATTGCCCAATTCTTTGACATAATAAGTGCCTGCGGCCAAACCCGTTACGGATAACTTGCCGCTGGAATTGGTGGTGTACGGCCCAGATACCAGGTTGGTGCAGGAAGAATCGGAATAGATGCCAAATTTCCAACCAGATAGATTCTGACCGTCATCTGTAGTCTTGGTCAGGCTGATATTTCCCAAGGAGGGCGCCTTGATCTTGAAGTAGGCATTCAACCCGCTGCTTCCGGTGCTGTACAGGGAAATGGTGGTCTGGTAATTTGAACCCGACATATACCAGATGTTATAACTGGAATTGGATGCTGAGGGCAGATACCGGGTTGCGGTGAACACCGTGGATTCAGAAATACTCCCGGTTTTGGTAATATTCAAGGTGTTGCCGCTCTTGGAAAAACTGGCTCCGTTTCCGTTGGAAAAGCTGAAATTGGAAAGCACCCCATTGGAATCATAGGCACTGCCAGTATCGCCGGAGAGCTGAATGGTAGGGGCGTTGCCGCTGGAACTGCCGCAAAAGCTGGGAATTTTCTTCGCCGACTGAATCGCGGATACCAGACTGTTGTAGCAGGAGGTAAAACCGGACACGGAGGCAGCGGCGGCATTGTAAAATACGTCGCCGGAGGTGCCGCACTCGTTGGAGTTGTTCCGGTTAAAACTGCTGGGGTCACGCAGGCCGCAGACAATTTCATAGATCAGAATTTGCGTAGCTACCCGTAGGGGAACATTGGGATTGCTGTCCTTCTTCGTGGTGGTGACGCTGATAGAATGATCCCACTGCTGGTCACTGTACAGAAGGATAAGCCCGATAGCCTCCCGCCGAGCGGAGGGCAGCGCATACCAGACGTTGCTTCCGGTGGTACTGCCGCTTCCATTTAGCGTTACATCCCGGTCCACGGAATTGCCGCTGGTACTGGCCGCATAATTACGCCAAGGCTCAATGCAGTACAGCGGTTCATCCGCATGGGCAACACCGCCGTACCTTGCAAAGTGCCAGCCCATGTTCTTGACATAGGCTGTCCGGGTCGTGCCGCTGCCGTTGGGTTTATAGGCGCACGACACCTGGTAGTTCAGCCGGGTCGTGTAGTCGCCGTTGTCCGCAAAGTCGAACAGCATGATACTTTTTTGCGTAGAGGCGTAGGCTTCGGCACCCAGATTACGGTCATCTTCCGATTCGTCCGGGGTGTCCTCCGCTGGGGG